>CANQPY010000043.1 GCA_947625835.1 uncultured Clostridia bacterium | reverse complement strand
GAAAAATCCAAAGGTGAATTTGAAAAATCCAAAGGTGAATTTGAAAAATCCAAAGGTGAATTTGAAAAATCCAAAGGTGAATTTGAAAAATCCAAAGGCGAATTTGAAAAATCCAAAAATAAATTTGAAAAATCACAAAATGAATTAAAAAAAGAACGAGAAGAATTTGAAAAGCAAAAAATTAATCTAGAAAAAAGAGAAAAAGAAATAGAAAAAGAAAAAAATCAAATAAAAAAAGAATTAGAAAACTTAAAAAAATTGAAAAACACACTTAAATAAGCAATAACTTGAAAAAAACATAAAAATATTGTAAAATAAGTAATATTAATTTATTACTTATTTTTTTAAGCATAGGGAGGAAAATTCAAAATGCAAAATTTAGAAGAAAAAATAAAAAATACAATAAAAAAATATAACTTAATACAAGAAGGAGATAGAATTGTTTTAGCAATTTCAGGAGGACCAGACTCAATGTGCATGCTAAACGTTTTAGTAAATTTCATAAAACAAACATCTTCTAAAATTACAATTTTTGTTGCCCATGTGAACCATATGATACGCAAAGAGGCAAAAGATGATGAACAATATGTATGCAATTATTGTAAAAAAAATAATATAGAGTTTTATTCAAAAAGAATAGATGTAAAAAAATTGGCTAATACTAATAAAATAGGATTAGAAGAAGCAGGAAGAAAAGCAAGATATGAATTTTTTAATGAAGTTTTGTTAAAAACAAATGCAAATAAAATTGCAATTGCACATAATAAAAATGACAAAGTAGAAACCATTTTAATGAATGTTTTAAGAGGAAGCGGAATTCAAGGCTTAAAAGGGATTGAACCACAAAGAGAAAATATAATTAGACCTTTAATCGAATGTGAAAGAAGTGAAATTGAACAATATTGTGAAGAAAACAACTTAAATCCAAGAATTGATAAAACAAATCTAGAAGATATTTATCAAAGAAACAAAGTAAGAAATGTTATTATTCCATATATAAAAAAAGAATTCAATCCCAACATTATAAAAACGATTGATAGACTATCAAACATTGTTAGCGCAGAAGATGAATATATTGAGCAACAAACAGAAACAACTTATCAAGAAATAGTTATAACAGAAAAGCTAAATGAAAAACCAAAAGAAATTATATTAAATTTAAAAAAGTTTAATTCGCAAGAAATAGTAATAAAATCGCGTTTAATAAGATATACTATAAAAAGACTATTTGGCAACACACAAAATATTGAAAAAATACATATAGATGATATCATAAAGCTATGTAACAATAATATTGGCAATAAATATTTAACACCAAATAAAAATTTAAAATTTTTTATAAACAATAATAAAATTTATATAACAAATCAAACATAAGTATCCGTAGCAAAAAGCTAAAACAAGCATTATTGTAACAAAAAAGACATATAAAAAACTATTGAAAAACTAAAAATTATATGTTATAAAATCATTATAAAATTACAAAAACCACACATGAGGAGGAATTATTTTGAAAAATGGAATTAAAACATTAGCTATGTGGCTAATAATAGGAATTATTTTTATTGTTGTTTTATCTGCTATTGTAGAAAATACTAATTCTAAATTAAAATATTCAGAATTAATAGCAAATATCAATAGTGGCAATGTTGAAACAATAGAATTAGAATCAGATGGAACCACTGCAATGGTTACATTAAAAAATGATAGACTAAAGAAGGAAGTAAATATACCTAGCATTGATAGTTTTATGACATATTCAGAAGATTTTATTAAAGATGGAGCATTTTCTTTAGAAGAAAAATCAGAGTCAATTTTTATTACAATTCTTAGTTTGCTTACACCATTTGGATTACTAGTTATATTTTTAATATTCTGGTTCTTTATGATGGGCGGAGTAGGTCAAGGAGGACCTGCAAATAAAACTATGTCATTTGGAAAGAGCAAAGCAAGAATGATGACACCAGCAGAAAAAAATAAAATTACATTTGATGATGTTGCAGGTGTTGATGAAGAAAAAGAAGAATTAGAAGAAATTGTACAATTCTTAAAAAATCCAAAGAAATTTACAGATATGGGAGCTAGAATTCCAAAAGGTGTTTTACTAGTTGGACAGCCAGGTACAGGTAAAACCTTACTTGCAAAAGCAGTAGCAGGAGAAGCAGGTGTACCATTCTTTATTATAAGTGGATCAGACTTTGTCGAAATGTTCGTTGGTGTAGGTGCTTCAAGAGTAAGGGATTTATTTGACCAAGCAAAGAAAAATGCGCCATGTATTGTATTTATAGATGAAATTGACGCAGTAGGACGCCAAAGAGGTGCAGGCCTTGGCGGTGGACATGATGAAAGAGAACAAACTTTAAACCAATTATTAGTTGAAATGGATGGATTTGCAGAAAACGAAGGAGTAATAGTCCTAGCTGCAACAAACAGACCAGATGTATTAGATAAAGCACTTTTAAGAGCAGGAAGATTTGATAGACAAATAGTAGTAGGACTTCCAGATGTAAAAGCAAGAGAACAAATTTTAGAAGTTCACTCTAGAAAAAAACGTTTAGCAGATGATGTAGACTTAAAAGTAATAGCTAAAAATACTTCTGGATTTGCAGGAGCAGACCTAGAAAATGTATTAAATGAAGCAGCATTACTTGCAGCAAGAAGAAACCTAAACGAAATCGGAATGAAAGAAATAGAAGATGCCATGGTTAAAGTAACTATGGGACCTGAAAAGAAAACAAAAGTAAGAAGTGATAAAGAAAATAAATTAGTAGCATATCACGAAGCAGGTCATGCAGTAGTAAGTCACTTCTTAGAAACACAAGATCCAGTACATCAAATCTCAATTGTACCAAGAGGTATGGCAGGTGGATACACCATGTATAGACCAACAGAAGATAAATCTTTTATGTCAAAAACAGAAATGGAAGAAAATATTGTATCACTTCTTGGTGGTAGAGTTGCTGAAAGCCTAATATTAAATGATATTTCAACAGGTGCAAGTAACGACATTGAAAGAGCAACAAAAATTGCAAGAAGCATGGTTACAAAATATGGTATGAGCGAAAGAATAGGAACATTAATGTTAGGATCTGATCAAGAAGAAGTATTTTTAGGAAGAGATTTTGCACAATCAAAAGAATATTCAGAAGAAACAGCAGCAATTATTGACGAAGAAACAAAGGCAATAGTTGATAAAGGATATAATAGAGCAAAACAAATATTATCAGAAAACATTGATAAACTACATCAAGTTGCAGGAATATTGTTAGAAAAAGAGAAAATAGAAGCAGATGAATTTGAAGCAATATTTAATGCATAAAAGAAATTAAAAGATTATAAAAAGTAGCAATTTTGTATTGCTATTTTTTTTTATTTAGTATAAAATAATTTCATAAGAAAGGAAAAAAAGGTATATTGCTTATGAAAAATTATTATGAAATACTAGAAGTAAACAAAAAAGCTTCAAAAGAAATAATAGACAAAGCATATAAAGTACTAATAAAAAAATATCATCCAGACTTATATTCTGATGAAAAACAGCAATATGCAGAAAGAAAAACAAAAGAAATAAATGAAGCTTATCGTATTTTATCAAATGAATTTTTAAGAGAACAATATGACAATGAATTAGAAAAGCAAGTCGAAAATATGCAAAGGAAGCAAACCTTTGAAACAAAAAAAATTTATGAAGAACCAAAAAAAGAAACAAAAAGAACGCAAAATACTTCAAATGAAGTAAAAACGAGAAAAGTAGGTACATTTGACTCTATTATAGAATTAACTAAAAGACTAATTGATTTAATACGTAGCAGAGAAAAAAGAGAAGAAATAAAAGAAGTAACAAGAAAAGACATAATAGCCCTAATATTAACAATTATCGTTGTAATTATTGTTGGTATTGCTTTATGGTTTATTCCATTTACAAATGGATGGATGAGGGAACTACTATTTGAAAATCCATTATTTAGTTGGATAGGAGGATTATTTTCATAAAATGAACTATGCTGATATAAAAAAAGCTGATATTGCAAATGGATTAGGAGTTAGAGTATCTGTTTTTGTAAGTGGATGTACACATCATTGTAAAAACTGTTTTAACAGTGAAGCATGGGACTTTAACTATGGAAAAGAATTCACCCAAAAAGAAATTGACCAAGTACTAAAAGAATTAGACCATCCATATGTAGCAGGATTATCTTTACTCGGGGGAGAACCATTAGAACATGTAAATCAACAAGGACTTTTACCATTACTTAGAAAAGTAAAAGAAAAATTCCCCGAAAAAAATATATGGTGTTACACAGGATATACCTTTGACAAAGACATTATGGGAAACATGTACCAAAAATGGGAAGAAACTCCAGAAATATTGTCATACTTAGACGTAATTGTAGACCGGAAAATTTGAAGAAGACAAAAAAGATATAAAATTACGTTTTCGCGGATCAAGCAATCAAAGAATAATAGATGTCAAAAAATCACTAAAAGAAAAGAAATCAGTATTATTTGAATTCTAACTCTTGACAAGTAAAGGGCTTTAATGTATAATAAATATCATTAAAAGGGTTATCCCAAATACAGTTTTTGTATTGACTGGAAGGAGGGGAATATAAATGTCAGAGATTAAAGTTAATAATGGTAATATAGAAGATGCCTTAAAAAGGTTTAAAAGACAATGCGCAAGGAATGGAGTGCTTCAAGAAGTAAGGAAAAGAGAGCACTACGAAAAACCTAGTGTAAGAAGAAAAAAGAAATCAGAGGCAGCAAGAAAAAGAAAATTTTAAAAAATAATGAAGTAGTGTTTTTTGACAAAATCAAAAAGCACTACTTTTTTGTGGAAGTGGGGACAGGCACAACAACCACCAAAATGTCAATGTGGGGACAGGCACAACAACCGCATGGAATTTTGCCAAAAGTAACTAAAATATGTATAATAAAATAAAAATGTAGTATAATAAACAAAAGGAGGAAAACAATGGAATATAAGCAAACAGAATTAAAAAAAGGAATAAAACTTCATTCAATTCAAACAGATAAATTTAAAACAAATTTAATAGCTGTATTTTTAACAACTAAATTAACAAGGGAAAATGTAACAAAAAATGCGGTTATTTCAGCAACCCTAAGAAGGGGTTCTAAAACAATGCCTTCGCAAGAAGATATTAGTAAAGTTATGGAAGAAATGTATGGTGCAAGTTTTGATTGTGGACTAGACAAAACAGGAGATAATCAAGTATTAAAATTTTATATTGAGACAGTAAATGACAATTTTCTACCACAAAAAGGTGAAAATATGTTAAAAAATTCTCTAGAAAAACTGTTAGATATTGTATTTAATCCATATATAGAAAATGAAAGCTTTAAGAACGAATATGTTGAACAAGAAAAGAATAATATAAAGCAAAGAATAGAAGGAAAAATTGATAATAAAGCAAGATATAGCTTAGATAGATGTATAGAGGAGATGTATCCTAATAGTCCATTTGGATTGTATAAATTAGGATATATAGAAGACCTAAAAAATATAGATGGAAAAAGTTTATATTCATATTATCAAGACTTAATAAAAAATTGCAAAATTGATATATTTGTGTCTGGGCAAATAGATGATAACATTTTTCAAGAATTGCAAAACAATGAAAACATACAAAAATTGCAAGAAAGGAATCCAGATTTTATTGTTCCAAAAGAATTAAACAAAACACTTCCAGCAGAAGAAAAAGTAGTAACAGAATCAATGGAAGTAACACAAGGAAAGCTTGTATTAGGTCTAGACGTATCTCTTAACAATGAAGATTTAAGATATGATACTTTAATATATAATAACATTTTAGGTCGGAAGTGCTAATTCAAAAATGTTTCAAAATGTAAGAGAAAAAGCACATTTAGCTTATGTTGCAAGTTCAAGTTATTTCCGTTACAAAAATAATATTTTTGTAAATTGTGGAATAGAAATAGCAAACTATGAAAAGGCATTAAAATTAATAAAAGAGCAAATTGAAGATATGAAAAAAGGCAATTTTACAGATGAAGAAATAGAAAATGCTAAAAAAGGAATAATTGCAACAATTAACACAATTGATGACGAACAAGACACCGGAATTACTTATTATTTTGGACAAGAATTATCACAAAGTAATGTTAGCATAAAAGAATATATTGAAAAGATTGAACAAGTAAATAAAGAAGATGTTATTAATATAGCTAAAAATGTAGCAATCAATACAATTTACTTTTTAAAAGATTAAATTAAAATGAGAATGGTGTTGTCAAAATGCCACGTCCCCTTCGACATTTACTTAGACAATTCCCTTCGACAACACCGTCCTAATTAGCAATTTCAAAGGAGGAAAAAGGATGCAAATTATTGAAAATTCAAAGGTAAAAGAAAAAGTATATATTGAAAAACTAGAAAATGGTTTGACAGTACTTATAATTCCAAAAAAAGGAATTCAAAAAAAATACATGATATGGGGAACCCGTTATGGTTCAAATGAAAGTAGTTTTGTTGTTCCAGGAGAAAAAGAAGTTACAAATGTTCCAAACGGAGTAGCACATTTTTTAGAGCATAAAATGTTTGAACAAGAAAATGGAACTAATAGTTTAGATGTTTTAACCGCATTAGGAGTAGAAGCAAATGCTTATACAACAAATGACCATACAGCATATTTATTTGAATGTACAGATAATTTTTACGAAGCAATGGACGAACTAATGGATTATGTACAACATCCATATTTTACAGACGAAAATGTGGAAAAAGAAAAGGGGATTATCGGTCAGGAAATTATGATGTATGACGATTATCCTGAGTGGAAAGTATATTTAAATGCTATGGAAGCAATGTACCACAATAATCCAGTAAAGATAGATATTGTAGGAACAATTGAAACAATTAGCAAAATTGATAAAGAAATATTATATAAATGTTATCAAACTTTTTATAATCCATCTAATATGGTAATGGTATTATGTGGCGATTTTGAGCCAGAAGCAATTTTAGAAGAAGTAAAGAAAAGATTAATAGATACAAAACCAAGTGGAGAAATAAAAAGAGTTTATCCAAATGAGCCAGAAGAAATTGTACAAGATAAAATAGAGCAAAAACTAGAAGTAAGTCAGGCAATGTATGTTATTGGAATAAAAGACACTGTGAATTGTGAAGAAAAAAGTGAACTAGTAAAAAAGCATTTAGCAATTGAAATATTGTTAAACTTGATATTTGGTAGAAGCTCAAATTTATATAAAGAACTGTATAATAAAGAATTAATTTATGCACAACCAAGTTTAGAATATGAATTTACAAATATTTATGCTCATTGCATAATTACTGGACAATCTAACAATCCAGAAGAAGTTTATAAAAAATTCAGGGACGAAGTAAATAGATTAAAACAAGAGGGAATTAATAAAGAAGATTTTGAAAGAACAAAGAAAATGATATATGGAGGATATATAAAAGAATATAATGACGTTCAAGACATTGCAAGAATGTTTTTAGCAGATTATATTAGAGGTATTAACAGTTTTGACTATTTAGAGGAAATTGAGCAAATTAATGTAGAATATTTAGAACAAATATTGAAAGATGTCTTTAAAGAAGAAAAAATGGTTCTTTCAATTGTAAAAAGCTAAAAAAAATGTATTAAAATAGAATAAGAAATGTGCAATAAAAACGGTATTTTTTGTAGAAAATAAAAAATGCCGTTTAATTTTTTAAAAAAATGTCGAAAAAAGTCACAAAAGGTCATACGAAAATTGACAAAAAGCCTTGAAAATGCTTGACTTTGATATAAAAATGTGGTAATTTATAGATGTAAAAAGGATGTGATTGGTATATGTTAAATGATGATATTTGTAAATTGAGAGATAAATTAAATAAAAGCATTGAGCAAGGTGAAGATTATAGCATAATCTATCAACTTAGCATTGAATTAGATGAATTAATTGCCAAACATTATAAAGAGCAAAAGCAAAATAATGGAAAGTTGATGTGTAGAACAACTTAAGTAGGACAACTTAAAAATTGCCAAACGATATAAAATTATATAACCAAAAAGTTGATGTATTGATAGTTTTAAATATTAATACATCAACTTTTTTATATTCAAAAATCTCAATATAACATAAATGCAAAAAACCTTGATTTTTTTAGTAAAATATTATATAATTATTAGCCGAGAAAAGGAGGGACAACGCAAGTGAAACAAGAACCCTTGAAAGACAAGTATAGAAGCTTTAAGCAAATAGTAAATACATTTTACAACGAAGAAATAAACAATATAGGAGCAGAAGAAGAAACTGCTTTAAAAAATATAGGTACAATAAAAATAGAACCTAAAATTATTTATGACAAATTTTCAGGAGACATGAAAGTTGAATTTAAAATTGGAACAAATAAAATGTATAAAATAAAAGACTTATCTGAATTTTATACAAGAATAATAGAAAAAAGTTTTTATAAATATGGAGAAAAATTACAATTTATACATACTCAAGAAATGTTTGAAAATGAAAGTAAACCACTATTAGACTTTATTTTAAAATATGCAGAAGTCATAAAATATGCTAATTCAAACTCAAATAGCAATTATCGCTATTACGGAAAAGCATTAAGCGATACAAGTATAATACTAGGGAACACGGGAGTTGACGACTTATTTGAAGTATTAAAAGGACAAAAAGTATTATTTCAAAAAGACTATAACATAGAAGAAATAGAATTAACAGAAGAAGAACCAAAAATAGAATTTAAATTAAGAAAAATAGGAGAAGAAAAATACTCTATCACACCTAATATAGAAATTTTTAATGTTACAATTATAAAGGGAAAAAATCACAAATATATATTAGATGATAAAAAAATGTATCGTGTAACAAAAGACTTTGAAAATACAAACCTTAGATTATTAGAATTATTTAGGCAAAATTACTTAACAGAAGTATTATTAGGAAAAGACGAACTTACGCAATTATTTTCAATAGTAATTCCAAAAGTAAAAAATGCAATCAAAATTGAAAACATCCCAGAAGAAGAAATTAAAAATTACAGACCACAAGAATTGCAAGTTAAAGTATACTTAGACTTTAATGAAAATGATTATTTAACTGCTAGAGTAGAATTTCAATATGGTCAAAACAAATTCAATCCACTAGATGAAAAATTAAAAATCGATTTTCCTAGAAATGTAATCCAAGAAACCAAAGCATTAAACATTTTTCGAAAAACAGGTTTTATGTTTGATAGCCAAAATCTAAGATTCATTTTACCAAACAATGATAAAATATATGAATTCTTAGTAGAAGATATCAATTTTTATATGCAAAAATTTGAAATAATGGTAACAGATAGATTTAAAAACAAGCAAATTATACAACCTAAAATAGGTGGCATAGGGGTAAAAGTTGAAAATGATTTATTATCAATAGACTTAAAAAACGTAAATATTAATGCAAAAGAGCTAAAAGACATAATGGAAAAATACGAGCTAAAGAAAAAATATTATAGGCTAAAAGATGGCAGTTTTATTACATTAAAAGACAATAAGCAAATTGACTTTTTAGATAAATTAGTAACAGGAATGGATATTAATTACAAAGAACTTGAATCAGGAGAAGTAAAATTACCAATTAGTAGAAGCCTATATTTAAATACACTTTTAAAAGAAATGAAAGGCTCTGAAATTTCTAAAAATTCAGAATATAGGGAAATTATTAATAAATTAGACAAAGATCAATTACAAGAAGAATTAAAAGTACCAGAAAATTTAGAAACAGTATTAAGATACTATCAAAAAACAGGATTCAAATGGCTAAAAACCTTAGATAGCTACAAATTTGGTGGAATTTTAGCAGACGATATGGGACTACGGAAAAACAATTCAAATGTTGTCAATTATTGTGGATTATGTGGAAAATGATAGTCAAAATAAAGACTTAATACCAGGTCAAGAACAAATTGAACATAAAAAAAATAAAAGAGCAAGTTTAGTCGTTTGCCCAAGTTCATTAACATTAAACTGGCAAAACGAAGCAAAGAAATTCACAAAACAATTAAAAACTTTAGTAATAAAAGGAACACTATTCGAAAGAAAAGAACAAATTTCGCAAATAGATAATTATGATTTAATTATAACCTCATATGACTTACTAAAAAGAGATATTGACATATATTTAGAAAAAGATTACAAATTTAGGTATATTATAGCAGACGAAGCACAATATTTAAAAAATAGCAATACAAAAAATGCAAAATCAGTAAAACAAATAAAATCAGACACAAGATATGCCTTAACAGGAACACCAATTGAAAACTCACTTGCAGAACTATGGTCAATATTTGACTTCATAATGCCAGGATATCTATTTACATATCGAAAATTCAAATCAATGTATGAAATGCCAATTATTAAAGAAGAAAACGAAGATGTAATGTCAAAACTAAAAATGTTAATAGAGCCGTTCGTATTAAGAAGAACTAAAAAAGAAGTATTAACAGAACTTCCAGAAAAAACTGTAACAATTTTAAATAATGAAATGGGAGAAGAGCAAAAAAATATTTATTTAAATTATTTAGCACAAGCAAAACAAGAAATAGCAGAAGAAATTGACTTAAACGGCTATGAAAGAAGTCAAATGCAAATACTAGCAGCCCTAACTAGGTTAAGACAAATCTGTTGTCATCCATCTTTATTTATAGAAAACTATGAAGGAGAAAGTAGCAAATTAGAGCAGTGCATAGAAATAGTGCAAGATGCAACAGAAAGCGGACACAAAATTTTACTATTTTCTGGTTACACATCTATGTTTGAACTTATAGAAAAAGAACTAAAAGAAAGAAAAATTTCTTATTTTAAGCTAACAGGAAGCACCAAAGTAGAAGAAAGAATAAAATTAGTAGAAGAATTTAATCAAAATCCAGAAATAAAAGTATTTTTAATATCTTTAAAAGCAGGAGGAACAGGGCTAAATCTAACAGGAGCAGACATGGTAATACATTACGACCCATGGTGGAATGCATCAGCAGAAAACCAAGCAACAGATAGAGCATACAGAATAGGACAAAAGAAAAGTGTTCAAGTATATAAATTAATCACAAAAAACTCAATCGAAGAAAAAATATACGAATTACAGCAAAAAAAGGAAAAATTAGTAGAAAACATGCTAAATACAAAAACATCATTCATAAGTAAGCTATCAAAAGATGAAATCATGAACTTATTTAGCTAAAGTGGAAGGTGGAAGTGGGGATGGAAGTGGGGACAGGCACGACAACCACAAAAATGTCAATGTGGGGACAGGCACGACAACCACAAAAATGTCAATGTGGGGACAGGCACGACAACCACAAAAATGTCAATGTGGGGACAGGCACAACAACCGCACAACAATCGCACGACAACACCTCTTTTAGTTGAAATAATGATATATTTATGTTATAATAGTTACGATTTCTAAATCAATATAATAGAAATCGTAACTATTTTTTGGCGAAAGGAGGAAAGGACAAGATGGAACATGTGAAAACATTAACAGGAGGAAAACTCTCCGAAACGCTCAAAAAAGGGGGCTGTGGTGAATGCCAGACCTCCTGTCAGTCGGCTTGCAAAACTTCTTGCACTGTAGGTAATCAAAAGTGTGAGAAGGAAAGCAAAAGATAAGCCTCTGACAAAATAGTTCTGGTGAGCAGGAACTTCCTGCTCACTATTTATAAGTAAAGGATTGAGCAAAAATGAAAGATTATATAACTGTAATTGGTGGAGGCCTAGCAGGATGCGAAGCAGCATATCAAATTGCAAAACAAAAAATAAAAGTAAAATTATATGAAATGAAACCACAAAAATATTCCCCAGCACATAAAAGCGAAAATTTAGCAGAGATTGTATGTAGTAATTCATTTAAATCAAACTTACTTACTAATGCTTGTGGTTTATTAAAAGAAGAATTAAGAAAGTTAGATTCATTATTAATAAAAATAGCAGATGAAACTAAAGTACCTGCAGGACAGGCTTTAGCAGTAGACCGAGAAATCTTTTCTAAAAGAGTAACAGAAGAGATAGAAAAAAATCCCTATATAGAAATTATAAAAGAAGAAGTAGTAGATATAAAACAAATGATAAAAGAGGGAATTGTTATTATAGCAACAGGACCTTTGACATCTGATAAACTTGCAAAACAAATACAAGAAATAACTTCGCAAGATAAGTTATACTTTTATGATGCAGCAGCGCCAATAATTGAAAAGGAAAGTATTAATTTTGATATTGCGTTTTACGGAGATAGATATTCGCAAGAAAAGAAAAAAGATGAAACAATAGAACAGTGGAAGCAAAGATTAAATAAGCAAAAAAATGAACAAAGTTATATTAATCTTCCTATGAGTAAGCAAGAATATGAAGACTTTTGTAAAGAACTATTAAATGCAGAAATAGTAACATTACATGAATTCGAAAAAAAAGAAATATTTGAAGGCTGTATGCCAATAGAAATTATGGCAAAAAGAGGATTAGATACATTAAGATTCGGACCTTTAAAACCTGTTGGATTTGATGATCCAAGAACAGGAAAAAGACCATATGCTATTGTACAACTAAGACAAGATAATAAACAAGCAAGTTTATACAATATGGTAGGGTTCCAAACGAATTTAAAATTTGGTGAACAAAAACGAGTATTTAGCCAAATACTAGGATTAGAGCAAGCAGAATTTGTAAAATATGGAGTAATGCATCGAAATACATACATAAACTCAAGTAAATTATTAGATGAAACTTATAACATGAAGACCACACCAAATTTATACTTTGCAGGGCAAATTACAGGAGTAGAAGGATATGTGGAATCCATCTCTTCAGGATTAGTTGCAGCTTTAAATGCTTTAGATGTTTTTTGGGACGGGGCAAAAAAACACCAATTTTCAAAATATACAGTAATAGGAGCTTTAGCAAAATATATTTCTACACCAAATGAAAAATTTCAACCAATGAATGCAAACTTTGGTATTTTACCAGAATTAGACGGAAATAAAATTAAAGATAAAAAACAAAGATACGAAAAATTAGCAAAAAGAAGTTTAGAAAATTTATAAAAAATGTAAAAAATTTTTTCAACAAATATTTCTAAAATATTACATTTATAATAATAATTTGTTAAATTATTGACATTAATAATTTACATTGATAATATATAGTAGGTGATGTATACATGAAAGAAATATCATTATGCATGATAGTAAAAAATGAAGAAGATGTTATAGGTAGATGTTTAGATAGCGCAAAAGATTTAGTAGATGAAATTATTATAGTAGATACAGGTTCAACAGATAAAACTAAAGAAATTGTTTCAAAATATACAGATAAAATATATGATTTTGAATGGGTAGATGATTTTTCAAAAGCAAGAAATTTCTCATTTTCAAAAGCTACTAAAGATTATATATTATGGTTAGATGCAGATGATATAATTTTAGAAGAAGATTTAAAAAAATTTAAGGATTTAAAGAAACAACTTGATGGAAGTGTTGATTTATATCAAATGAAATATAACTATGTAGTAGATGAAAATAATATTCCAAGTTTGGTACAATTAAGAGCTCGATTAGTAAAAAAAGATAAAAATTATCAATGGGTAAGCCCAATACACGAAGTTATTATACCAACAGGAAAAATTGAAAAAGTAGATATTGCAATAACTCATAAGAAGAAGGAAGTAAAAGATGCTAGTAGAAATTTAAAAATTTTTCAAAAAATGATTGAAAATGGAGAAGAACTAGATGATAGACAAGAATATTCATATGCAAAAGAATTATATTGTTTAAAAAGATATGAAGAGGCAATTTCTTGTTATGAAGAATATATAAAAAAATATGAAAAAGAATATAAATCAAAGAGAAATTATATGTATTCTGCTATATTGGAATTAGCAGATTGTTATAAAATTATTGGAGAAAATGATAAGATATTAAATGCATTATTTATAATTTTAAAAAATGAAGTTCCAGGTTCAGAATGTTGTTGTAAAATAGGAGAAATATTTTTAGAAAATAAAGATTATAACACGGCTAAATTTTGGTTTAATGAGGCAATACAGAATAAAAAAGATATAGATCAAGATGGAGATGCAAATATTGATTATAATGAATTTATTCCTTATATTAATTTATGTGTATGTTATTACTGGCTAGGAGATAGAGAACAATCATATAAATATAATGAACTGGCGGGCAAAATAAAACCAAATGATGAAACATATTTATTCAATAAAAATGTAATAAAATGGTAAAATTTTCAACAATTAACATAAAAACTTGCAAAAAATCTTTTTTTGTGATAAAATAATCAGTAGATATATTTTTATAATCGAAAAAATGAAAGGAGAAAAATATGGAAGGAGATAAACTAAGTTATCAAGAACTAGTCGACTTAATGAAGAAAGTGTCAAAATCAATGAGAATATCAGAAAAAAAACAAAATGAAATGGATGCTAAAAATGAAAAATTACATAAGCAATCAGAAATATTAAATGTAGAAGAAGGAAAAAAAGAACTTGAACAATTGAAAAAGGATAAGGAAGAATTTGATGAAATGACAGTAAATTCTTTAGTATATTCTAAAGAACAAATATTAATGATTAGAGAAGAATTAGAAAAGCAATATCAAGATGCTTTATTAAAATCATTAGAAAAACAAAAGGAAGTAGATAGAAAATTAAAATCTATGAAGGCTAAAGGTTTATCAGATTCTCTTTTAGCTCAAGCAGAAAAAAGTGCTGCAAAAGCAAAGTACGAAATAAAAAAAGAATTAGCACAATACCAAGCAAAACACTTTGAAAGACGTGATAAATTAGACAAATTTGAAAATAATATTGAGAGATATGCATTAAAATTAGGTGTTGAAGATAAACTACAAGGAGCAACAGTGCCAAAAGGAAGCCCAACACCAACATCAGCACCAACACCAAGAACAGTGCCAACAATCAGTTCAATATCAACACCAACATCAGCGCCAACA
>CANQPY010000042.1 GCA_947625835.1 uncultured Clostridia bacterium | reverse complement strand
GTTGCAAATTTTACTTTAGCTGTGAATAGAAAATATGTAGCACAAGGAGAAGAAAGACAAGCAGATTTTATAAATATAGTTGCATATTCAAAACTTGCCGAATTTGTTGAAAAATATTTGAATAAAGGATTACAAGTATGTATTTCTGGTAGAATACAAACTCGTGTATATGAGGATAATAATGGTCAAAAACATTATATTACAGAAATTGTTGCTGAAGAAATCAATTTTGCTGATTCACAACGAAAAGTTGATAATACTATTGACACAAATAATACACAAATAGTAGAAGATACAAATAATGAAATTATGCAAGATGATGATTTACCATTTTAAATAAATTAGATAAGGAGACTAACTATGGAAAAGATAATATACAAAAAATATACTAAAAAGCAGATGTTGAATATTATTCAAAATGATGCTTTTCTATTCGTAGAAACAAATTTAGGAGATAATTATATTATAAAAAAGCAAGATTTATCAGATTTTATTGTCTTGGAAGCATTGAGAACAGGACATATTGCAGAATTAAAAATTTATGTACCTGGTATTGATGAACCAGTTATAACAACTTTTGGATGGTTTTTAAATAAAGCAAATCCTATTTTAAGAGAAGAAATAATAGAACGATTAATATTACTTCAAACAACAAATATAAAACCACAAAAAGTAAAAATATTTGATAATGAAGAGTTCATTAAATTTAACAAAAAACAAATGGGTGTCGAAAATGGTAAGGTAAAAAATTTTGATAAATTTTATAAAAAATACAAAGTTGCTTAATAAAAATATAGTTAGAATATGAAAGGAGTATAAAATATGGAAACAAAAACAAATATTATATCAGTAAAATACGAAGATAAATTTGAGCCTAAAACATTTAGTGGAAAGGCATATAGTTATTATGTTGCAACAGATGTAGAAGTAGGCGATTTAGTAATTGCACCAACAAGCAATGGAGATAAAATTGCAAGGGTATCTGAAATTAATATTCCTGAAGATAAAATAGATTTTATTAAACCATATTTAAAATTAATCACTGATAAAATCAATAAAGAAGAATATTTACAAAATAATCAAATTATGAAAGAGGCTGCATAATGGATAGTAACAATATGGCAGATACTCTGATAAAATCACTATTAAATATGGGCTTTATAGTGCATCGATACAACGCACATTCTACCAGTTCAATATACCTAAAACTTGACTATGGAGTGGCTTGTGGCATTAGGATAGCAGATCATCCAGGCAAAAAGAAATATAGGTATAGATTTAATATAATTAAAAATTATGAAGGAGATAAGGTCATTTTAAAAAATGGCCTTATTTGTTACTTTTATGATTTTAATGAACTAGAGAATGTATTAAAAGCAGTACAAGAAGAAAAACAAAATAAAATAAAAAAATATGGTTTAAATAACTACAAGTTATATATGCAAAGTGAAAAAGAAGAAAATGACTTGTTTAAGCGTTTTAAACAAGTGAAAGGAGAAACAAGCAAATGAATGGTTTTGAAAGATTAAAAGAACAAGTCAAAGATCAAGAAGATATGGCTTTAAAACAAACTGTTGATTATCTCATAACACGCGAAGATATGGAGCAAAAATACTTACAAGAAAATAAAACAATTGAAGGAATGTGTAAATTTATTAGAGAAAAAGGGACTAAACATCTTAGAAATGGCTGGAATTATATTACAAATGAAGTTGTATATGCTTGGGCTATTATGTATTTTTCTTTACCAGACAAGTTTTTAGGAATTAATGAACCTGTAAAGAAAGCAGAAACTAAGAAAAATACTTCAATCCAAGAAAATTCTAAAAATAATATAGTATCGTTAGAAAAAGCAAAAAAAGAACTTGAAAAAAAGAAAGAAGTTTCTCAATTATCACTTTTTGGAGGTGCAATACAATGAAACAAGAAGAAATTGATGAATTAATGAGTAAAATTGACAGAAAATGCAAACTTCCGAAACATTGGGACGAATTTATAAAGGAAAATTCTAAAGGGCATCATCTTATTATAAAGGACAAAGCAAAGAAAAAATTATATTGTACTAACTGTAATAAATATTTTACTGATAAAACTATAAAAGTACGAGATTATATAGAATGTCCTCATTGCCATAAAATGTCGTGTGTATATGGAATAAATTATTATAGACAATCATTTATACAACCTATTGTATTAGTACAGAGAATGAATAAACAAATTATTATAAGAATATTTGAAATATATTCTTACTTTGAAGAAAACAAGAAAAAAATAAAAAGAAGTTGCATAGAATATGCGAGAATATTACCTGGTATTGGTAGATTTTTAGGCAATAATGTTTATATTAATATGTTTGGAGTTATGTATGTGTATCATGGTTATAAACAACTTAATTGGTATACATATAAAGGACATAAATTTTTAACAGATCATCCTACATATCCATATAACAAAAAGAGATTAGTAAAAGGTACAATTATGGAATATGCTCCCATTGAAGAATTTATGAAAAAATTTGCATATTGTAGATATAACTATTTAGATGTATTGGAATTTGCTGCTTATGAGAGTTTTGAACTGCTATGGAATATGAAATTATACAACTTATGTTTTTATTCTAAAACATTAAATAGAAATGGTAGTTTTTACAAAAGATTTAGAGTGCCTAAAAGTTTTTTAAAATTTATGCAAGATAATGATGTTTCATATAAAGAACTAATGTTATTACAACTATTTCAAAAAGCCGATAAAAAGCTAATTCAAAGATTCAGTAATACCAATATTAATTATATACGATTTTTAATAAAAAATAAGGTGTTTGATGACTTTATAAAATCAGGTTTAGAACTTAACTATTATAATATGGAACTTATAAAAGATATTAGTAAAAATGTTCCGTTAAAAAAACTTATGCAATACACAAAAGGATTAAACAATTTGAACATCTATAAAGATTATTTAGATATGGCAAAAAAACTTTCTTACAATTATAAATCTAAAAAAGATTTATTTCCACGCAATTTAATTGCTAGACACGATAAAATGCAAAACAAAATTAAAGTTATAGAGGATATGAATACACAATTCAAGGCCTATATAAGATATTTAGAATTGTCAAAATATACTTATTCAGATGATAAATATATTATATTTCCTGCACCAAGTATTGATAGTATGAAAGATGAAGGAATCCAGCAAGAAAATTGTGTAGGATATGTGTATCTTAATCCTTATATAGAAGGCAAAACAGAAATATTTTTTGTTAGAAAATTAAAAGATGTTACAAAGTCATTTATAACACTTGAATATAGAAACGGACATATCGTACAAAAAGAATTAGCACATCACAATAGAAATTTTACCAATGAACAACTTACATTTATAGATAAATGGATTGGATTTAGAAAGTTTACTGATCAAAAAGAAAAAATTAAAAATAAAACTCAAGTCAAAATTGAAAAATACGACCTTACACAAATGGTTGCATAGAATGGAGGAAAAATGTATAAAAAAACAAATTATAATAATAAAACTAAAGAGATATTTGAGAATATTACAAATAAATTGCAAGAAATAGTTAATAACGGAGAATATGAAAAATTTTTAAAGTTTCAAAAAAATTTTAGAGGTTATAGTTTTAATAACCTTATTTTAATTTTTAGTCAATTTCCTGATGCTACAAAAGTTGCAGGAAAATCAAAATGGCTTAAATTAAAAAGACAACCTATAAAAAGTTCAAAAAGAATATGGATTATAGCACCTATTCCACGAAAATATGATAAAAAAGTTAAAAAAATTGTAGAAGGTGAAGAAACAGAAGAAATACAAACAATAGAATATAATTCATATAGATATGTATTTGTTTATGATATTTCACAAACTGAAGGAGAGCCATTGCCATTACAAAGTAGAAATCTTAATAGTAATGATAAGGCTTATTTTTATGAAAAATTAAAGTCTTTCAGTAATTTTCCTATTATAGAAAAAAAATTACTAGGTGGAACAAAAGGGTATTATAATCCTAGTGAAAAGCAGATAGTATTAAAAAACACATTATCTGCAAATGACAAAGCCGCAGTATTATTGCATGAACTTGCACACGCACTATATGATGATTTTGATTATAAAACTGACAGAGACTTATCTGAAGTATTTGTAGAATCAATAGCCTATATTGTAGCAGATCATTTTGGATTAGACACTTCTCAATGTAGTTTTAATTATATTCTTAAATGGGCTAAAGGCGAACCAAAAACTGTTATAGAACTAGGCAACAAAATACAAAAATGTGCTAATAAATTTATAGAAAATATAGAGAATTATGAACTACAAAATATAAAAATGGCAGCATAAATTTGAAAGGAGAAAATAAAATGCACAAAGAAAAATTAGATATATTATACGATAAAATAGAAGAACTCGAAAAAACTAGAATGGAATATTTAGAAATAGACAAAAATGCGGCAGCAAGAAGAATAGAAAAACAAATTGAAAAAGTAGAATTAGAAATAAAACTATTAGGATTTAATAAATTAAAACAAGAACTAGATATATACAAAAATATAGTTAAAGATTATCCTGCATTGCAAAATGAAATTAATGGCAAGTTAATAGAAAATGGAATTATAAAAAGATACTAATATGGAGAAAAAATATGCAAAGTGTTATTAATTATCCTAATAGAGGCAATTTTGGAGATTCAAAATATAGAGGCAATTGTTCTGGATATGTCATTAAAGATTTAATTAAACAATATTATCCTAGTTCAAAACCAAAAAAGTTTGTTGAAATTTTTAGTGGTGGTGGAACAGGAAAGGATGTTGCAAAAGAATTAGAAATAAATAATAGTTTGCATTTAGACTTAAATAACGGATGGGATGCACTAGTAGATGAAATACCAACTGGTAGTGATTTTATATTTTCCCATCCTCCTTATTGGGATATTATATCTTATGCAAGTCAAAGGAATTCTTATTCAAATAATGATTTATCAAACAAAATGCCTTATGAAGAATTTATAAAAAAACTAGATATTGTAAATGAAAAAATATATCACTGTTTGCTTTATGGTGGTAGACATGCTTTATTAATCGGAGATGTAAGAAAACAAGGTAAATACTACAGCATCATAAAAGATATGATGTGGTTTGGAGAATTAGAAAGTCATATTATAAAAATTCAAAATAATTGTGTATCAGATAATAAAGTCTATAACAATAATGAGTTTATTCCAATAAAACATGAACACCTACTTATTTTTAGAAAAAATAAAATATGGGTATTTAATGTAAAAACTACTAGTACAATTAAAAATAATATTATGGAAGTTACAAATATTACTTGGAGAGACTTAATACAAGCAACTCTTCAATACTTAAAAAATAGTGCAACTGTTGATGAAATTTACAATATTTTAGTTAAATCTAAAAAAGCAAAAAACAATAATTATGTAAGAGAAAAAATTAGACAAACACTAAACAATAATCCTAA
This sequence comes from uncultured Clostridia bacterium, assembly GCA_947625835.1. Lineage (GTDB taxonomy): Bacteria > Bacillota > Clostridia > TANB77 > CAG-508 > CAG-269. The sequence continues at coordinate 10,679 of CANQPY010000042.1, read as the reverse complement.
TTTTCAAAAAGTAAAAGATGAATGGATATTGTGTGTTGAATAGAAAGGAATGAAAAATATGCTTAATTTTAATATAATAAAAATACTAGAGTTAGTGCTAGTTGTGTTGCTATTTTTCTTTTTAGCTTTTGTTAGAAGTGCTATTACAATTAAAAACAATAAAAGAAAAAATAATAGAGAAAAAGCAATACAAATAATAGAACAATTTGAAAACTTATTATCAAAAAAAAATATAAAAATACCAAGTGTTGATAGAGAAGATAATGAAGATGCATCTTGTATATATGGCACAGAGTATTATGAATTAGAAGATGCCATTATAGAAATATTGGATAATAAGAATTGACAGTATTATAACGAAATTCAAAATATAGTTGGAAAAAGGATTCAATAAAATTATACAAGGAGGTTATCAAAATGACTTTAGAATGTTCTTCAATAGGAGATAAAAGATTTTCAGCATTATATGCAAAAGTATTTTTTAATGGCAAATTTGATAGTATAGAAAATCATTATCAAAACTGTAAAAGGAAATACAATAACAAGCAAGTAAAAAAAGGCGAAAAGCCAGATTATATAATAATTTGCAATCATAAATTATCAATAAATTATTTATCACCTTTTTATAAATATTTATGGTTTATATATTTAGAAAAAAATAAAGAACTTGTAAATTATGCAAGTTCTTTTGACAGTTTTACAGATAAATTTAAAGGTAAGAAAACAATCAATTCGCAAGCAGATGTTATTAGAGAATATTTGCAAAATAAGGAAAAATTGCTCAATGATATTAATACTATAATGCCATATACTAATGGCAAATTAATTGAATAAGGAGAGAAAATTATGTGTGATACAAAAAATTATGAATTTTATAAAAGCCATCATATCTGTGTAAGATGTGGCCAAGAAATTGCAGAAAAAAATCATACCTTGTGTTTAGTATGTATGATTAAAAGTAGAGAAGAAGCAAGGGCTTATCATAAGAAACATAAGGAGGAAAAAAGAGAACAAAATCGTATAAGAAGTCGAAATAGATACCATAAATTAAAAGGTTTAGGGGTATGTACTTCATGTGGTAAAAGGCAGGTAAAAAATAATAAGGTACTTTGTGAACATTGTAGAATAAAAGCAAATTACAAACAAAGACAAAAATATTTATTGAATGTATATGCAACAAGAAATATATGCGAGATCAGAGTATAAATTAAATTTGAAAGGATACAGTAGAATTATGGATAAATTAGATTTTCAAGAGGTGCAAAGACACATTAATATATTAAATGTAGCATATCATTTATGCTTAGAAATAGTTGAAAATGTTGGAAATGAACACAAGGCAATATGCCCTTTTTGTGGATATAATAAAAACAGTAAAATACCAACATTAAGTCTAAATGCACAAAATAACAAATATTGTTGTTGTAGATGTGGCGTTGGAGGTTTTTCCGTTGGATTATATGCAAGAATGAAAGGTATTGATAATAAAACAGCATTTAAGGAGTTACTAGATAGAGAATGTTTTTCATTAGATAAGACACCTATTGAGATAAGTCCAATTAATATTTTATCAGACATAAAAATTAGAGATACAATTTATAGAGATTTTTTAAGTATGCTGAAATTAGAAAACCAACATAGAAGATATTTAAAAAACATTGGATTTTTAGATAGTTCTATTGATAACAATTTATATAGGACAATACCTAAAAAATATATAAAGAGACGATTAATATGTAACAATTTAGCAAGAAAATATAATTTAGCTGGAACACCAGGATTTTATCAAGAAGAAGATTTTAAATGGTGTTTTAGTGGAATGAATGGATTTTTTATACCTGTTTTGAATGATGGCTATATAGAAGGACTTTCTATACACTTAGATAAGCCTTTTTCTAGTACATCTGATTTATGGTTTTCTAGTAGTAACAAAATTAATGGTATGAGTGCAAAAAACTGGATAATGAGAAATAATGTAAATGAAAATTCAACAAATTTAATTTTAACAGACAACTTTATTATGGGGGATTTAATTAAAGAAATTACAGAGTTTCCAGTAATTGCATTTCAAAAAATTACTAATTCTTATTTGATCTTAAAAGAAATAGAGAAAACTAATGTACAAAATATTATTTTTGTAACACAAATATCAAGTGCAAATGAGAATCTAGATTATATAATAAGGCGAGTTTTTAGAGACTTAATTCCATTAGGATATAATTTAGATGTTAAATGCGTTAAAAATGTAAAAGATTTATTAGATGAAGATTTTACTGAAAATTATAAATTAAGGAAAGTAGCATAAATTAAAATAGTCTATTCTCAATATGGGAATAGGCTATTTTTGTTTTGTATAAATTACAAATCTATGCTCCAATTTATTTTATATATTATCATTTCTAATAGTTTCAATTATATTTTGCTTATTAATTTTACTTAATGAATATTTCATAATACCTTTTAGTAATATAAATACTACTATTATTGAAATAATAACACTCATTGTTGGGAAGATATAACTAGTTTGTAAACTAGTATTAAGTACTTTATATATTAAATAAGATGCCATTATGCCTAATGGTAAACCGATAGCCAATGATTTTATTCCATAAAAGGTACTTTCTAAACTAATCATTTTATTAAATTCTTTTTTTGTCATTCCTATTGATTTTAAAATTGCAAATTCTTTTTGTCTTAAATTCATATTTATTGTTATTGTATTAAAAATATTTGTTAATCCTACTAATGAAATAATTATTATTAATAAATATAAAAATATAGATACCATAGTACATACTGCTTTTTGAGTTTGATCCGAATTTTCTTCATTATAAGTACTTAATTCTGTTGTAGAATAATTATTAAGTATAAATTCTGTTAATTCATCCGCATTATTTGAATCTATCAACATATTAAGATAATCATAATCTTCTATATGGAGTTTATATTTATTCCAAAATTCTTCACTTATAACTGCACCATAATCAGCACCATCACCCAAGCCCAAAGGTCTTATATCTCTTGTTGATGCGACTACTTCTAAATCAACAATTTGATTATTTATTTTGCCTCGTATGATATCTCCTTTTTCGTATTTTAAATCTCCAAAATGTTTGTAACACAAAGTATTTTTATCCTTATATGTAAGCCATATCAATTTATCCTTAGCATCTTCATAACTTAATCCTAAAGTCGTTATAAATTTTTGATATTCTTGCTCTCCTAGTGTATATAAAGGATAACCACTAGGAAATGTACTTATAGTTTCACTTATATCTAAATCGTTGGATATTCTTATTATTGAATAAGAATTTACAGTTGGATGCTTAGCAATTTCTTGTAATAATTCATAATTCTTACTTCCTTGTGCCTGAACAGAAACATTATAATTTAGTTTATAAGAATCAAGAGATTTAAAAGCATATTGTGTAAATGATGATATTGATACAAACAACATTATACTTACAATAATTGAAATTATTGTTGTTCTATATTTTTTATTATTTCGTTTTAAATTCTTATATGCAATTTCTCCACCTATTCCAAATATACTCTTTATAAAGTGTGGGTATTTCATTTTTTTTGCATTAATTTTTATGTCTTGATTACTTCTTATTGCTTCTATTATTGTAATTTTTGCTGCTTTTTGGGCCGTTTTTCTAGCTACTAAATAAATTGTTAAACTATCAAAAAATATTGTAATAACTATTGACATCACATTAATATCAAAAAGAAAATCAGTGCCAAATAAATTGCTACCAAAGAATTGCTTTACCATACTAATTAATATAAATATTAAAGATATTCCGAATATAATTCCTATTGGTATAGCAATTAATCCTAAAATGAAACTTTCAAAAAATACATTATATGATAACTGCTTTGAAGTAGCACCTACTGATGACAATATTCCGTATTGCTGTATTCTTTCTGTAATTGATATTTCAAAACTATTTCTAATACAATAAACTGATGTAACTATTATTATTGCAATAAAAATTATGGCAATTAGATAAGCAAATGACATATCTCCTTCTATTTTTCCACTTTCAAGAGATACTAAAGTGTTATTTTCTTTATATTCATATTGGTTAATTTCTTTATTATTAATTAAATTTTTATATCTTACAAAAACATTTATATTTTCATTTTGAATATTATCAAGATATGAAATTATAGTATAGTTTTGAGATTGTACTGTTTCAATATTGTCAATTGGTTTTGCTATTGTTCCAACGATTTTATATGTTTTTATTAAATCATTAGTTTTGCTACTATCATTTTGCGTTTTACTTATATTTAATTCAACTTCATCACCTATTTTCCAATCCAGTTTTCCCATTATGTTCATTTCTTTTTCTATTAATATTTCATTGGAATTTTGAGGAAATCTTCCCTCAAAAAGTTGTATATTTAGGTTTTCTAGCGCTTCTTTTGAAAATTCTATTATACTTGCATATGGCTTTGTGAAAATATAAGCATTTTCTAATTTTATATATCCTACATTTTGAGTTATAAATGTTTTTTCTATATTTGTATTGTTTTCTAAGTTTTTCAAATCATCTTTTTGTAAGTTTATATATTGATAATGGTAATTTCCTTGTATTAATTTTTGATATTCTATCATTGACTTACGAAAACTTGATACAAGAGTTGTTATAGAAGTTATTAATGTTGTTGCTAATATAATTCCTATAATTGTAACCATTGTCCTTTTTTTATTTAATTTTAAATTTTTTATTGTTAGTCTATTTAGTATCTTCATTTATACACCTCCTAGACTAATTTTCCATCTTCTATTTTTATAATTCTATCTGTCATTTTTGCTATTTCCAAGTTATGTGTAACTATAATAATAGTTTTTTTATACTTTTGGTTACATTGTTTTAATAAATTAATAATTTCATTGCTAGTTTTAGAATCCAAATTTCCAGTTGGTTCATCTGCTAAAATAAGTGTTGGATCATTAATTAAACTTCTTCCTATTGATACTCTTTGTTGTTGCCCTCCTGATAACTCATTAGGCAAATGATTTCTTCTATTTTCCAACCCTAAAATTGATATTAAATTATTTAATTTTGTTCTACTAACTTTTTTACCATCTAAATCACATGGCAAAGTTATATTTTCTTCTACATTCAATATTGGTATTAGATTATAAAATTGATATATAATTCCAATTTGTTGCCTTCTAAAAACTGCTAATTCATCATCTGTTAATGAATAAATATCTTTGCCTTCTATAAATACTTTTCCAGATGAAGGCCTATCTACGCCACCAATTAAATGCAAAAGTGTTGATTTACCACTTCCGTGAAGTTCCAACTATTGAAACAAATTCGCCTTCTTCTACTGAGAAAGATATGTTATTTAAGGCTATTACTTCACTTTGATTAGATCCATATTTTTTTGTTAAATTTTCCACCTTTAATAATTCCATTTTTTTTCTCCTATAATTTTTATTTAATACATTATAACATATATTGTTTTATAGTAAAACAAAAAAATAATCAATAATATTAATTACTGGATTATTTTTTGAACTATTTTCTAATTTATTAACTGATATAGCAATAGATATGTTTTTTAAGAAAGAAAAAGCAGGATATCCTGCTCTTTTAATTTGTAAACAAAAAATAATAAATATATGAATTATTTATAAGATAGCACTAATTTATCGGAAAAACAAGTAGTTTGCTTATTATTTATAAATATTAAAATTTATTTTTTTTATGCAGATAATTTCTAACAGTTGTAATGCAATTATAAATAACATTTAATTCTTCATTATTAGTTCTATTAATAATATTCATTAAATTTTTCCTTACACCAAAATTATCATTTTCACTCTTTCCGTATAAAATGTAATCTGCATCAGCACCAGTCGCTGAAATGATTTCATCTAAGGAATTTAAACCAATTAAAAATTCCCCTCTTTCGATTTGTCCTATATGTCTTTCAGTCAAATTACATCTATTACCGAATTTATCTCTTGATTCATTAAAAATTTCTTCTCTGATTTTTCTTATTCTTGCACCAATCATTACTTTATCTAGTGCCATTTGATATCCCCCTTTTAGCAATGTACTGTTATAAAGTATATTTTATATTCTTTTAGAAAAACATTATATACTTTACCACATTAAATTTTCATACTTTGTCGAAGTATGTAGTTTTTTGACTTTTAGTAATTTCAGTATTTAAAGGATTAAGAAAAAATGTAAACATACAAAAATCCCATAAAAACCCAATATATTTCACTAAAAAAGGCAATATTTTATAGTTTTATACTTTTTTTAGGGCTAATGTACCTATTTTAAGTAGAACATAATGCAAAAGATGTATTGTAAGATACTTAAGATAACACTTTGAGAAGTTCTATAGGACATTACGCCCTTTTTTATATAAAATCAAACTAAAATCAATAATCAATTTTTTGAAAGGAGGTTTTTGTTTTTTTATGTGTTCCTTAAAACAGGGATGTTAGCTCAAATGTAAAATTTGAGGAGGAACACTTATGTTAGAAAATCAAAAAAGTGTAAATGACAAAAGGTTTGATAGTTACCTAAATAAAATTATCATTTTTTCAGCAAAAGGTTTTTTTAAAAAACAAATGAGCATAGTCAACAAAGAAAGAACAATTGTAGATGATGAGGACTATGACGCCTTTTTGCAAAATTTTATTATGGTGAATTGCGCTTTCTCAACTGTAGATGACTTTGAAAGTAAATTAGAGTTAAATAATGCCTTAAAATCACTGTCTGCCATAGAGCAGTCGGTGATTTTTTTGCTTTTTAAAGAAGAATTAAGTCAAGATGAAGCAGCAGAAATTTTAGAAATATGTTCAAGAACAGTAAGAAATATTAAGACTAGGGCATTAAGAAAATTAAAAAAATATTTAGAAGGAGATGCTAGTAATGAATAATAAAAGTTTATATGAATTAGGAAAATTAGCACAAGATGGTAATGAAATGGCTATGATGGAGATAATCAAGAGAAAGAAAACAATGATAAAAAGATATAGTTATGGCAATGAAGATCAATATCAGTTTATAATTTTAAAATTAATTGAAGGAATCCAAAAGTTTAAATTTTAAAAAAATTTTTTTAAAACTTTCCGGATTTAAAAAGTAGGGCAATATATATATAATGAAGGGCTAATTTAAAAGGAAATACTTTATTACTAAAAAGGCAGATGGGACAAGCTCTTGTCTGCCTTTTCATAAAATTAAGAAAGGAGTACACAAATGGCTTTTAGATTTATATTAGTTGGAATATCTCTTGCTATAATCATATTAATATTTGATGTCCTTCTACCTAAGCTAAAACTAAAATACAGATTATACAAAGAGTTAAAAATTAAGAAGCAAAGACAGGAAGCATTTAAAAAACATATGAAAGAATTAGAAATTAAATAGAATTTCTAATAGATTTGTTATTTCAAAAAAGTGTCGACAAAAAATTAACCAAAAGGTGATTAAATGTGGAAACATTAAAAGAAAAAATAATTAATTTATTTTATTTTGAACATTTAAAAGTAAAAAACATTTCCGAAAAATTAAATATATCATCTGCATATATAACAAAAATTATAAAAACCGATAATAGATATGTAGAAGAAAAACAATTTAGGAAAAATCTTTCAAAAGAAAAAAGAAAAATTGATCAAAATAAATTTATAAAAGAAAAGAGAGAGATAAAAAGAATTGAAGATAATTATTCAATTATAGAATCTCAACATATTCAAGCAACAAAAGAATTGTCAAAATCAAGTTATTTGACTAATGAAAGTTATAGAAAATGGAATCAAAGTGCCTATAAATATAACCCTTCAAAAAAACGATATGAATTTGATGACACACTTGGTAAATCTGCTGATGTACCAAAATTTATTAAGGAAAGGTAGGATAATTATGGAAGAAAATTTATTAAAACTATTCAAATTAGCTGATATGTTAAATGAAAAACAAAGTAAAGTATTTGCAGAAATTGAATATAGTGCAGATGATAGAAAAACATTGCAAATAACAATAAGAGAAAAAAATACTTTTAAATATCTGGAAAGATGTGAGATAAAATTAGCAAATAATCCTTTACTTAAATGGGAAAATATAATCGAATTATTTGAAAGTTATGTAGGAGGTGTAACTAATGAATAAAAAAGAAGCAGTCGCTTATGCACAAGTTACATTAAACTATATGCAAAGTTCAAAATATGGTAGAGATATTAATGCTAGAAATTTTGGAATTGAAATGAAACAAGCATTTAAACTATATCCAAAAAATTTGATTTTAACTATTGCAGATGCTCAAATTCAAGCAGAACAAAAATTAAATTCTATAAAAAATGGAAGTGGTAATAATGAATGAGGACATAAAATTAGGAATTTCAATAGATGAAGCAGCTAAATTATTAGGTATAGGCAAAAATCTTATGCTAAAATTGATAACTGTTCCGGGATTTCCTGCTATTCGTTTTAAAAGAAAAATTATAATAAATAAAAAAAAATTACAACAATGGTTTGATGAAAATGCTGGTACATATGGTAATTATGAATATTAAATATTAAATATTTCAACATTGTTTTTTAGAAGATTTTATTGTAAAATATATAGAACTTATATATTCTAAATATTTTCTTCTAAAAGCATTGGAGGAGATAATGGAAAAGATAAGTATTAAACCGAAGATGTCAAAAATTAACCTAAATTGTATGTCTTTTGAAATTAAATTAAGTATGAAAGGAGATATTTTTAGAGCTAGATCATCATCTTTAGCTAAAATTGCAAATGTAAAAGTTCCTAGACCTGAAGCATCTAGTAAATATTCATATGAAAGTGCTATTCAAAATTTGATACCTAAAATTGAAAATTCTCTTGAAGGAACAGGAAAAAAAATTAGTAAAGTTTTTGTAGATAATCTTGGAAATGTAATGTATTTTGTAGAGAATATTATTTATGAAAATAAATATGAACTTTATAATAATACAAATTCTTTAAATAATATGATATTATCTTTTACTAAATTACTTGAAAATTTATATTCTAATCCTGAAAGTATGGATAAAATTCAAGAAGTATCACAAATTTTAAACAATAATAGTCTTTCTATTCAAAATCGCCAAGAATCTATAACTACAGTAATAAATGATGATTCTAATACTGTGATTTCTTTCAAAGATGTTATTATTGAATGGCAACAATATTTGAATGAAAGAACTCAAAAATCATACGAAGATGATGATTATTTTAGTCCAACTACACTAGAAAGTTATAATAGAAACTTGTGGAGTTATGTTTTTCCATATCTTGAAGAACATCCAGAATATAATAACATAAATGTATTTTCTGAAAATAATGTCGATGAAATATTAAATACGATAAAATGTAAAGAAACTCAAAGAGTTTTATTGCTTTCATTAAAAATGGCATTTCAGTTTGCAGTAGATAAATCATACATAAATGTAAATCCTATTGCTAAAAAACAAATTAGAAATAAAAAGAAAACTAAAAAAAGTAAAAATGATTATGAATTTATCGAAGAAGATGAAAGGGCATTATGGATTAATTATATGATTAAAGATATAGGATTAAAGTCAAATTATCATAACAAATCAGATGCTCCACTTGCTTTTTTGTTTACATTATTACACGGTAATCGTCCTGAAGAAACTTGTGGTGTTAGATGGATAGATTTAGATTTTTCACAAGATGATTTTCATGTACAAAATGCTTATAAAACTAATCCTATATTTGACAAAACTACTATGAAAAGAATAGGATGGAAAAATGGAGATGGACCATTAAAAACACCAGAAAGTTATAGGCATATTCCTATAGATTTATTAATAAAGGACTTGCTAATTGAACATAAAAAACTGCAACAAAAGGAATTTAAAGAGAACAATTTAAAATGGTCTGAAAATCAGTATGTTTTTCTAAATACAACACGAACTCCATTTACACCAAAAGTATTATCGAGAAATTTTTTAAGATTTGTTCGAAGAAATAAATTATCACATATGGTTCTTTATGGATTAAGACATAGTTTTGCAACACATTGTAGAAACTTGGGTATGTCTCCAGAAGTTTTAGCTCCTTTAATGGGACATACTGAATATGAAACAACACAAAAGTACTATATTCATGTATCTTCTAAACAAAAAAGAGATGAATTACAAAAAATACAACAAAAGGATATACAAAATTATTTAGGTCAAGATAATAAGAATTTAACACATCTTCAAAACAAAATTAATCAAAAACATAAAAGTATTGCTAATTTACAAGAAGTCCAAAAAGAAGATTTAACACACTATTTAGAATTAAATGAAGAAACTTTAGATATTTTAAAAACATTTATTACGCAACTAAATGAAAAAAATATTGCATAATAAAAAGCACTTAAAAAAGTGCTACTCAAAATTTTTTTGTTCCCTACTTTTTTGTATATATTTACATAAAAAATGGGGACTATGTGGGGACTAAATGGGGACTAACCTAAAAATCCTCATTTTCCACAAATAATTTTTTTTGTTATTCCCATAGTTGTAAAAACTTGAAAGCCAGCGACCAAGCATATTACAAAGCCACTGACCTTATTGGAGCCACTTCCCAGATTCGAACTGGGGACCCTCGCATTACAAGTGCGATGCTCTGGCCAGCTGAGCTAAAGTGGC
>CANQPY010000041.1 GCA_947625835.1 uncultured Clostridia bacterium | reverse complement strand
AAAAGCACAATATAATTGCAAGGAAATGCTTGACAAATAGGTGAGAAGTATGATAAAATAAAATGCGTTACAAGAAGAAGTCAAACTTCTCACCTTATCCAAAATAAGGAAAAAGGTTAGAAAACTAAATAAATTCAAGGTCTTAAAGATCTGCAATTTTATTTTGATTTGGCTTGTAACAAAGTCAAATTTTTTTTTGGAGGTGTTTTAAATAAAACAAGAATTACCAATCAACAGACAAATTAAATCAAAAGAGGTTCAATTAATAGAAGGAAATGGTCAAAAAGTTGGAACTATATCATTAGAAGATGCTTTAAAAAGAGCAGAAAATCAAAACTTAGACTTAGTATTAGTAGCACCAAATGTTAATCCACCAGTTTGCAAAATTATGAACTATGGAAAATATAAATTTGAGCAAGCAAAAAAAGAAAAAGAAGCAAAAAAGAAACAAAAAGTGCTAGAAATAAAAGAACTAAGAGTAACACCAAATATTGAGGAACACGACTTTGGATTTAAATGTAAAAATGCAAGAAAATTTTTAATGGATGGAAACAAAGTTAAATTAACCGTTCGATTTAGGGGAAGAGAAGTAAACAACTCAAAAGCAGGTGAAGTAGTACTAAACAATTTCATTGAAGCTTTAGAAGATATTGCAACTGTTGAAAAATTGCCTAAGCTAGAAGGTAGAAATATGTTTACAATATTAGCAAAAAAAGCAGATAAATAGAAAGGAGAGATGGCATATGCCAAAATTAAAAACAAATAAAGCTGCTAAAAAAAGATATTCATTAACAGCTACAGGAAAAGTAAAAAGAACAAAATCAAACAGAAGACACTTATTAGCAAATAAAACAAAAAGGCAAAAAAAATCAGGAAAAATTCAAAATGCTTATGCAGACAAGACATGTGAAAATACAATAAAAAAATTATTACCATATGGTAACTAAAATTGACAAATAAAAAGAGGAAGGTGAATAATAAATGGCAAGAGTAAAAACAGCAAGAACAACAAGAGCAAGACATAAAAAAATATTAAAACAAGCAAAAGGTTATTATGGAGCAAAAAGCTACAGATTTAGAATGGCTAGACAAGCTGTTATGAAATCAGGAGTATATGCATATATTGGAAGAAAAGATAAAAAAAGTAATTTTAGAAAATTATGGATAGCAAGAATTAATGCTGCTGCAAGAATGAATGGAACAACATACAGTAAAATGATAGCAGGGTTAAAGAAAGCAAATGTTACAATAAACAGAAAAATGTTAGCAGAAATAGCAGTAACAGATCCAAAAGCATTTACAGAAATTGCTGAAATCGCAAAAAAAGCATAAAAAAACGGAATAAAGATTTTCTATGCAATAAAATTGCTTAGAAAATCTAAATTCCGCATAATTATCTTCTACGGAAAGTCTATCATTTTCTAATTCAGACTTTCCTAGAATATAAAAAATAAAAAATAAAAAATTAAAAAGACACTAAAGTAGTGCCTTTTTTTACGTTTTTTTATAGCTATTGCTTTTTCATTTTTGGCTTAGAAATAAGAGAAGCTAAATATCCGAAAAACACAGCAGCAGCAATTCCACCGGCAGCAGCCTTAACTCCACCAGTAAAAGCGCCAATCAATCCATTTTGCTGAACTGCTTCAATACTTCCTTTAGCTAAGTTATAACCAAAACCAGTAAGAGGAACAGTAGCACCGTGCACCTGCAAAATCAACAACGTACTTGTAAATACCCAAACCTCCTAAAATAGCACCAGTAGTAACAAAAATAACTAAAATTCTTGCAGGCGTAAGCTTTGTTTTATCAATTAAAATCTGACCAATAATACATATCAAGCCGCCAGTAACAAAGCATTTAAGTAATATCATCCAATCAAAAACATTTGCCCAATCTATATTCATAACAAGAACCTTCTTTCTTCCTAAATTTCAATACTAACTGCGTGGGCAATTCCAGGAATAGATTCTCCTTGCTGAGAAGTAGTAGAATTCGTTAAAGCCCCAGTTGCAATTAGTAAAATTCTTTTCATTTTCTTTTCCTTTAATTTTTTGAAAAAATATCCAGAAAATACAGTTGCACAACAAGCGCAACCACTTCCACCAGAATGGGTATCTTGAGCATTTTTATCAAACATTAAAACACCGCAGTCATTATAATTTGATTTTATTTGATAACCTTTAGTAGCAGATAAATCAATTGCAATTTCTTTTCCAACATGACCTAAATCACCGCTAATAATTGCATCATAGTAGCTAGGATTACGACCAGTATCTGAAAAATGAGTAATTAAAGTGTCTACAAATGCAGGTGCCATAGCAGCTCCCATATTATTTGCATCTTTTATTCCCATATCAACAATCTTTCCGAGGAGTAATATGAGTTATAAAAGGACCTTCTCCAGTTTTTGTAAGTATTGCAGCACCTGCCCCTGTAACTGTCCATTGACTTGTAGGAGGCCTTTGATTTCCTAACTCTAAAGGAAATCTAAATTGTTTTTCGGCACTACAAAAATGACTAGAAGTAGCACATAACACATTATTTGCCCAAGATTCTGTAGCAATTGCACCTAAAATAAGTGATTCTACAAAAGTAGAACAAGCACCAAATACTCCAAAAAATGGAATAGACAATTCTCTTAAGCCAAAACAAGAAGAAATGCATTGGTTTAATAAATCTCCTGCAAACATACAATCTATGTCATTGCTAGATATACCAGATTTGGAAATAACAGTATTTACAGTTTCTTTAATAATTTTACTTTCAGCTTTTTCCCAAGTTTTTTCTCCCCAAAATTCATCATCTAAAGTTTGGTCAAAATACTTAGCTAAAGGGCCTTGAGCTTCTTTAGGACCAACAATAGATGCGCAATCTAAAATAGTAGGAGGAGAATTAAATTTAATAGTTTGTTTTCCCAATTTTTCCAAAATATCATCTCCCTAATTAATAATCTAAACTAAAGTCATACTTTGAGTATTAAAAATTAAATATACAATTCCAACTAAAATAGAAGCTGAAATACCAAATACCAACACAGGACCTGCAACAGTAAACATCTTGCTTCCAACACCCATTACATATCCTTCAGACTTATATTCCATAGCTGGTGATACAATTGAATTTGCAAATCCAGTAATTGGAATTAAAGATCCAGCACCTGCAAATTTTCCAATTTTATTAAATAAATTCAAACCAGTCAAAAAAGCAGATATTCCAATTAAAATAATGGAAACAATTGTACCTGAAGTTTGTGTATCAAAACCTCTTTCTTTGCATATATTAAGTATAATCTGTCCAATTGTACAAATTAATCCACCAACCCAAAAAGCATTAAAGCAATTTTTCCAAATAGGTGAATTAGGTGATTTTTTATCTACATATTCTTGATAAGCTTGCTTTGTTTCTAACGGATTCATTTTATCCCTCCTAATTATTAGTAGTTCTGTCTAAATCAACAGTAAAACAAATATCTAAATCAACAAAATACTCAATAATTTTATTGCCATCGATACTTGCACGTTGTTCTAAAATTTTTACTTCTGATAAATAATCAATTGATTTTGAAGTTTCTTCAACTGCTTTTACAATAGCGTCTTTCCAAGAAACATTAGAATTACCAGTTATTAATAAATGTTTTTTAATTTCCATAATCAACCTCCCAAATCTTTTACAACTATCTTTTCCGCAAATTAGGAAAAATATACAAAATAAGTAGAATTTTTTATTTAAAAATTATATAATGAAAAAAATATTATATAAAGGAAGAAAAAATATGGTAGATAAAATACGAGAAATTATATTAAAGACATTATATGAAATTGATTACAATGGAGCATATTCCAATATTGCTTTAGACAAGCAATTAAAACAAGCAAAAAAAGAAAAAATTGAAATAGACAAAAGAGACATAGGCTTTATATCAGAAATCGTTTATGGTACAGTAACTTGGAAATTAACAATAGACGAAATTATAAAAAAACATTCTAATATAAAAATAAAAAAAATATCACCATGGATATTAAACATTTTAAGAATGAGTATATATCAAATTATTTTTTTAGACAAAATACCAAAATCAGCAGCTGTAAATGAAGGTGTAAACTTATCCAAAAAATATGGTCATAAGGCAAGTACAAATTTTGTAAATGCAATTCTTAGAAAAGTAGATAAAAAGGATTACGACCAATTTTTTGAAATAAAAGATGATGTTGAAAGAATTTCTAAAACCACATCAATGCCAACTTGGATAGTAGAAAAATTATTAGAAGAAAGAAACTTAGACGAAGTAGAAGAAATTTGTAAAAATTCCAATATTAGACCCAAAATATATATTAGAATTAATACTCTAAAAATAGATCGAAAAAATTTAATTAATATATTAGAAGAGGAAAATATTAAATATAAAAACACAGACACAGAAGATTTTTTAGAAATAAAAGACATGAAAAACATAGAAAATTTAAAATCTTTCAAACAAGGGCTATACACTATTCAAGATAAGCAAGCAGGAGAAATTGCCAAAATATTAGACCCAAAACCAAATAAAAAATTATTAGATGCGTGTAGCAGTCCAGGAGGAAAAACAACTTACCTTGCAGAATTAATGAAAAATAAAGGGGAAATTTTAGCTTGGGATGTCCATAGCCATAGAATAAAACTTGTAAAAGATGCCTATACAAGATTAGGAATAAACATTATAAAAGAAGAAGTAAAAGATGCAACAATTTATGAAGAAAAATATTTTGAAACCTTTGACAAAATTTTGTTAGACGTTCCTTGCCTAGGGCTAGGAGTATTAAAAAGAAAACCAGATATAAAATGGAAGCGAAACCTAGACGATATTGAAGAAATAACAAATTTGCAAGAAAAAATTTTACAAAATTGTTCAAAATATTTAAAACAAGGTGGAGAGTTAGTTTATTCAACATGTAGTATTTTAAAAGAAGAAAATGAAAATGTTATAGAAAAATTTTTACAAAAAAATAAAAATTTTGAAATACAAAAACAAATATCAACATTTCAAAATGAAAACACAGATGGCTTTTTTATTTGTAAAATAAAAAAAATGTAATAAATGAAACAGTATTACAAAAATATTACGTTTTCATTACAAGTGTGTTAAATATATTGACTTTTTGCCAAATAATTATAAAATATAGATGTATTTGAAGAAATTTGTAAAATATTCAAGTATGCTTTTTAAAGAAAATGCTTAAAATATAATTATATCAATTAAAAGAAGAAGGAGATAGACATGGCAAATTCAAATTGCTTAGGGCTATATATTGAAGAAAATTTAATTAAATATGCAAAAGTTTCAAAAGATCATGACCAAATAAAAGTAGAAGCATTTGGAATAAAATTTTATGATAAAATTGGAGAAGCAATTGACCAAGTAATTCAAGAGACTTACAGTCAAAAAACACCAATTAGTATTAACATGTCAGAAGAAATGTATAATTATTTTGATATGTTTGCATTACTTACAAAAAGTGATTTACAAAAAGCCGTAAAAACAGAATTTGAATCTTTTTGTACAGAAAAAGGGTACAACCCAAATGTTTTTGAAACAAGGTATGCAGTAGTTGGCGACCAAGAAGATAAAGATAAATTAAGAGTTATTCATATAGCAGAAAACAAAATAGAACTAAATAAACAAACACAATTAGTAGAAGGATATAAATTATCAAATATATCTCCAATATCAATGTCTATTCCTAATTTAGTTGATACAACAGAAAACGAAAATATGATTATAGTTAATATAGAAGAAACAACAACAGTAACAACAATTTTAGATAATAATATATATAACATAGATAAATTAGAAGAAGGAAGTAGAGATTTCTTAACAAAAATAAATTTAAAAGAAAATTCTTATTTAAATTCTTATGAAATATGCAAAAACACTACTATATATACTTCAGAAGGAAGAGAATTACAAGCTGAGCAATCAGAATATTTAGAAGACATCATGCCAACATTATATTCAATAGTAGGAAAAGTTAGAAACATTATTGCAAGTTATGGTGACAAAATTAGAAAAGTATATATTACAGGAACAGCAGCTTTAATTAATAATGTAGATTTATATTTCCAAGAATATCTTGATAATACAAGTTGTGAAATATTAAGACCATATTTTATTCAAACAACTAAAGATATAAGTATAAAAGATTATATCGAGGTAAATTCTGCCATAGCCTTAGGATTAATGGGTATTGGAGAAGGAATTTCAGGAATGAACTTTAAAAACTTATCATTTTCTGATAAAATTCCTAGTTGGTTAAAAATAGATATTGGTTCAGAAAAATCAGATAAAGAAAGAAAAAATTTAGGTGGTTGGTTTACTTGGGATTTAGGACAAGCATTAGATAAAACAGAAACAAGTTTAGTTAGAATCTCAATTGGCTTACTATTACTAATAGTAATTTATAGTGCTTTTTCAGGATTTTTAGCATATCAAATGAAACTAAAATTAGATGAAGCAAATAAATCAATTTCAGCTACAAATGCACAAATACAACTTGCAAGTAAAGACAATCAAAAAATAAAAGACAAAACAAATGAATACACAAATTTATTAACTGATTTAGAAAATGCTACTAAAGAAATAGCAGAAAGAAATAGAACAAGAAATGCAATACCAAACTTGTTAAACCAGATAATGTCAATTATTCCTGAAAATGTTCAATTAACATCTATTGAAAACACATCAGGTACAAGCATTACTATACAAGCAAAATCAAATAAATACGAACAATTAGGATTTTTAACAGCAAAAATAAAAACAGATCTTATTTTAAGAGATGTAAGTTCATCTGAAATCCAAAGAGATTCAAATGTTGTTACTATAAAAATTGAAGGAGAGTTACCATGAAAAAATCATTATTACTTGTTTTGATTGCATTATTAATAATACTTGCAGTTTACATTGCCTTAAATGGATTTGCCATTGGAAATGTAGAAGTGCTTAGTTACAAGGGAATACAAGAAAGAAATGCAAAATTAGATGACACAATACAACAAGCTAGTAAATTAGCAGAAAAAGACTTTAAAAATATGATAAATGATGTAGAGCAAAACACAAAAAAACTAATCAATGAAAAAAAAGAATATGAAGATATGGCATTAGTAAATGGAGAAGATTCAAAAGCTGCTGGACAAATTCAAAAATACAAAGTAGAAACTTTATGGGTAAAACTAGGAACTTATGCAACAACAGAAGGTACTGTATTACAAATGGATATAAAAAATTCCTCAAGCAGTGGAGAAGGAAGATATGATTTAAGCTTTACTGTAAATGGAAGTTATATTGCAATTACAGATTTTATATCTGATATAGAAAATGATAGTATGCTAGGATTTAAAATAGAAGAATTTAAAATAAGACAAGATAGTTCAGACACTGACTTAGTTGCAACATTTGTATGCAAAAATATTGCAATTTTAGATGTTCAGGCAACAACAAATTCAGCATCACAATCAGACAGTAATCAAAATAGCACAAACACGAATAATACAAATACAAATAGCACAAACACAAATAATACAAATAATACAAACACAAATAGCACAAATACAAATAACACAAACACCAACAGCACAAATACCACAGAAAACACAACAAATACTTAAAATATAAAGGAGTAGAAAAATGACGAAAAATATAATAAAAGAATTAATTATTGTATTGTTATTAATTTTAGCCATTATATTGTTACTAGGGATATTATTATACGAATATGTTCCAATGACAAAAACTGTGCCAAATCCAGTATCTTATACAACACCTGAGGATGTAAAAGAAGAATTACAAGCAGCAGATGAAGTAAGTGAAGAAGAAATTATTATGACATACAAAATTGATTCTAATGATTTAAATAATTACAAAAGAGTACAGAATTATAGACCAGGAAAAGCAAATCCATTTTCTACTTATGAAGTATCTGGTACAAATGTAGGAACAGCAAATTCAGCGACAGGTGAGCAAAGTGGAGGAACTGGTAATTCTTGGGAAGTAGGCAATACTACTAATAATAACAATTATACTGGAACAAATTTATATCCAGATAAGCCTACAAAATAATTTAGTTATTAACGTTATATTGGTTAAAATCAATATAGGTTATATATAAATCAAAAGAAAAGGAGGGAATGAAAATGAAAGATCAAAAAGGTATTACTTTAATTGCATTAGTAATTACAATTATTGTACTATTAATTTTAGCAGGTGTATCAATTGCAATGCTAACAGGTGATAATGGTATTTTGACAAAAGCTGGTACTGCTAGTCAAAAATCCATAGCTGGAGAAGTAGAGGAAGCAATTAAATTAGGTGTTGCAGATATTGTAGCTAATGAAAAAGATCCAACCTATACAGGAAAAGAAAATGAAATTAATGCAACTACATTAGAATCTGCAATAAAAAGAAACAACTCTAACATTGATACTGCAGAAGGTGCAAAGATAAAAATAACAATTACTGGCGAATCAACACCTTGGACTGTTTCAACAACTATTTCTGGTGTAGTATATGAATGGACAGTTACTAGTGGAGGAGTAATTAAACAAACACAACCAACAACATAATAATGAGGCTTAATCTTATAAATAATAAAACTTAAGAGGAGGATAAAAAAATGAAAAATCAAAAAGGTATTACTTTAATTGCATTAGTAATTACAATTATAGTATTATTAATTTTAGCAGGTGTTTCAATTGCTATGTTAACAGGAGACAATGGAATTTTAACAAAAGCAGGTGATGCAGGAACTAAATCTGCTGAAGCAGAGTTTGAAGAATCTGTAAAATTAGTAGTAGCAGAAATCGTATTAAATCAAAAAGCAGCTGAAAAAGAAGATAAAGATATAAATGCAGCTACAATTATAAAATTAATGCCAAAGATTAATGATAATATAAAACTTGATGAAACAGAAACAAAAAATGTAGCTAAAGATACAACAAATGCTGCTCATGTTGTTGTAAAAGGTACAATAAATGGAAAAACAATTACACGTTATGTAGACGAATCAGGAAAAATATCAAAAGAAGCACCAAAACTAGCAGCAGAATAATAACAGTAAAAAATTAATTAATAATAGCCATACGCGCAGACTATGTGTGTGTATGGCTAAATTTAAAAAAGAACCAAAGGAAGAAAAATGAATATATTTTTTTATATATTACTATTTATAATAGGAACCCTTTTTGGAAGTTTTTATACTTTAGCAGTATATAGAATTCCAAAAAGACAAGATATTACACATACACACTCTTATTGTCCTAATTGCAAAAATAAATTAGGATTTTTAGACATGATTCCAATATTTAGTTACATATTTCTAGGAGGAAAATGCAGATATTGTAAAGAAAAAATAAGACCAAGATATTTAATTCTAGAAATACTATCAGGAATAGTTTTTGCATTAATGGCATATGTAATGAAACTTAATTATTATAATCTAACATTAGTAAAAATTGTAGAATATGGATTTATGGTATTATATATAACATTTATTATGCTAATTGTTGGAATAGACAATGAAAATAGAAAAATTGATAAATATGTTTCTATTTATGGTATTGTAATATCTATTATGTATATGGTATATCTATGCATAGTAGAGCAAACTAATATATATAGATATGGCATATATTTGATTTTATACATACTTATTTTACTTTTAGATACAATAACATTAAGATGGTATGCTAAAAATAGCTACGTAACAGGAATTTTATTAATGATTGTAACAATGGTTATTTTTACAGGAGAATATGTTACTGCAAATGCAATTATATTTACACTATTAGCATTGGCATTTTATCTATTAATCCATAAAATTAAATTAGGGAAAAGAAGAAGAAAAAGAAAAATGGATAATGACAAGCAAATAGTAGACAAAATAAGTATAGGATTCTATTTGGGAGTAGCCAATATATTTATATTTTTATTTGTGCTATTTTTAAGTAACTATAGAATATAAAAGGAGTCTAAAATATGAAACTAAAAAGTGAAAAAGGTTTTACAGTAATTGATATTTCAATAACAGTAATTGTTGTATTTATTTTTATATCATTAATTGCAATATTAATATACAATCAAAATAGTTACTCACAAGAAATAGAATTAAAATCTAAAGCGACCAATATAGCAGTACAAGAAATTGAAAAAATGAAAAATAAAACATTAGAAGATTTAGAAACAGAAGATACTACTTATAGAGAACCAAAAGAAATAGAAACAGGATTTACAAGGGAAATAATAGTACAAGACTATCATGATATTAATCCAGAAAAAATTCCTAATATTGTTAAAAAAGTTACAGTTCAAGTAAAATACAAATTCAAAAAAGAAATACAAACAATAGAAATTTCTACTGTTATATCAAAGGAGAATTAAAAGATGAAATCACAAAAAGGAATTACTTTAATTTCATTAACCATATATATTATTGGTATGACAATAGCAGTTTCTGTCATAACTGTTCTTAGTTCTTATTTTTATACAAATGTAGATGACAACACACAAAATATAGAATTATATGCAGAATATACTAAATTTGATAGCTTTTTTTCACAAGAAGTAAATCATAGCAATATAAAAGTAATAGAATGCAAAAATAATTATGTGATATTTGATAACGGTGTACAATATATGTTTGTACCAGAAAATAATGCAATTTACAAAGACGAAGTAAAAATATGTAAAGAAGTCGAAAGCTGCAATTTTAGTTATACCATTAAAAATGCCAAATATGTAGTAATAGCAGAAATTAAGATTAACGGGCTTGAACAAAGAACTATCGAATATACTCTTGAAAATTAGTAAATTTATGTAATTCGTAAAAAATCAACAAAAAAGATAAAAATTATAGTATAATAAAATAGAATAATACGAAAGAAGGGAAAAATTATGGATGCAAGAAGAAGACAACCATTAGGTGTAGAACTTGTAAAAAGGGGAATAGTAAAAGAAAAAGATATTGAAAACGCATTACAATATCAAAAAGAACATCCTAACAGAAAAATAGGAGATATTTTATACATATTAAATGTATGTGATCCCAATATATTAATAGAAGCAATAGCAGATATTTTAGGAGAAAAAGGTATAGTATTAGGCTCAAATACTATTAAAGTAAAATTAACTGATTATTTTTCTTTAGATGTAGCCAAAAGAAACAAAGCTATTCCTTTTGAAGTTGCAAATGGAAAAATAAAAGTATGTTTTGCAAATACTGTAAACAATACAAATATAGGAACAATAAGACTATTATTACTAAATAAGGGATTAGTAATGGATAGTTATATTACCTTTGAAAGTGATATAGATAGAATTTTAAAATCAATGGAGGGAGAAGCAACTGCTAATTTTGACGAAACAACAGAACGTACAGATACAATTATTGGTTTAGTAGATAGCATTATAAAAACTGGAATGAAAAGAAGAGCAAGTGATATTCATATTGAACCAATGGCAGAAGAACTTAGAGTAAGATATAGAATAGATGGAGAATTATTTACTGCAGCAAGAATAAAAAAAGAAAAACAACAACAAATAATTCGGAAGACTAAAAGCAATTTCAAATATGCATCAAGAAAAACAAGAAGCACAAGATGGTAGAATTTTATTATATGAAGACTATAACATTCGTGTATCTTCACAACCAAACGTATATGGAGAAAAGTTTGTTTTAAGATTATTGAAAAAAAATGAAAACATAAAAAATATATTTGACTTAGGATTTCCAGGAACAGAAGAAGATTTAAACAGAAGCATTAACAAAAGAAATAGTATAACCATAATTGCAGCCCCAACAGGAGAAGGAAAAACTACAACACTTTATAGCTTTATGGATTATTTAAACAAGCCAGAAATTAATATTACAACAATAGAAGACCCAGTAGAAATAAGAATAAGAGGTTTAAATCAAATTGAAATTGATAACAAATCATCTTTTTCAGGTTCTTTAAGAACAGTATTAAGACAAGACCCAGATATTATATTAGTTGGAGAAATAAGAGACACAGAAACAGGAGAAATTGCAATACAAGCAGGTCAAACAGGACATTATGTATTATCTACAATTCACACAATTGACAGTGTAGAAGTAATAACAAGGCTAAGAAAAATGGGACTTTCTGATTATGATATATCAAGTACATTGGCAACAGCTATTTCACAAAGATTAGTAAGAAGGGTATGTCCAAAATGTAAAGTAGAGCGAAAATTCAATGAAAACGAAAAGAAAATTATAGAAGCAATTGGAAAAAAATATAATGTAAATTTTGACACAAGTGGTATAACTTATGAAACACCAGGTTGCAAATATTGTAATAACACAGGATTTTATGACAGAATTGGAATTTTTGAAATATTAAATATAACAGATGAAATAAAAGAAGAAATTATGACAGGAAAATCTAGTCTAGAAATAAGAAAAAAGGCACTAGAACAAAACTACAAACCATTAATAGTAGATGGTATTAAGAAAGTAATACAAGGACATACAACACTAGAAGAATTAAACAGAAAATTATTAGTATTTTAGACAAAGGAGGAAAAAAATTAATTATGAACGTTGATAAAATATTAGATAAAGCAATTGAATTAGATGCATCAGACGTACATTTAATTTGCGAAAACAAACCAATGCTTAGAGTTGCAAGGAACTTAATACCAGTTCCAGATAGCAAAATATTAACAGTAGATGATATGTATGAAATATATGATTATCTAGTAAAAGGAAATGTTGACAAAGATGAAGTATTTAATAAAACAAGAAAGTTAGATACATCATATGAATATAAAGACATACGTTTAAGGGTAAATATTTCTTTTTCTGACGATATTCCTTTATGCACACTAAGATTAATAAAAAATGAATTACCACCATATGAATCTTTAGGTGTACCAGATATTGTAAGAAGAATGACATATCAACCACAAGGTTTGATTTTGGTTACTGGAAAAACAAACTCTGGTAAAAGTACAACATTAAATGCCCTAATAAATCATATTAACGAAAATCAAAATAAAAAAATATTAACACTAGAAAACCCAGTAGAGTACAAGCATCATTCAAAAAAATCATTAATTGTACAAAAAGAAATTGGACAAGGTAGAGATAGTTTAACATTTAGTGATGGAGTTAAAAACTCATTAAGAGAGGACTGCGATATTCTAGTAATAGGAGAGATTCGTGATAAAGTAACAATGGAAGCTGCAATTGAAATGGCAGAATCAGGACACTTAGTAATTGGAACATTACACACAAAATCTTGTGCAGAAACAATAGACAGAATGATAAACTTCTATGAAGTTAGAGACCAAGCAAGTATCAAATACTTACTATCAGCATTACTAAAACTTGTTGTATCACAAAGACTATTACCAGGAACAGATGGAAAACTAGTATTAGTTCCAGAAGTAATGGTAGTTGATAATATCGTAGCAGGTATTATTCGTAAAGAAAAACTAAGTGTATCAGAAATAGAAGATGCTATACAAAGTAATGCAGATAAAGGAAGTATAGGACTAATTAATTCTTTAGCAGAACTTTTTGTAGACAATAAAATAACATTAGAGCAAGCAAAAGCTCAAATAGAAGAGAAAAACTTAGAAATACTAAATAGGACTATTATGCAATTAAAAATAAAACGAGATAAAAAATAAAATAGGAGGAAAATCAAATGCCTGTATATACTTATAGAGCAGTAACAAAGTCAGGTGTAGTAGTAAGAAACAGGGTAGAATCTTCAAGCAGATTAAATTTGATAAAATCATTAAAAAATAGCAATTTAATCCCAATATCAATTGAACAAGTTTCTTATCGTGCAAATAAAAAACCCAAAAAGCAAAAAAGAAATGTTACTGACATACAAGAAATAATGAAAAATGTAAATACAACTCAAATTGGAAACAAAAAGAAAACTCTTAGTGTAAAAGAAAAGGTTAATTTATATTTTGCAAAAACAGAAAAAATAACACCAAGAGATTTAGTAGTATTTACACAAAACTTTTATCTATTGAAAAAAGCAAACTTTAACAATATACATGCACTAAATACCATAATAGAAAGTACAGAAAACTTATCATTTAGAGGTATTTTAGAGGATATTTTAGCAGGTGTAGAAGCACGGAGAAAATATGTACACAACAATGGAATATTATTCAAATGTATTTCCATACATATACATTAATATGATAAAAGTAGGAGAGCTTTCAGGTTCACTTACCACATCATTAGAGCAAGCGGTAAAATACTTAGATGATACAGAAGCTTTAAATAAAAAATTAAAATCAATATTAATTCCTAACATAGTACAATTTGTATTATTACTAGTTATGTTAGTAGTAGGTACATTAGTTGCAATACCAGCTATACAAGGAGTATTTGACGAATTAGGAACAGATGAAAAATTACCAGCCATAACCTTATGGTTTGCAGACTTCATAGATCAGGTAATTCTGTATTGGTATATACCGGTATTTTTGATACTTATTGTTGCTGCGGCGATAATATTTTATATTAATACACCAAAAGGAAAATATAATTTTCACTACTTTAAATACAAAATGCCTATATTTGGTGAATTAATATTTGCATTAGACTTTTCAAGACTAATGAAAGCAATGCTATTAAACTTACAAAATGGTATGAGAATACAAGACTCTATAGAAGTAAGTAAAAACGTAATTAAAAACTATGTTATGCTATCTATTATAGAAACTGCTATAAACAACATATTAATTGGTTCTTCATGGATTGAACCATTTGAAAAATCAGGTTTAGCAAAGCCAATGATGACAGAAATGTTAAAAATAGGTATGCAGACAGACTTGACAGAAATGATGGAAAAATTAGTAGAATATATGGAAATAGATATAGACAACATCATGACAAAAATAATGAAAGCATTACCACAAGTAGTATATGCAATAGTTGGTGCAGTATTAATCTTCTTTGTATTAGTAGTATTAGTACCATGTGTTCAAGTTTATATGGGTAACTTCTTATTCTCAGCATATGGAGTATAGAAAATATAGTGTAAATCATAGAGTTTCAAATAAAAACTGTTGACCATAAATAATGCAAAAATTTAGGTTGACAGTTTTTCTAATTTAAGTTTAAAATATAAATAAAAAAGTGTAAGGAATGATAAAAATGAAAGTTGGAATTGATTTAGGTGGAAGCCATATAGCAATAGGAATAGTAGACCAAAATGGAAGAATAAGAGAAAAAGTAGAAAAGAGATTAACAAATGTAGAAAAAAAAGACGTAACAAAATCAATTGAAAATACAATTACAGAACAAGTAAGCCAATTCAATGAACGATATGAAATAGAAGAAATCGGAATTGCAATACCTGGATGGGCGGAAAATGGTGTAATGATAGAAACAGGAAATATTGGAATAAAAAATTATCCAATCATAGAAAAATTGCAAGAAAAAATTAATTTACCAATAAAAATAAGAAATGATGCTAAATGTGCAGCAATGGCAGAACATAAATATGGTTGCTTACAAGGCTATGACAGAAGTTTATTTTTAACTTTAGGAACAGGAATAGGAGGAGCCGTATTTTATCATAATAAACTATTAGATGCTGGCAACAAACCTGGATATGAAGTTGGACATATGGTAATCGAAAAAAACGGAATACCATGTACTTGCGGAAGACAAGGATGTTTTGAAAGATATGCGTCTATGAAAGCCTTTAAAAATAATTTAAGGAAAGCTTTAGGATTTGACGAAACCACAAGAGGTGAACAACTATTAGATATGATTAGAAAAAATAAACCTCAAAACGAAAACTACGAAACAATAGAAAAAATAGTATCTGAGTACATAGAAAATTTGAGTATAGGAATAATAAACTTAATAAACATATTTGAGCCAGAAATTATAGGAATTGGTGGAAGTTTTGTTTATTTTCAAGATGTATTATTGCCTAGGTTAAAAGAAAAAATCAAACTTGAAAAAAAAGAAGTAATAATAGAAGCAGCAGTCTTAGGAAATGACGCAGGAATAATTGGAGCAATTCTATAGGTGTTTTTTGGGACGGGGCAAAAAAACACCCGTCCAAAAAAACGACCTAAAAATTATAAAAAACACTTGAAATAACTATACAAATGTGATATACCCCGAGTTTGCCACTTAAAACGACAAAAAGCAGGAGATAAAAATCCTGCTTTTATTGATAAATTAGTCATAATTAGC
>CANQPY010000040.1 GCA_947625835.1 uncultured Clostridia bacterium | reverse complement strand
CTTGATTTTTGCGAAATGAATTGATATAATATTATTGAGGTGAAAAGAATATGAAATTAATAAAAAGAAATTATTTACAAGAGCTTATAGATGTAATAGGTACTCCAGATATAAAAGTCATAACTGGAGTTAGACGTAGTGGAAAATCAAAATTGTTAGAAATGTTTAAAAAATATATAGAAGAAAATATAAAAAATTCAAATATTATAAGTATTAATTTTAATTTAATAAAATTTGATAAACTTAGAGAATATCACGCTCTTAATGATTATATTGAAGAAAGATATATAAATGGAAAAAAGAACTTTGTGTTAATAGATGAAGTACAAATGTGTGCTGAATTTGAAAGGACGATAAATAGTCTTCATGCAGAAGAAAAATATGATATTTATATTACAGGCTCTAATGCTTTTTTGTTAAGCAGTGACCTAGCAACACTATTTACAGGTAGAACATATGAAATTGAAATATTCCCATTTTCTTTTAAAGAATATATGGAATATTTTAATTATAAAGATGCAGATGAAGCGTTTACTAAATATGTTATGGAAGGTGGAATGTCCGGTTCTTATGTATATAATGAAAATAAGAAAAAATATAATTATATAAATGATGTGTATAGTGCATTAATAGTTAGAGATATTCAGCAAAAATACAATATTCAAAACATTGGTTTAATGGATAGTTTAACAGAATTTTTAATGGATAACATTTCAAATTTAACATCATATAGAAATATTGCTAATAAATTAAATGAAATCAATACAAATACAAATGACAAAACTATAGCTAGCTATATAAAATATTTATGTGATGCTTTTGCTTTTTATAAAATAAGAAGATATGATATTCAAGGAAAAAAGTATTTATCAACAATTGATAAATATTATTTAGTGGATCATACTTTTAAATATGCACGTTTAGGAACTAAAAATATAGATTATGGTCGAACGTATGAAAATATAGTGGCTATAGAATTGTTAAGAAGAGGGTATGAAGTTTATGTTGGTACTTTATATAATAAAGAAGTAGATTTTGTGGCGATGAAAAGAAATGAAAAGATTTATATTCAAGTAGCAGATAATATAGATAATGATGAAACTTTACAAAGAGAAGTAACACCTTTATTACAAATAAAAGATGCATATCCAAAAGTGATAATAGCAAGAACAAAACATGATAATTATCAATATGAAGGAATACAAATATATGATATTGCAAATTGGTTAAATAATTAAGATAAAAAGGCAAGCTTAGGTTTGCTTTTTTATTTTAATTATGTTATAAAATAGCCTTGAAACCTGTGTAAGCTCCTATCAAGAAAGGGATAATAATGAAAAGAAAAAATAATGAAGGATCTATTTTCTATAATAGTTCTAGAAACAGATGGAATGCACAATATAAAATAAAAGAAGATGGAAAAATAAAAATAAAGACAAAAAGCTTTAAAAATAAAGCAAATGCAGAAGATTTTATTGATATTATTATGTATGAAAGAAATGCAAATGAGTATATTAAAAATCATGGTGTAAATCTTGTATCATTTATGAAATCAAGAGCTTTAGTAAAATATATGGTCGGGGTGACAGGGGTCGAACCTGCGACCTCATGGTCCCAAACCACGCGCGCTACCAACTGCGCTACACCCCGATATATCTTTATTTATACCGCTTATATATAATAGCACAATTTTTCTAGTTTTGCAAGATATTTTAGAGGAAATTTTAATATTTTTCAATTTTCTCTTGAAAAATCATGTTTTACAGTTTATAATAATATATGTATGTGCCTGTAGTTTAGCTGGATAGAATGGCAGGCTACGAACTTGCAGATCGGGGGTTCGAATCCCTCCAGGCACACCATAACATATACAAACTAATTTTGCATAAAAATTTGTTGTCCTTTTATTAAATCATAGCTTATTAATTTTTTATCATCTAAATTTTCTTTATACATATCTATGCCAGTAATTTGGCTATTTTCATAGGTAGTATAATAATATATTCCTTTATCCATATTACAACAAGAACTATAAATTGTTATTTCATATTTATCTTCTCCCATATGAACACATCCTCTTTGTTGTTCAACAGAACCTAATATGTGAAAAAATTGGCTAATACTTTCAGATTCTGAATCACCAGAAATTGAGTTCATTTTAGTAAATGTTGCTTTTACAAATCTTGAAGCAGATGATAAATCTCCAGGTAATCCAATAGCACCCATTCCTCTACTATATGCATTTAAATTTAGCTTTTTAGAAAAATTATTATTTGGCTTTTCAATAGATAAATTCATATAGTTATTTAAATTAAACATATTGATATCAAAAGTTGGATTATTTGTAAGTACACCAACTGGATTTTCATATATATTTAATCCATTTTTTACACTTTCTACTGTTATTGAAGATTCTTTATCAGAAATAATCCAATGCAATGGTGATGCAGGCAAATTATCACTAAAATTAATATTAGCTATATTTATATTTTTTAATAGGTTTCTTACTTCATTAAGATTTGCACATTGTGATAAAACCCATGGAATAAACTCAAATGGAGCAATGTTATCCATCCCTTCTTTTTCGTCTTTATAATCTGCGTTTTCTGGAAAATTCAATCCAGCCATACCTAAACCTTTTTCATTTATTGCATCATAATAAAGTGGATATTCATCTGCTACATAAGCCATTCCAATAATAGCATAATGATTATTAATTTCCTTTGCTTTTCTAAATTTAAATGGATAATTACGGGGAGTTATTGTAACAGTTTCTTTGTATGAAAATTCTAAATCAAAATTTCTCCCAAAATAATGATTTTTTGTATTATATGTTATTGCTGTACACATGTATTTTCCCTTCCTTCCTTTCTTTCTATTTATTATATTGTATTTTTTTTACTATTTCAAGTATATATCTTTTATTACTTCTCCTGCAATAATTAAACCTGCAACTGATGGAACAAAAGATATACTGCCTGGTACTTTTGCATTAGTTTTTATAGGTTCTTCTTTTGAATAAACAACTTTAAGTTTTTGAATTTCTCTAGCTTTTAGCTCTTTTCTCATAACTTTAGCTAATGGACAGACACTCGTTTTAAAAATATCTGTTACTTCAAACTTTGTTGGATCTAATTTGTTGCCTGTTCCCATACAAGATATAATTGGAATATTTAATTTATTTGCTCTTATAACTAATTCTATTTTAGCAGTTACAGTATCTACCGCATCTATTATATAATCAATTGTGCTATCTAAAATTCCTTTTGTCTCTGGCATAAAAAATTCTTGGTATGTTTTAACATTTGCATTTGGATTAATGTCTAATATTCTTTGCTTGCAAACTTCTACCTTAGGTTTTCCAATTGTTTTATGAGTAGCAATTATCTGCCTATTTAAATTGCTTTCATCTACATTGTCATTATCTACTATTATAAAATTTCCTATTCCTGCTCTCGCTAGCCCTTCAACTACAAATGAACCTACACCACCAATTCCAAATATTGCAATTTTTGCATTTTGTAATTTTTTTATTGCATCTTTTCCTATTAATAACTCAGTTCTTGAAAATTGTTCTTGCATTTATTTTTCACCTTTTCTTAATTTTTTATTAATTAATCTAAATTTAGCTGTGCTTCCATGGCTTTATTTACTTGTTCCTTTAATTTTGCTATGCCATCTTTTTTATTTTCATATGGATTTCTATACGTTATTGGTTCTAATATTTTTATTGTAACATCTTTTTTCTTTTTTAACATTTTTCTTATACCTTTTGGATTTCTAAATTTAATCACTATAGGAATAACTGGAATATTGTTTCTAATTGCAAAGTCAAATGCACCACTCTTGAAGTTCCTTATTTTCTCACAATAAGGCCACAATGCTTTTTCCGGGTAAAAATGTATAATTTTGCCTTTTTGTAATGCTTCGTCTAACTGCTTTACAAAACATTCTTTATTACTCATTTTTGTAGGAATTGGTATTGCTCTTAATAATTTTATCAATTTTCTTACAAAAGGAATTTCAAAACTTCCCTTTCTTGTAGTAAAATATATTTTTCTTAATCCAAATGCTAGTCCTATCATTGTGCAATCTAAAATTAAAACATGATTAGATACACTAATTGCACCTGTTTTTAAGTTCTTAATATTTTCCTTTCCTTCTATTTTTAAATCATATATTATTTTATCTAAAATTGTTAAAACTGGGAAAGCAAGTCCATAATACAATAAATTTGAAAAAAATGAAAATACCTTACCTTCTTTAATATATTGATATTTTTCGTTTATATTTAACTCTAATGGCTCATACATATGAATTATATCTTCATTTTCATTTTCTTTAACACATTGCTCTTTCACCGTATATTACCTCTATCTAACTCTTTAATAACAATATCTGCTATTTTTTTACTAGCATCTTTTGATATGTATTTCTTTTGATTTTCAATCATTGTTTCTTGTCTCTCTTTATTTTTTGCCAGCTTTTTTGTATTTTCAATTACTTGCTCAATATTATCACATTTTATTGACATTTGTCTCTTTGCAAAAAAATCCGCATTATAATTTTCACATCCTGGTATTGGCATAATATGAATAAGAGGTTTTCTCATTGTTGCAATTTCTGTTGTTGTTAGTCCTCCTGGTTTACTAAGAATTATTTCAGAAATTGCCATGTATTTTCCTAATTCATTTGTATATGCTAGTATTATAATTCTATTATTATTTTTGTATTCATTTTCGAGAAATTTAAATAACTTATGGTTATTTCCACAAGAAATAATAAAAGTATAATCTTTTATATTTTTCAATAATTTTTTTGCAATTTCCTTTACATTTCCAAACCCCATACTTCCATTTAAAAGTAAAATGTATTTTTTGTTTGCATCTAAATGCAACTGTTTTTTTATTTCTTGAATATCATATTCTTCTTTAAATTGTTTTCTAACAGGTATCCCTAATGGTACTAATTTTTGCTTTTTTATTCCTTTTTCTAAAAAATCCGCTTCTAATTCTTTGCTTGGAATAATAAAGTAGTCTGGATTAGTTTCTTCCCAAAAAGGTATACTTACATAATCTGTGGCGATTTGTAAAAAATGAATATGATGTTCTTTTTTTATTGCAGTTAAAGCTTGAGATGCAAATAAATGAGTTGTTATTATAAATGCATATTCATTATCCCTAATATATGTGTAAAGTTTTTTCTTATTCAAGCTATTAAAAAAATACACTGGTGACCTTAGTTTTGTTTTCTCATAAATCTTTCCTAAATGATATACTCTTTTAAACACTTTTCCATTTTTTTTCGTAGATTTAATATATAAATTATTAATTCCATCTTTTAATTTCGGATTAATAATTTCTAAATATTCTTTAAAATCTGTTTTTATTCCTCTTGATAATAATTCTTCCTGAATTGCTCTTGCTGCTGTATTATGACCTCCTCCTGTACCACATGATAATATTAAAACTTTTTTACTGTTATTATTTGATTCTAATAATTTATCATAAAAACATCCTAATTTTCCTATGTATCCAGCATTCCAAGGCTTATTTCTACCAAAATAATGGATAATAACTGTATTTTTACAAATCCATTTCATCCCTATTTTTTCTCGTGGATTGTTTAAATTATGATAGTTTAAATTTCTATCTCCTAAATTATACTTTAAGTCATCTACTATTTTTATTTTATTTCCATATATTGTGCTAATAATATCTTGGTCTGGCAATATTAATTTTTTCTTGTTTTTTTGCATAAAATCTATAACTTTTTTTTCAATTTTTATTTTTCTTAATTCTTTCAAGTTCATTAAAAGAACTCCTGTATTTATGTATGGTTCATCTTTTTCAATTCCCAGCCTTATTTCGTTAAATTTATGTATCACTTTCCTTATATGTGTTGTAGCTATAAAATAATTTCCTTCAAAATCCATATAATACAATTCGTCTAATTTATTAATAACTAATGTATCAGAATCTAAATATAAAACTCTATCTATATTATTTGGTAAATATTTTGCTGCAAAAATTCTAAAATAAATTTCTACCGGATATCTTTGTTCATATACTGGTAATTTGCTTATTTCTTTCTCATCAATTTTAATATCATTTATATAAAATTTTTCTAAGTCTAGCTGTTTTTTTATTTTTTCAATTTGACTTTTGGTTAGCTCCTTATTCATAATATATATATTAAATTTTTCGTTTTTATTTGATTTCTGTATAGAGTTTAATAAATTATTTAATTGGTTTATATATTGTTCATTAATTGTTACTAAAATATTCATTTTTTCCCTCTTTTTCATTTATGCTACTTTTTAATAATAATAACATATTTTACTGAACTTTACATGATTGTATTTTTTTTATTTCTATCCGAATTATAACATACATAATAAGTAGTTTTCAACTTGACAACCTACTTTGTTTATTTTGATAATAATTCAGACTTGATTCAAATATATATTAAAAGTTCAATATATTTTTTAATAACTCCCAACTACATAACAGACTGTAAAAGGCTTTATAATTATATTTTTTCGTAACTGCGTAAGCGACCAAACGGAACGAAGTGTAGTGCGATTTGGAGCAACTTACATTTATTTTAAATTATTGAAGTTGCGACACCAAAGTTATGAAAAAATATAATTATAAAGCCTTTTAAATAGTCTATACCGAATTGTTATTAAAAAATATATTGAACTTTTATACCTATAAAATCAAGTCTGAAATGTAATTTATTTAAATAATTTTCCTATTCTATTTTTTTATTTTTTTAATATATTCTATAAGGGGATTTAATATGCTTATACATTCTTTTCATATTCCAAAGAAGATATTTATTCTTATTTTAATATTTTTAATACTTATTAGTGTTACTGCTTCAATCGCATTTTTTTACTTTTATAATTCTTCCCAACGTAATACTTTGGATAATACTAATGTTCCAGAAGTGCCTATTGATGTAAAAGTAGAAGAAATTCCAGACGACAATAAAAAAGATGATTCAAAAAAAATAATTAAATGGGTGGATTTTAATGTAACAGCTGATGCTTTAAGTAAAACTGCTAATTTAGATATCGAATCACATCAAAAACAAGAAGAAATTAAATATAATTGGATTGAGCTTTTAGCTTATCTTGCTTGTAAAAATGGTGGAAATTTTAAAAATTTTAAATCAAGTGATTTAGATAATTTAGTATCGAAATTACAAAAAGGCTCTACCATGGAAGATTTAACTTCTTCTATGAAATACTATAATTATTATTTTGAAAGTTATTCTGCAGTTTTAGGCGGAATGATTGGAAATTATTCTATTCAGGTTGCAAATACTGAAAATTCAAAAACTTATGAAGAAAAATATGGTTTAAAGGCTTTTCTTCCTATTGCAAAAAATTATAGTTTTAGCCATTATGATGATTTCGGGAATTCTCGTTCTTATGGTTTTAAAAGAGTTCACTTAGGTAATGATTTAATGGGAAGTATTGGAACACCAGTTATTGCCGTTGAATCTGGTATTATTGAGCATTTAGGTTGGAATCAATATGGCGGATGGCGAATTGGAATTAGAAGTTTCGATTCAAAAAGATATTATTATTATGCTCATTTAAGGAAAAATCATCCTTATAATAATGGATTGAAGGAAGGTATGACAGTAAATGCCGGTGATGTAATCGGCTACCTTGGTATGACAGGTTACAGTATTAAGGAAAATGTAAATAATATTAATGTTCCACATTTACATTTTGGTATGCAACTTATTTTTGATGAATCACAAGTTGATAGTCCAAATGAGATTTGGATAGATGTTTATCAAATTATTGAATTTTTAAAGAAAAATCGTAGTGAAGTCTATATGTCAAATAAGGAAACTAAAGATTATAATAGAAAAATTGATTTTAAGGATAGCCTTTCAAAGGCAGACTTTTGAAGATAAATTTCCTAGAATATAAAAAAATCCAATTGTATGTAATTTCAGTTGGATTTTTTTATTTTTTTCCTAAAACAATTTTAATATTTCTATTAATTTTTCCACGATTAATATTTAAAGTAACTTCATCATTAGGTTTTTTTGTGTAAATGTACTGCCTTAAATCATTCATTGTATTTAGTTTTATGCCATCAATATTTGTTATAATATCTCCTTCTTTTAATTCCGTATTATCTGCTGGTCCGTTTTTAGTAATTTGTGCAACATATATTCCCTCTTTAAAATTAAGATTAGCAGATTCGTCTAAATACGGCATAACTTCTTTATCATAAGCATAAATTCCAATTGTTGCTTCTTCAAAATTATCTGTGTTTTTAAAGCTTTGAATTACCGGCTTTACAATATTAATTGGAACAGCAAAACCTATTCCTTCTGCAGATGTTATTTTAACTGTATTTATTCCAATTACTTGTCCATTGGGATAAATTAAAGGTCCTCCACTATTTCCTGGATTTATTGTGGCATCTGTTTGAATTAAGTCAGTCATATAAGACTGTGTTTCTTCTTCATCAATTTTTATTGTTCTATTTTTGGCACTAATTATTCCTGACGTTACAGTTCTTCTAAATTCAAAGCCAATTGGATTTCCAATTGCGTAAACTGTCTCTCCTACTCTAATTTTGCTTGAATCTGCAAGTTCGACATATTCTAAATTTTTGGCATCTATTTTTGTAATTGATAAATCTAAATTAGAATCACTCCACACTACTGTTCCGTCATAATTTATTCCATTTTCTAAAGTAATGTAGCATTTACTATATTTTTCTCCTGTAACATGTTCATTACTTAAAATATAGCCGTTTTCTGTTATAATAATACCTGTTCCTAAACCTAACTCTGTTTCTGTACTTTTTGATAAAATACTATTTCCTGCATTTTTTAGTTTAGAAATTCCTACAACTTTTCTTGTTGTTTCTTCAATTATATCTGCTATATTTTTACTATTTTCTTCTGCTTCTTCCACAGTTTGTGCACTTCCGTGTGGATAACATTTTTGTTGCTTCATAATTAGATGGATGTATTTCTATTTTTTGGTATGTTATATATAAATAAAATCCAAAGAGCCATAAACAGATTAATAGAATAAAAGTTAAAAATACTTTTTTTCCATTACTCATTTTTTTTCTTCTTTTTCCCAATGTATACACCTCTAAAATAGTGTTTCCAAAATTTAAATTTTTAAACTACTTTTTGGGTGTTTTTCCAGTTCTTCATATCTTTTTACTTTTTGTGTTGTTGTTTTTATTAATGGAGTATCAGTTATAATTATTTTCTTTATATGTTTATATATTGGTAAGTTTTTATTGATATTTTTCATTTCATTCCAGATAATATTTTTATATTCTTCTTGAGTTTTATCTCCTAAATATTGTTTGATTAAATCATTATTATATACAATTTTTGCACATAACATAGTGTCTGTTTTGCTTTCTTCTCTTTGATATACAATGCTTTCTGTTACATATGGAATTTTATTTATTAAAAATTCTATTTCTTGTGGATATACATTTTTTCCGTTTTTTAGTACAATTGTGTCTTTTTTTCTACCTGCCATATACAAAAAGTTGTCTTTATCTAAGTATCCATAGTCTCCTGTATTAAACCATCCATCTTTTAATACTTTTTTTGTTTCTTTTTCATTTTCATAATATCCTAGCATAACACTTGGACCTTTTACAATAATTTCTCCAATTCCTTCTTCATTTGGATTTTCTATTTTTACTTCCAAATTGTCTAAAACTAGTCCTACTGATCCGTGGTCTTTTCTTTTTGTCTGTTTCTGCTGAAATAACAGGAGATGTTTCTGTTAAGCCATACCCTTGTATTAGTTCAATTCCAAAATTGTTGTAGCCAATGATTGTTTCTTTATCCATAGGAGCTGCGCCATATAATACTACTCTTAAATTTCCACCAAAGTTATTTAATATTTCTTTAAATAGAATTTTCCTTAAATCTATTTTTAATTTTAGTAAAAAATTAGATATTTTTGATATTTTATTTATTAATTTAGTTTTTCCTTTATCTTCTATAGCTTTTTGAATTTTTTTATACATGGTTTCTAAAACAAGTGGTACTGCAACAAATACAGAAACTTTATATTCTTGTAAATTTTTTTGTATATATTTTAATCCATCACAAAATGCAACTGATGCTCCCCAATAAAGACCAAATAGGAAAGTAATTGTGCATTCAAATGTGTGATGAATCGGCAAAAATGATAATAAAGTATCTTTTGGATATAATTTTACATATCTGCCTATTGCCGTAATATTCGAACATATATTATATTGTGATAACATAACTGCTTTAGGTTCGCTTGTAGTACCTGATGTAAATAGCATTATTGACATTTTTTTATTATCAATTACTATTTCATCATACTTAGTATCTCCCATTTGGATTAATTCTTTTCCTACCTGCAACAATTCTTTAAATTCTTTTGAATCCATATTAATAGCAGTTTTTATGTTATTATCTTTTTCTTTTTGCATGTTTTCTACAAATTCTTTATGCTTGTTTTCAAAAATTATTGAAGTCGCTCCGCTTCTTTTTATTAATTTTTTTAATTCAACATCTGGTAAAGCTCTATCTAATGGTACAACACACATATTTCCAGTTGTAATTGCTAAATAACTTACGCACCACTCATATCTATTGCTACCTACTAAAATGATTTTTTGATTTTCTAATTTTAAAGATAGTAGTGCCGTAGACATTGCTTTTATATCTTCTTTAAAGTCTTTATATTTTATTTCTATATTTTGTTTAAATTTATATACAATGTGATTTGGATTTCCTCTTTCTGCAATGTTTATTAATTGTCTAAAGTCCTCTACTATTTCAGGGCTTTTCATTTTTACATCCTTCCTTTCGGAATAACTTTTAAGTTTTTCAAGCTTATTCTATCCTAATATTCTTTTTTTTTCAACATTTTTCTTGCTTTTTTTTATATATATCTATATAATTGAGTTACAGTTAAGACAAAATATAATTATATAAAAAGTTCAATATATTTTTTATTTATAACAAATCGGGGGGACCAGCAAATTATAGACTGTTAAAAAGCGTTTATAATATTTTTTATAAATTTTGTGTGTCGCAACTTACAAAATAAAAAACAAAAATGTAAGTTGCTCCAATCGCACTTCGCTTTGCTTCGTTTGGTCGCTTACGCATTTATAAAAAATATTATAAAAGCTTTTTATTATAGTCTGTTATGTAGCTGGGAGTTATAAATAAAAAATATATTGAACTTTTAATAATCAAGTTTATTATTGCTATTAAATGTTTACATAGAAAAAGGTGATTTTGTGATGAAACAAAAATTTTTTAATTTAACTTGTCCTCAAAAGGCAATATTAAATATGGAACAATTTTATCCAAATACCAGTATGAACACTATTTCTGGTATAGTTACAATCCGCAATAAAGTTGATTTTTCGCAGCTCAGAAAAGCAATTCACCTTTTCGTAAAAAGCACAAATAACATTCGTTATCAATTACACTTAGAGCAAGATTGCGTAAAACAATATGAACAAGAATATGAAAATTTTTCTATAAAACATTTTAAAATAAATTCTGAAAATAAAGAAAATATATATAATTTTATCTCTAGAAAATGTTTTACTTTATATGATTCACCTCTTTACTATTTTTCAACATTTGAAAATGAAGAAGATTCAACAGGTGGTTTCTTTATATGTGTACATCACATAATTTCTGATGCTTGGTCAATGGGAATGCTTGTTAGTTCTGTTATTTCCATTTATTCTAAGCTTATTAAAAAAGAGAATTTATCAATTGATTATAGTAATACATTTTCTTATTCTAATTTTGTTGAAAATGATTTAGCTTATTTAGATAGTCCTAAATTCAATCAAGATAAAGATTTTTGGAATAACTTATTTGAAGAAAACATTTTTGAAAATTCAGAAACTCATAATACTTCTTCACAATTAGATTATGCCGCTAGTAGAAATGAATTTAAGCTTTCTAAAAAAATGACTTCAAAAATTGTTTCCTTTTGTAAGCAATTAAAAGTATCTCCTTTTACTTTTATGTTGTTTGTTATGTCAATTTATGAAAGTAAAGTAAAGCAATCTAATCATATTATTATTTCTACTCCCATTTTAAATAGAGCTGGTCAGAAAGATAAAAACACCTTTGGTCTTTTTGTAAATAATATATTATATAAATTAGATATTGATGATTCTATGTCTTTTCAAGATGCAATAATTTCTTTAACTGCATCTCAATTCTCTTATTTAAGGCATCAAAAATATCCCTTTCAAGATTTAATTGCAAATATTAAAAATAAATTCCAATTAAAAGAAAATATTTATGATACAGCAGTTTCTTATCAAAATGCTAGAACTAATCATGATGAAAATACTGTTAATTATGATTGTGAATGGTTTTTTAGTGGTTATTCTGCAATTCCTTTACTATTTCATATTTATGATTTAGATAATACAAATTGTTTTTCTTTTATTTATGATTATCAAAATAAAGTTTATGAACCTTCTCAAATTAAGGACATGCATAATCGCTTGCTATATATTTGTGCACAAGTTATTCAAAATCCAAATATTTTGATAAAAGATATTGAGCTTGCAACAGAAGAAGAAAAACATATTATTCTAAATAATTTCAATCAAACTAAAGTCTATTATGATACTAAAAAAACTATATTAGACTTATGGGAAAAACAAGTATCTAAAAATCCTGACAAGATTGCACTTATTTGCAATAATGAAGAATTTTCTTTTAAACGTTTAGACGAATTGTCTACTCAATTAGCTATTTATTTGCAAAAAAGATATCACATAAAGAGCGGTAATAATATTTCTGTAATTCTTAACCGTTCTGCTGATTTAATTGTTGCCATATTATCTATTGTTAAATGTGGTTGTACATATGTTTTAATTGACCCTTTACATCCAAAAGATAGACAAGATTATATGATTGAAAATTCAAAATCTGAATATGTTATTTCTAATTTGGATTTAGATATAAAAAATAAAATTACTTGGGATTTAGGTTATACTTTTAAGACTAGAGCTAAATATAAAAAGCCAAGGATATTGTCAAAAAATTTCTTGTATTTGCTTTATACATCTGGTTCTACTGGAATGCCAAAAGCAGTTACTATAACTCATAGAAATTTTTATAATTATTTAATTGGAATTTCTCAAATAATTGATTATTCCCGCGAAAAAAAGGTTATATCTATGGCTTCTGTTTCTTTTGATGTTTTTGGCTATGAATTGTGGGTTACTCTTCTAAATGGTCTTACTTTGATATTACCTACTCGGAGAAGAACAAAATGATTTTTCAAAATTAAATGATTTAATTACAAATTATAAAGTAAATATTTTGTATGGTACTCCTAGCAAAATTCAATCTTTAATATCTTCTTCAAGCGATAGAAATTCTTTTTCTTCTCTAACTGACATCGGAATTGGCGGAGAAGCCTTTAGTTTATCTTTTGTAAAGGATTTGCAAAATCTTACTTCTGCAAATATTTACAATATGTATGGTCCAACTGAGGCTACGGTTGGTTGTTGTTGTAAAAAGTTAGAAAAAAATACTAAATTTATTACTATCGGAAAGCCTTTATCTAATGTTAGATTTTATGTTTTAGATAAAAATTTAAAGCTTTGCCCTCCTAACATAAAGGGTGAACTTTATATTTGTGGTGATGGTGTATCAAATGGCTATTATAATAACCCTGATTTGACTTCTAAAAGTTTTGTTAAAGATATTTTTCATCCAAAATTTGCAATGTATAAATCTGGTGACATGGTTAGCTGGACTCATCAAGGTGAATTAGTATTTTATGGAAGAAATGATTCACAAGTAAAGGTAA
Source organism: uncultured Clostridia bacterium (assembly GCA_947625835.1). Classification (GTDB taxonomy): domain Bacteria; phylum Bacillota; class Clostridia; order TANB77; family CAG-508; genus CAG-269. Next base: position 3,387 of record CANQPY010000040.1, on the reverse strand, counting down.
GAGGGTATCGAATTGAGCTTAATGAAATAGAACGTACTTTAAATACTCATCCATTTATTAAAGGATGTACTATAATTAATTATAGTTATAACGATAGGGATCTTTTGTGTGCATATTATATTTCTGATTTTACTATCCAAAATTATGAGTTAAAACTGTTTTTAACAAATAAACTACCAAGCTACATGATTCCTTCTCATTTTATTCCGATTTCTAATTTGCCTCTTACTATAAATGGGAAGATTGACAAATCTAGGCTCCCTTCTCCTTTTAATTTTTACAAAAATGATACATATGTAAAGCCAGAAAATGATTTGCAAAAAGCAGTTTGTAAAGTTTTGGAAAAATGTTTGTATATTAAAAAACTTAGTATTGATGAAGATTTTAATAATTTTGGGATGGATTCTTTATCAATTATAAAAATACAATCTGAATTATCAAATATTGGAATATCTGTACCAACACGATATTTCTATGATTATTCTACTGTAAAAGATTTATGCTTTGCTTTAGAACAAATTTCTGCATCTGGGGATTCTTCTTTTTCTACTGATGGCTATTCGTTTTTGAAACATGATTTAGATAAAATAAAAATTAAAAAACGTCATTTTAAAAATATTTTATTAACAGGTTGCACAGGTTTTTTGGGCGTTCATATTCTTGAAGCTTTGCTAAATAATACTGATGCAAAAATATTTTGTTTAGTTCGTGCTTCAAATGTTGAAAATGCTAAAAATAGAATTTTGAATATATTTAAATTTTATTTTCAAGATATGTATACAGATGATGTTTTATTTGATAAAATTGAAGTAGTTGTAGGAGATATTAAATATAAAAATTTAGGTTTATCAGAAGATGTTTTAGATAAATTAGGAAATAAGATAGATTGCGTAATTCATTGTGCTGCCTTAGTAAAGCATATTGGAAAGTATGACGAATTCAAAAAGATAAATTTAGATGGTACTAAAAATATTGCTTCTTTCTGCATGAAATATAATATTTGCTTAAATCATATATCTACAACTAGCGTATCTTGTGATTTTATGCCTTTGACAAATACTTCTGACACCGTTGATTTTACAGAAGAAAATTTCTTTATTGGGCAAAGTTATCAAGAAAATTATTACATTAAAAGCAAATTATTGGCAGAAGATTATTTACTTCAAAATATTAAGCAAGGTTTATTAAAGGCAAACATCTTCCGTGTTGGTAATTTAACTGGTAGATATCAAGATGGATTTTTCCAATATAATATTGATAGTAATGCATTTTATAATAAATTACAGTTTATTTTAAAAAATAAATGTTTTTATGAAAGTAGTATCTTGCAAGAATTTGATTTATCTCCTGTTGATGATATAGCAAATGCTATTACTGGTATAATTTATTATTATGGAAATCAAAATAAAATTTTCCATATGATGAATCCTCGGAAAATTTACTATGCAAACTTTAATTGATAAATTGAAACCTTTAAATTATCAAATTAAATTAATGAAAGATTCTGATTTTTATAAAAAGATTATTAAAATGGATTTGGATTCAAATTCTTTAATAATAAACGACTACAATTTACATACTAATATTTCTTATTTAAATGTAAAAACAAAATGCAATATCACTTTAAAATATTTAGACAATATTAATTTTCATTATCACAAAATAGATTTAAAATATTTGGCTAAAATTATAGACTATTGCTCAAATATTAACTTTATATAATAGGGGGATTTAAAATGAAAAAGCACTTATATGCGTATCAAAAAGTTATTTTATCTTATGTTATGACTTTATCTGTTTGTGCTTGGGTATTGTATCCATTTATGCACAAAATTTTGAACTATCCACCTGGAACAGTTGATACTCAATTTCAAATTGAATATGGAGGTCTTTCTTATACCTCTCAATTTATCTTATTATATGTTATAGTAGTTTCTTTATTTGTTCTTTATCAACGTTTTTTCTTATTTAAGAAAATTGCTAATTTTGAAAAAAATGGAGCAAATAAATCTAAATATTCTGTAGAAGAAATAAGAAAAACTCTAATTACTGCTCCTACTAAGTTTTATTTGTTACAAATAATTATACCTTTTATTGCAATTACTATTGGACTTGGTATGCCTATTGTAAAACATGAATTGGAGTCTTCTGGTATAACAGTTGCTATTTTATGGGTTTCTATTTTGACTTTTAATGCAACCATCTCTTATGTACTTTCTAGAAACTTATTTAAGCCTATACTTATTTCTACTTTTAAAGAAAATCGTCTACCTGGTTCAAAACCTACTAAGCTATCAAATGATATGATTTTACTATTATTGCCATTACTAATTGCTGGTTTATTCTTTACAGTTATTGTTGCATATTCTCGATTAGTTAATGTAAGAGGAACTGATTTTTACTATTATTATAAAAATGAGTTAAAATATAATTTTGAGAATAATACTACATATCATAATAGCGATGAATTAATGGAAACCTTAAGTCATTTAGATTACATAGATGATACTCATACTTATTTTGTAATTGACCCAAATAAAGATATAATAACTTCAGATGGTGTACCTTTAACTGACTTTTTCAAAAAATATATATTTGAGTTATCTGATAAGTATGATGGCAGAGTTTATGAACATTATGCAGTAAACACTCGGCGGATATATTAAACATATTATGGTTGATGGTAAAGATTATATTGTTGGTATTAGATTCCCTATTTCTGGTGAAGATGCATTAGCTTATATTATTACAACTTTTGTTGTTTTATTTGGAATAATATCTTTCTTGGTTTCATACTATTCATCTTCGCTTTCAAATCAAGTTAAGATTATAGTTAACGGTCTTAATGATATAAATACAAAGAATAACGCGGAATTTAAGAAAATACCAATAGTTTCTAATGATGAATTAGGTGAACTAACCGTTGCTTTTAATAAAATTCAAGATTTGACTAAAAAGAATATTTCACAAATCCATGATAATCAACAGACTTTGATGGAAAGAGAGCGTTTAGCTTCTCTTGGTCAATTAATTGGTGGTATTGCTCATAACTTAAAAACTCCTATTATGTCTATATCAGGTGCAGCAGAAGGATTATCTGATTTAGTTAAAGAATATGATTCTTCTATTGACGACCCAGAAGTAAATAGCCAAGATCATCATGATATTGCACATGATATGTCAGAATGGATTGCAAAAATTAAAACACATACCGAATATATGTCTGATGTTATTACTGCCGTAAAGGGTCAAGCAGTTACAATGGCAAACCAAGAAGAAATTTCTTTTACAATTGGCGAAGTTTTAAAAAGAGTTGATATTTTAATGAAGCATGAATTAAAAAATGCAATTATTTATTTAAATATTGCTCTAAAAACAGACGAAAAT
>CANQPY010000039.1 GCA_947625835.1 uncultured Clostridia bacterium | reverse complement strand
TAATTATATAAGATATATATGATTTTAACAATACTTTTACTCATTTTTTCTTATAAAACCATTAACTAGTAACATTTTTTTAAAAAATTTTCAAAAAAGACTTGAACATTGTAGAAATTAATATTATAATGTTGACAGCAAAAGATAAATAAGGAGATAAAACAAATGGAATTAACAAAGAATATATTTTTTAATACTGACAAATTAGTTGAAAATACTAAAATTAAAATTTCTTATGTAGGAAAACTTTTTCAAAATGGTTCTGAAGAGGTTTCTATTCATTATGGTTTTGGTCTTAATTGGGATAATATAAACGACATTCAAATGGAAAAAACAGATTTAGGTTTTCAAGCTGAAATTCAATTAGAAGAAGGAGAAACTTTTAACTTCTGTTTTAAAAATGAAAATGATTGTTGGGATAATAACGATGGTCAAAACTATATTTTCCCATTAGAAAAAGTACAAAATGAATTAGTTGTTTTAGAAGATGAACCTGTTGCTTTAGGTTCTGTTAGAAAACTTAGAAGATCTTATTTATGGAGCAAAAAAATTCGTTTAGCAGTTTATAAATTAATTACTTACCTTCCAAAAATAATATCTGGAAACTATAAAAGAAAAATAAGTAGTGCAGAAAAATAACAACAAATAAATGCCAAAAGTAAAAAACTTTTGGCATTTATATTTTATGTTATAGACCAACCACCATTAATTGAAATAATTTGCCCTGTTGTATAATTATCTTCTATTAACCAGTTCACACATTTTGCAATATCTGAAGAATTTCCTATTCTTTCTAAAGGAATTTCTTCTTTTATTTGTTTTATTTCTTCTTGCGAAAATTTATTATTCATTTGTGTTTCAATAATTCCTGGTGCAATAGCATTTACTCTAATATTTGATGGTCCTAGTTCTTTAGCTAGTGCTTTTGTCATCCCGTTCATCCCTGCTTTAGATATAGAATATAATACTTCTAATGATGCTCCAACTATCCCCCAAATTGATGAAATATTTATAATACAACCTTCTTTTTTATGAATCATATTTGGCAAAATTTCTTGAGTCATAGCAAACGCAGAATATAAATTTGTATTTATAATTTTGCTCCAGTCTTCGTCTGTTTCTTCGGTAAACATCTTATATTCACTAATTCCAGCATTATTAATTAAAATGTCTATTTTTTTATATTTTTTTTCTACAAATTGCACTAATTTTTTTATTTCTTCTCTTTTTGTTATGTCTGCTTTAAATATATCAATTTCTATGTTTTCTTTTTCTAGTTCTTGCTTTAATGAATATGCTGCTTCTTCTGAATTATTATAATTTGCAATTACTTGTATTTGTTTTCTTGCAAGCTCTTTTGCTATTTGCCTTCCAATTCCTCTTGATGCTCCTGTTACAATTGCTACTTTTTCCATTTTATCTCATTCCTTTCAAATTACAAAATTTGATTGATACTATGTGATATAGCTATTATACAAGATTTTTTTATTTGTTTCAACCATTATATTTTTTTATATTAAAAATTTTGTACTATATTGAAAAATATGTTATAATTTTATCAGATTTGGACAAAAAAAACGGAATAAAGATTTTCTAAGCAATAAAATTGCTTAGAAAATGATAGACTTTCCTAGAATATAAAAAAATAGGAGGAATTTGATATTTTGGGTAAGAAAAAAAATAATGAAAATTCGCAAATAGAAAAAAGAACTTTAGAAGAATTGTTAGTGGATTTAAGAAAAGAAAAAAATTGGTCTCATTTTAATGTAATTCAAGAATTAAATAATTTTGGTATTTCAATAGATGAAAAGATTCTTAAGAAATGGGAACTTGGCTTGGAATATCCAGATACAGATGTTTTATATAAATTTTCTGAAATATATTTTTTCCCTGTTGATAATTTTATTATGGCAAAAAATAATAGTTATGCAGAAGGTATGAATTCTATCCATAAAACTTTTATTAAGTGGTTCTGCTATTTTACTGGTTTTTCTTTTAAAATTTGCTATGTTGCTTTCTTTGTTATTGTTTATGGTGCTCTTATTATTGCATTTTTATATTTTATTGCTCAATGTAATCTTTTTATGGAGTCTAGAAGATAATTTAAAAGCAAACAATTATAATTAATAATGTCGGAATAAAATAATATTTTATTAATTTATAAGTTAATTATTTTTTCTATAATTTCTATATCTTCAATTCTGTTAATTGCGAAGCATTTTTTACCTAAGTCTTTTATTGAAGCACCTAGATGATACATTTCTTTATTGTCTATAACAATAAATCTGTCATGAAATTTATTTGTTTTAGCAACTTTTAATATAGGATATTCTTTATTAAATTTTTTAACATCTAAATTTTCAATATTACTTTTATCTGATGTTAGAATAACTACTTCCACACTATTTTTCTTTTTAGCTAACATTTTCAAAATACTATCGTCAATATAATTATCTATGATTAAAATTTTCTTATTTGCTTTTTTTATAATGTCTATAATTAAACTATAGCTATCCCATATTTGCCCATCAAAAAATATTCTCTGCTTGATGTTATCTTCTGGTTGGAGTTGGTTAAAAATCTCGTCAAATTTTTTATCGTGTTCTTGCAATTTATATTCTACATTTGTTAATCTTTCAAATACTTGATTATTTGCAGATAAGATTTTTTTCATTTCTATAAACGTATTTACAATTCTTATACTTACATTAACTGCTACTTGACTTTTCAATAATCCTGCAAGCATAGTAATTCCATATTCTGTAAATACATATGGTAAATATTTTCTATGCTGTCCTCTTCCACTTTCGTTTAAGGTGCAATTTTTGTACCTTAAAGACTTATATTCTTCATTTGTTAATTGAAAACAATAATATTCTGGAAATCTTTCTATATTATTTTTAACATTTCTATTGAGGTCTTTTGTTTTATATTCAAAAAGTCTTGCAACATCGCTATCCAACATAACTTGCTTTTCTCTTATTGTATATATTAGATTTTTTATATCTTCATTAGTTAATTCATTTTGAATTGCTAAATTATTTTCTTCCATAAATTCACATCCTTTTTTATTTTTGTATATTGTAAAACATTTGTTTTGTATTGTCAAGTGTTTTATGTATATTATTTTATTTTTTATACGATGTTACAAAAAATTTAAAAGCCAACAATTAAGAGCATTCTCAAAACCATTGACCTTATTGGAGCCACTTCCCAGATTCGAACTTGGGTCCTCGCATTACAAGAAAACGGTTCTTGTTTTATCTTGACAACTCTTATTTGCTTTGTATATGTAGTACTATATACAATTTTCCTTTATTTTTCAAGGTTGTTGGAGGAAATAATAAAATTTATTATGAATTAAAATAAATTAGTAGAAATTATTTAGAATTATTATAAGTTATAATTTTTGGAAATAATTGGGGACTTTTTTTATAAAATCTTCAATTATTTTTTATGATTTTTTTAAGGAGATGATAAAATGATAGTAGATATTTTATGTTTTATTGCTGGATCCATTATAAGCCTTTTTTTGTATGCTTGTATTTTAGTTGGAAAAGAATCAGATAAAAAAATAGAAAATAAGGACAATGAAAATGAATGAAGAAAATCAAGTTAGTTATTATTCTGTAATTCCTGCTACTGTTAGATATGATATAAGATTAAAAGCTGCAGAAAAACTTATTTATGGAGAAATAACATCTTTAACAAATAAAAAAGGATATTGTTATGCAACTAATAAATACTTTGCTGATTTATATAGTGTTACTTCTCATACTGTTTCACAGTGGATATCTCATTTAGATAAATTAGGATATATACATATAGAATTAATTAAAAATGTAAAAAAAGAAATTGAAGAACGAAGAATTTATATTAGAGATATACCCTATGTACAAAAAAATACATACCCCTATGTATTAAAAAGTACATACCCTATGTACAAAAAAGTACAAGAGAATAATAAAATATATAATAAAGATGATTTATTTTATTTAATTATAAATAATAGTAAAGAAATTCCAGATCAATTTTATTTGATTTTAAAACGATTAGAATTGGATTATGAAAAAAATCATTTACTGTTTATAAAATCAGAAAACATACAAATGATAAAAAATATAATTTTTATTTTATATGAACTGTATGTTAGTGAATATGGCTCGATACTTTCAAAAATAAGTAGAGAGTCTTTATTTAATTTATATCAATCATGCAAAGAACATTATCCAAATGACTTATTGAATTATTACAGAAAAGCAATTATCAATAAATACACTAATTAGAAGGAGTTAAAAAATATGCTAAATGACTATATGAATAATTTTAACAATATTGTATCTAACATCTTATTTGTAGGATTTAAAGTAATATTAATAATTCTAGTAGGTTTATTAATATTTTCCCTTATTTTACTTGCAATAGGATGCGTTATAAAATCACAAAAGATAAAATCAAAGTTTTTAATTTTAGTACCAGGTTTGTTAGTAAGTATTATATTTTTACTAGCACTCCCCTATTTCTTTTATATTTTAAAAAATTAAAATAATAAAGTGTTTCCTATACGATTAACCCTTCAAAAATATCGTATAGGAGGATGATAGTTATGAAATTAACTAAAACAAAAAAACAGATAATGAAAAGATTATCTACAATTAGCACTGCAATTACTTTATTTGCTATAAAAAGTAATATATGTTTTGCAGCTGATGCTGGTATAGGAACAGCCGAAGTACAAACAGCAACTGAAAATATAAAAAGGGTTATTACAAGTATAGCAATGCCTTTACGGAGGTGTATTAATTTTTGCAAGTGTTGTAATTGCTGCAATAAAAATGATAGCAAATGCAAATAACCCACAGAAAAGAGCAGAAAGTATTGGTGGACTTGCTTGGATCTGCGGTGGTGGTGTAATACTTGGTGCATCACTTATCATTGCAGGTATAATCATAAATATTGCAACTAATAATTCTGGTAATTTACTAGGTAGTTAGGGGGTAATATTATGAGAGTATTTAAAGTACCTTTTGATATAAAACGAGAAGAAAAGATATTTGGAGGATATTTAAGTTTAAGACAAGTTATATATTTAATGCTATCAGCATCAAGCCTTGTAATATTTGCTATACCTATTCCGATAGCAATTAAAATTATATTAGTTACACCTATTTGTGTTTTCTTTTTATTGTGTGCATTCCTAAAAATCGGGGAAAAGAACTTTGATAAGTTCTTTTATTATGCAATAAAGTACTTATTTCGTAAGAAAAATTTTGTTTATGAGAGGTGTAGCAAATGATAATAATGATTATATTTTTAATATTAACAGTTTTATTTATTATAGGAACTGTAATTTATCTTAATCAGAAAAAGAAGAATATTAACAGAGATATAAAACAAAAATCTAATATAGAAGTAAAAGAAAAAAAGAAAAAAAAAAATAAAAAGCAACTATCAGACATTTTAGAAGTTAGAATTAAAGATAATATAATTTGTCTAGGCAATAGATATTCAAATGTCATCAGACTAGGAAACATTGATTATAATATGTTATCAGACACAGAACAAGAATCAATAGAAAATATATTAATACAAACTGCACTTGCAATAGACTACCCTATTCAATTCTTTTCAACAACAGAATATATTGACACAAGTAAAGTAGTTTCTTTGATTAAGAAAAATAGAACAAACAACATTGAAATAAATGAATACAAGGAATATTTAATACAGTATTTAAGTGATTTAATGGAAAATAGAACAATATCTGTTGTAAAAAATTATGCAATTATTTCTTATGATGGTCTATATGAAGATGCAATAGAAGAATTAAATAGAAAATCAATGTCTTTTAAAGGCAATTTGCTAAGAGCAAAAATTGTATGTGAAATACTAGATGAAGATGAGTTATACAATTTGATTTATAGAGAATTAAATAAAAATTCTACACTAACTGTTAGTAAACTAAAGGAAGGAGGAAAAAATTTATATGTGGGGAAAAAGCAAAAATCAAAATCAAAGAAACATTGATATATTTAAGAATATGCCTAATATTATGGATTTACTATTACCAGATACTTTACAAGAAAGAAGTGATTACCTTTGTTTAGGGTATAATAAATATTCAAGAACTTTTGTAATGACAGTTTATCCAGAACAAACTTGGGTTAGTTGGTTAGATGATCTTTTCAATATTGGGAATATCAATATTTCTGTAAAAATAGAGCCTTCAAGCAATGGAACAGTCATTAATCAATTAACCAAAAAATTAGTTCAAAGCCAGTCAGAGTATGCAACTTATTCAAGACAACGGAAATATTTTACATCTTCCAGAACTTGAAAAACAAATTGGAGATTTAGAAGATTTAAGGATGCTAATACAAACAAATCAAGATAAATTGTTCTTTGCAACTGTTTTTATAACATTAAATGCTGAAAATTTGCAAGAATTAAATGATAAAACAAAAATATTAGAAAGTGAATTGAACAAAAAAACAGCAATGATACGAACTCTAACTTTTAGACAATTGGAAGGTTTAAAAACAATGCTACCTATTGGAGAAATTCCAATTAGTAATTATGAAAGAAATATGGTTGCAGGTGGTATTGCCACGCTAATTCCTATTTCTAATCCTAATTTATCACATGATAGAGGTATTTTTATAGGCAGAAATATGTTTACAAATGCTCCTGTCTATGTTGATACATTTATTGGTCCACCTTCCCTACCTAACCCCCATGTATTTATATGTGGTACAAGTGGTGGTGGAAAAAGTGTAGCATTAAAAACTCTAACTGCAAGAAACATTGCAACTACTGGTTGCGGTGCTTTTTTTATTGATGTAGAACGGAGAATATACAAACCTTACAAAAATGCTTGGTGGAAAAGTAATAAAAATTAGACAGGGTGAAAGTGCTGGAATAAATCCATTTGAATTAGAGCCAGATACAAAAGGAAATAAACAATTCCTAAATATTTTAGATAAAGTTGCAGAAATAAGGGCTTTACTTGCAACAATATGTAGAAATTATATGGGAAGAACATTAAACGGAACAGAAATTACAGAAATAGAAGTTGTAGTAAATCAATTATATGCAGAAAAACGGAATTACAAGTGATGTTAATTCACTTTTTGAGAAAAAAGGTGGAAAACTAGATAATGGCAAATATGCGGTTGGAAAAATACCGAAAAAAATGCCTACTCTTTCAGATTTTCAAAAGAGACTAAAAAGCAGAGATAAATGCAATGAACTTGCTGAGATTTTAGTATCTTTCTTAAAGGGAAATTCTTTAGGAATATTTGATTGTGAAAGTAAAATTACATCAGATGCAGAAATTATAAATTTTGATATGTCAGAAATAAAAGATGAATTTACAAAATTATATGCTTCTTTTGTTATTCTTACTTGGGTATGGCAGAAATTTGTACTTAAAAATAAGGAAAAAAGAAAAATTATAGTTTGTGATGAAGCGTGGTTATTTTTAAAATACCAAGAATCAGCAGAATTTTTGGTAAATGTGGCTCGTAGAGGTCGTAAATATAATGTTCCACTATTTATAGGTAGCCAATTTATTGATGAGTTTTTAGCTTGTGAAGAACGGAAAAACAATAATTAATATATGTTCTACGAGATATTTATTTAAGCAAAGTCCTGGCTCTGTTGATAGTGTAGTGGACTTTTTTAATTTATCCGATCGGAACTAAAAATTTTCTAACAACTGCAAATCCAGGAGAATGTATAATAAGCCTAAACAATAGTGTAACAGCAATTAAATTTATTATTACAGATTATGAGAAAAAATTTGTATTTACTTAATACGAGAAAGGAGGAAATATAGTGAAAAAAACATTAAAAAGTATAGTAATTATTATTACTATTATTTTTTTATTATCTCCAATGTGTTTTGGTGCTGAAGAAAATAATGTCAAGTTTAAAGACTTAATAAAAAAAGAAGATGGCTCATTATTTGAAAAAATAATTGCAGAATGCATACGGTGGAATTGCACAAACAGTATTTAATTTTGCAACAGGTAAAGAGGCAAATGTAGGATTCAAAAATTATGATGAATTAATTTTTAATAACAACAATGAAAATGATTCATTATCCCCATTTACTTCCGAACTATGGAATAAAACTATGGACTGGTATAAAGTTTTTGCAATTATATCTGGAAGTTTAATTTTGATAGCAGTTTTCATACTGGCATATAAAATCATATTTGCAGGTATGAATACAGCAAAGAAAAATGAAGCAAAAGAAAGTTTAATGCGATTATGTTTTGGAGGAATTAGTATATCATTAGCACCTATTTTTATTAGATTTTTATTATTTGTAAATAATAGTTTTGTGCATTTATTAGTAACTGCATCACATGGCTCTTTAGATGATCTGCTTGGAAATGGTATGTTATCTTCTATTAGAACAGGTAATGCTATTGCTACTGCCCTAGTTATTGCAATGTTTATTTATTTGTTTGTAAAGTTAAATATTAAATTTATAGTTAGACAATTTACGATTATAATATTCACTATTTTTACACCAATAGCGTGTGGTTTGTGGATAATTAATAAAAATGTAACAGCAGCGAGTATTTGGGCAGGACAAATTATTATGAATATATTTATGCAATTTATATATTGTTTTTTATTCCTTATTTATCTTGCTTTTCTTCCATCTGGTGGAGGATGGGCAGTGAGTCTTATATGGGCTATGATGATCCTACCACTTGCTGATAGTCTAATGAATTGTTTGCAAAACTTAACAAGTAGAATTGCTGGTATGGATAGTGAAATGATGACAGGTAAAGTTTTAGGAATGGGAGCAATGTTAGGATTTGGATTAAATGCTATAAAAGAACAATTTAATTCTCCTAATTCAACAAATGGAACATCTAACAATGATAATTCAAATTCTGGAGGTGGATTACAAGGATTTATAAATAGAGCAAAAACAATAATAAATCCAGTTTCAAATTTAACTGCTGAAAAAGATTATAACGGAAATATAAATCCTATTAGAGATGTTATGCAAAATAATACTCAGAATAATATACCTAACAACAAAATGATAATTCCAAAATTTAGTGGGAATAATCAAGAAAATATGGCAAATGGCAATAAAACCTCTAATGTTAATAAAATTGCTAAAACTGGTTTTCATGCAACAAAAGCATATTTAGGAATGGGAGCAAAAATGGCAGAAGGAAATTTCGAAAGAAGTAATACTTATAAGAAAAATAATAATAAAAGAAGATTGCAAAATGTAGAATATATAAATAATAAAACAACTGAAACACAAGAAAAGATAGGTGATAAAAATGAGTATAAAGAATAATGCTAAGAAAAAAGCTAAAAGTAAAGTAAAAAAAATAATATTTTTAGTAATTCAACCATTTTTACCATTTATAATTATTATTTTGGTACTCTTCTTTTCCATATGCAGTATAATTGATGCTGTATTTATTCAAGAAGTACAAAAACAAGATAGTTCTATGTCAGAAGTAGAACTTGAATTAAAAAATAAATGTATAAAAAAAGCCGAAGAATTAAATATGTGTGATAACTATATTGGAAATGAATCTACAAAAGAATTATTAGATGTTAATAATAGAGAAAATGAAAAAATGCTACAATGGTCGCACCTATATGCAATAATGGCATTTCATAATATGACGAATAATACAAAAATGGATGAAAATTTACTAAATAAAGTTGCTAATAGTTTTAAAAGTACTTTCAAGTATGAAAAAGTAAATATGAAAATTGAAACAACTGAAAAAGATAAAGATGGAAAAGAAACTAAAACAACAAAAGATCAAGAAGTATGTATTTTAATTGAAAGTGATACTATAATGGGACATTATAAATATAACTATGAAGATAAAACAAGTATAAATAATAATATAACAACAACAGGAAAATCGTTCGTAGGTGAAGAACTAATTGGAAGTAAATATGAAAGATTAAGAAACTACTTAAAACAAAAATTAAAAATTAGAGAAGATGACTTAGATGCAGATGTAGAAATAGTTATACAAGCAGCTAATGGTTATTATGATAATGAAGAAAATGTTGAATGGCTACAAAAAAGCACATCTTATGCAGAAATTATAACAGATGGTGAGGGGTTAGTTCCAACTGGGATGTTTTGTTGGCCAATACCTGGATATAAAACTATTTCATCACATTTTGGAATGAGACTACATCCAATATACAAAGTTAATAAATTACATACTGGAACTGATGTAGGTGCTCCTATGCGGAGCAAAGTTTGTTGCTATGGCAGATGGTACAGTTTCGACTGCATCTTATATTTCAGGATATGGAAATACTGTTATGATAAATCATGGAAATGGAATAATGACATTATATGCACATGGTTCTGAAATTTTAGTAGAGACAGGGCAAGGAGTTAAGCAAGGACAAGCAGTTTTAAAAGTCGGTTCTACTGGAAATTCAACAGGACCACATGCACATTTTGAAGTTAGAATTAATGGAAAATTTGTTAATCCAGAAAATTATTTTGAATAGGAGGAATTGAAAAAATGGTATTAATATTCACAGATAATGAGCAATTAGATAGAGATTTGAATAAAAAAATTGAAGATAGTAGAATAGTATATTATCCAGACTATGTACTAGAAGAAAAAGAAGCAACTACACTAATTGCCACTATCCAACCTAACAAATATAATTTCAAAGACTTTATGTTTAAAGTAAGAGAGAAAAATATTCAAGTTATTCTCATTTTAGAAAATGATAAAGTTAAAGAATTAAAAGATGCTTTATTACTTGGAATTTATGATATTGTTTTTGATCCTTTTGACTTAGATGAGGTTTGTATAAAAATTACTAACCCTAGTCCTTTTTCTAAAATTTCAAAATATATAAAAGATATTATAGAGCTAGAAGAATCTAGTTCTATTTTATTGAAAAAAAAGGGGGTGAAATAAATTGAGTAACAAAGTAAAAAAAGCAGTTATTACATCAACAATTATAATATTAGTTATTGTGGCAATTATTGCAACTTTTTTTATTGTCAGACACTTTATAAATAAATCTAAAATAGATACTGTAACAGAGATTTATTCTGATGATGATGTGCAGGAACGATTAGATAATAATGAAACAGATGCAACAAGTAACTTATTATTACAAATTGATGGTGAAACAGTGCTAGGTGTTATCAGAATAGACAAAATAGGTTTTGAAGGTTTGATTTATGAAGGTACTTCTTTAGACACTCTTAGAAAAGGTGTAGGACATTTTGAAAATTCTCCTTACTTAAATGGTAATGTATGTCTTGCAGCACATAATACAAATAAGTATTGGGCAAAATTACATACATTAGAAAACGGAGATAAAATAACCTATATTAGTTTTTTAGGTACAAAAGAATACCAAGTAACAAATGTAACAAAAATTTCAGAAACTGATTGGACTTTATTACAAAATTCTGATGAAAATATTTTGACACTTATAACTTGTGTTAAAGGAGACAAACCTAAAAGGCTTTGCGTTCAAGCGATAGAGGTTAAATAAAAATTTTTTCTGTTCAACATTGTCAAAATAATATAAAAGATGTTATCCTATATAATACAAAAAATTAGAAAGGGTGATGTCTTATGAAGAAAAAAAATATATGTATTGGTCTATTAATTGCATTTATTATAATAATTATAGTAAGTTGGATGCTTTATTTAAAAAAGCAAGAGAAAAAAATACCAGATAGTAATGTAAAAAGTTTTGAAAAGATAATGGATATAATCAGTTCAGAGAATACAACTAATGAAAATATTTTAGAAGTAGGATTAACGGAAGAAGATTCTACTGTAGAAAATGACAAAAAGGAGAAAAAAGAAGAAGATGTATCTATAAATGTTCAAAAAGAAATTACATCACAAGAAACAAAACAAGAAAATATAAATGAACAAAAAAAAGAAGAAAAACCAATACAAGAGTCAACAAAGCCTAGTATGCAAGTTCAAGAAAATAACAATCAAATGAAAGACAAAGAAACAGTAGTTAAAAATAATACAAATGTTGAAACAAAACAAGATAAGCAAGAAATAAAGAAAGATGTATTCACATATGCAGAAAATACTGATATGATAGGCAGAATGAAAAAAATAATAGAAGATAATGAAACAGACGATATGAAGGAATTTGGATACACAATAAAAACAGAGAGTAGCATAGTAAATAGTACAAATTATTTTTCATTCACAGAGAAAAGAGTAAAAGACAAAATAAAATATAAATTTGGATTAATACAAATCTATGCAAGAGACTATTATAAAAATGGTGTATTTCAATATACGGAATGTTTTATTATATAAATAAAAAAAATAAAAAAGCACTAGTAATAGTGTTTTTTTTAAGGAGGAATGTTTATGAAAAAAATGAAAAAAGTAGTAAGTGCATTAATGTTAGTTATAACTTTATTAATGCAATTTTCTAATGTTTTTGCAGCATTTGATGTTACAAGTGCTGGCTTAATATATGATAGAGATTGTGGGCATTATCTAGATTTTAATAATGGAAACAATAGATGGGGTGAAGTTATAACTGGTTATGTAGAATATCAAGCACCTAATGGTCAAAAATATCCAGCATATTGCTTAGATGCAAAAAAACCTGGAGTAGGAAATCCAACTTTAGGAGATACGCCAGATGGCTATACAGTAAATATAGAAAAATTATTAGACAGAGATGATATTTATACAGCAATTATAAATGGATATCCTTATAAGACTCCACAAGAAATGGGCGTTGCTGATAAATATGATGCTTATCAAGCAACTAAACATGCGGTATATTGTATAATTTACGGACATAATGTAGATGAAAAATACAGAGGAATTGGAGATAAAGGAAATAGTATTATGGCAGCAATGAGAAATATTGTAAATATAGCAAGAACATCTCCACAAAGTCAAAGAACAGCACTAATATCATTTTCAAATAACAATGAATTTGGACCAGATGCTAATACAAATTATTATTCACAAACTTATACAGTTAATAGTGATATAGATATGAAAGAATATACAATAACTGCAACTTCTGGATTACCTGAAGGAAGTTATATTGCAGACACATCTGGAAGTAGGAAAATGACATTTTCAGCAGGTGAAACATTTAAAATAATGATTCCAAAAGAACAAGCTAATAAAACAGCATCCATAGATGGAGTATTAGCAGTACAAGCAAGATGTAAAAATTATCCTGTTTTCTATGCAAGTAAAGATAATTCATTACAACCATATGGAATAACATACGATCCATATGGAGATAATAGTGGGCAATTAAGAGTTAATTATACTATGAATACTGGAAAAATAGTAATAAATAAAACAGATTCAGAAAACTCAAAAACAATTGAAGGAGTTACTTTTCAACTACAAAAACAAGATGGAACAGTAGTTGCAAGTAGCACGACAACAAAAAATGGTGTTGCAACATTTTCTAATTTGCTTCCAGGTAAATATAAATTAAAGGAAATTTCTACAAATAAAAATTATGTTTTAAATGATTCTACTTTTGATATTAATGTTGAATATAATCAAACAACAACAAAAGATATTACAAACAATATAAAGAAAGGAAAAATTAAGGTTATAAAAGTAGATTTAGATGAAAGAGAAACAAAATTGCAAGGGGTAGAATTTAAAATTTATGACGAAGATGGAAAATTAGTAGACACTATAGTAACAGATCAAAATGGTGAAGCAGTAAGTAAAGATTTAAGAATTGATAAAAAATATAAAATTCAAGAAAGTAGAACTTTAAACAATTATGTATTAAATGGAACACCACAAACAGTAACATTACAGTACAATCAAATAACAAATGTTACTTTTACAAATGAAGCTAAAAAAGGACAAATAAAAGTAATTAAAGTAGATGAAGATTTTAATGAAATAAAATTACAAGGAGTAGAATTTAAAATTTATGATGAAGATGGAAAATTAGTAGACACTATTGTAACAGATAAAAATGGTGAGGCAACAAGTAAAAAATTAAGAATTGATAAAAAATATACAGTAAAGGAAAGTAAAACTTTATCAAATTATATACTAAACGAAGAACCACAAACAGTAACATTACAATATAATCAAATAACAAATGTTACTTTTGGAAACGAACATCAAAAAGGCGATTTAAAAATATATAAAGTAGATAAAGATAATCATAAAGTTACATTAGGCAATGTAGAATTTAAACTATATTCTGAAGAATTTGGAAAAGTAATAGGAACATATAGAACGGATGTAAATGGAGAAATAAAGATTGAAAATTTGCGAACAGGGAATTACAGACTAATAGAAAGTATTACAAATAAATGGTACAATCTAGCAACAGATACTAACATAAAAATAGAATGGAACAATATAACAAATACAACAATTGAAAATGAATTGAAAAAAGGTCAAGTAAGAGTTATTAAAATTGATAAAGATAATAATGAAGTAAAACTTGAAGGAGTTGAATTTGAAGTACTTGATGAAAATAATAAAGTTTTAGAAAAGATTATTACAAATAAAAATGGAGAAGCTCTTACAAGTAAATATCCAGTAAGAGATTTTGAAAAACTAAAAATTCGTGAAAGTAGAACATTAGATACTTATGTTTTATCTCAAGAGCAAAAGACAGTAACTTTAAAAGAAAATCAAATACAAAATATTACATTCCAAAATGAAAAGAAAAAAGGACAAATAAAAGTAATAAAAGTAGATTTAGATAATACAGAAGTAAAAATACCAGATGTCGAGTTTAAAATTTATGATGAATCAGGAAAAGTTGTAGATACATTGATTACTGATAAAAATGGTGAAGCAGTAAGTAAAAGATTGCCAATAGATCAACAATATCAAGTTCGAGAGACTAAAACAGGAAATTTATATGTATTAAACAATGAACCACAAACAGTAACATTAAAACAAGATCAAATTACTAATATGACATTTACAAATGAGAAAAAGAAAGGACAAATAAGGATTATAAAAGTAGACTTAGATAATAAAGAAGTTTTATTAGAAGGTGTTACATTTGACATTTTGGATGAACAAGGAAATGTAGTAGATACAATAAGAACAAACGAAAAAGGTGAGGCAGTAAGTAAGAGATTGCCAATAGATCAAAAATATACAGCTCTTGAAAGGGAAACTAAAAAAGAATATGTTTTATCAGAAGAGAAACAAACTATTGAACTAAAACAAGATGAAATAACTTCTATAACATTTGAAAATGAAAAAATTAAAGGTTATGTTGAAATAACAAAAATTGATAGTGAAACAAAAGAAACTTTGAAAGATGCAAAATTTGGAATTTATAACGAAAAAAATGAATTAGTTGGAACATTAACAACTGATGAAAACGGAAAATCAAAAAGTGAATTATTGCCTTATGGGAAATATTATTTAAAAGAATTGAGCACAGGATCACCTTATTATTTATTAAACAAAGATACATATGAATTTGAAATAACTAAAAACCATGAAACTATACCATTAACAATAGAAAATGATGGTGTTGATATAGAGGTTACTGTAGATAAAGAAGGAACATCAGAAATCAAGCCAGGTGAAAAAGTAGACTATGTATTTAACAATGTAGCAAATGCATCAAATATATATTTAGAGGATTTCAAATGGTTTGATTATATTCCAACAGATTATATAAGATTAGAAAAAATGACAACTGGTACTTGGAATCAAGATTTGACTTATTCAGTATATTATAAAACAAATAAGTCAGATGATTATATTCTATTTAAAGAAAATTTAAGCACACAAGAAAATTATGATTTAGATTTTACTACAATTCAACTTGCTGAAGATGAGTATATTATTGAAACAATGTATGATTTTGGCAAAGTAGATGTAGGATTTAGAGAATCAACAGCACCAACAATGCAATGCAAGTCATTTGACACATTAAAAGATGGTGAAACATTTACAAACTATACTAAAACAGTAGGTGTATATTATGGTATAACTGCTGATAGTGATAGTAAATGGACTACTGTAGTTCATGTACCTGAAGAAAAACATGAACCAGTATTACCAAGAACAGGTGAATAAATTAAATGTAAATCCTTTATAAATTGCCCTTCAAAAATAAATTTATAGGAGGATTTGAATTATGGAAATTACAGATGTAAAAATTTTTAGTGCTAATAAAAAAGGAGGAAAGTTAGCATATGCAAATGTTGTGTTAAACAACGAATTTATTATTAAAAGAATTACTTTAGTTGAAAACAAAGGAAAAAGATTTATAGGTATGCCTTCAATTAGATCAGTAAATGGGCAAAAAGTTTCTTTTAGAGATATTTGCCATCCACTAAATAATGAATTTAGAGAAAAAATAACAGAGGCTGTTTTTGAGGCTTATGATGAATTTGAAAAAGAATTAGAAGATGAAGATTAAAAAGTAGTATCCTTTTTATATGCCCTTCTCAATATATTTTAAAGGAAGGACTTTTTTATGATTATAAATGAAAAAATGAAAAAAGAATTAATAAATTTACAAGAAAATATAGAAATTGTATTAAAAAATGAAAGTTTAACAAATTTACAAATGGAAAGTTTTTTAAGAACTATTGAAAAATCAAGATATAATATCTTAACAGAAATAAAAATATATAATAAAACAGTAGAATTTGAATACGAAAAAATTAAAAATATTGACAATGAATATAAGGCTGAACTAACGGAACATATATTAAAAATATATGTTCCAGAAGTAATGCCATCATATAAAAATATAAAAACGCATACTTATAAAAGAATATTATTAAATATTGCAGAAATAACAAAACAATTTGAAGGCTTATTTGCAGA
Source organism: uncultured Clostridia bacterium (assembly GCA_947625835.1). Taxonomy (GTDB): domain Bacteria; phylum Bacillota; class Clostridia; order TANB77; family CAG-508; genus CAG-269. Next base: position 1,500 of record CANQPY010000039.1, on the reverse strand, counting down.
TAGCGAAGTTTTTATATATATTAAAATCTTTGATAAGATTTTAGGATGGGATGTAGACAATAAATACATTAAACCTATATCAGATGCACTAATTTTATCAAAAGTTATTAAAGATGACAATATGACTAAAATGTCTTATTGTGTTAAAGGTGAATTTTCCGATGTACCACATACTGAAATTTATGTTACTAATGACAAAAATATGAATGAATTTTTATCAAAATATAGTTTCTAAAACCCAGTCAAAAATGTAGTAAAAAATTTTTATGAAATTAACATGGTATTAAAAAGCACCTAAAACACTTGTACCAAGAATTTTTGAAAATAAAAAAGGTAAAAATTTAGTGGAGGTAGGTAGATGACACCGTAAAGGTGTCAGATATCCTACCAAAGAATAGTAAAAAGGAAAATTATTTGTTTGGTTAATGGAGGTGGTTATTTTGGTTTATTTTCCTAACAATGATGAGGAAGTTTCTTTAGTAAAATTTATTTCTAAATATCAATATTTAAAAATAGGAGATGCTCAATATTTCTTTTCTTCAAATAGATATTATAGAGATAGAATAAACAGTCTAATGTCAAAAAAATTTATTAGAAAACTAGGTGGATATTTTGTTTTAGGTGAAATTGGTATTGAATATGCTGAACATCTTAATTTTGAATATACAAAACTAAATAGAAACGAAAAATATAAAAAAAGACTATATATTTTAAGTAATATAGGTGCTTTCTATCACAATTGCAATATAGTAAAGTTCATACCTTCTTTTTCAATAAAGGAAAAACAAATATATACAATAACTGGTAGAAGATTTATAGGAATATTAGAAATAAACGGATTTGACTATTTAACTTATTATATTTCAAAAAATCATAATAATAGATATGTTAATTCGGTTATTTATGATATTCAAAAAGAAAATACATATAAAAATATTATTATATTTGTCAACGATTTACAAAGGATAAATATTGATGATTTTGCTTTTGGGATAAATCGAGTTCTAATAGTAGAAAATACTGATAAAGAAAAATTAAAATATTTACATAGCATTGAATGGTTCAAAATAATCAATGATGTGTATGGAGATAAAATATATTTGAGTGAATATAACTTTTGCGATTATACAAATTACAAAAATAAGTATATTGCAACATTTTACTTTTTAGATACTGAAAAAATAACAAGAATAAAATATTTTTTAAGAGAAAATAATAGTAAAAATATTGATATAGTATGTGATAAAGAATTGGAAATAGAATTAAAAAAACATTTTCCTAAAGCTAATTATAAAATCATTGATTTAGATAAATATATTATCAAGGAAAGGAATATTTATGATTAAAAAAATATGCTTTTACATATTTTTATTTTTTTGTTTTTTCTTAAATATTATTTTAGATTTGAATATTAAAAATTATTTTGAAGTATTAAATAATTGTTTTGAAAAAAATATTGTTTTGACTAATAATTTATATGTCATTATTTGCATCATAATT
>CANQPY010000038.1 GCA_947625835.1 uncultured Clostridia bacterium | reverse complement strand
GCTATCGAGTTCGCGACAAATACGCCTCTTGGGACTTTCACCCTAGATTTATGACATGCCCGTCATACAAAAATAAGCGTTATGTCAATAACGCTTAAACGTCAAACCGAGAAAAAACTTCGTAAGAAGTTCTCGGTTTGGCGAAAAAATGATAAAAAAATGAATGAAAGTAAAAAGATATGGAAGAAAAAAATATTCGCAAAAAAAATCATTGGACACAAACTAGAGTAGATGACGCAACCAAGAAAATAAATCAAGAAATATATCGAAGAAATAGACAAGCACCAATACACATAAAAATAGATGATATGTCAATTTATATCAATGATAGAATTACAAGGAGGGGAATAGCAAAGGGATTAATTTCAATCCAAGAGGATTTAAATAAAAATATTTTAGAAGTAGAAAAAGTAACAATAGAGGCACTTATTGCTGAAGACAAAGAAAAACAATATAAATGTCTTTTAAAAGCCAAACAAATTATGAAAATAGAAATATGGACAGATATAAGATTTCTAATGATAAATAAAGCTATAACCCCTGGAGAAATAAGTGAATTAATTAGAAAGCAATTAGAAATAGATAAAGACATAGATAAATGGATACTATCCATAGAAAAAAGCTATATCCGCTGAAAGGTAAGATTAGCAAACTTTTATTAATTAAATATTTTATTGATTTAATAAAAGATATTTAATATAATGAAAGTGGTTGTCCCACCAATTAGGAATCTAGTTGGTATTATCAAAAGTTGGACAATAAAAATATGTTAGAGGCGTAGTCTGTTGTATTTAAGTATAGGACTGGTACTGGTCGTCTTCGCAGAACAATAATAACAACGCGTGGAACGCAAACTTCAATGGCGCATACATCGGCAAGTTCAATGTAATTTACGGCCATTATGTTCGTCTGAGCGCGACTTTCTAATTTCGTAAGAAATTAGAAACAAAATAAGCGTTATGTCAACGACACTCAAGTGTCAAACATTATACCAAATAAACTCAAACATCAAATATATATTCCATTGTTTTAAAAGAACTAGAAATAACAAAAAGAGTTCTTCCACTATAAACAAAAATCTCAAGCAAAATCTATTATTATATAGAAAAAGCTTGAGATTTTCATTATGCATTATTGTTAAGGAATTCTTACATTTTATAAAAAGATAGCAAACCTTAAGTAAATATATTGAAAGAAATTTTTATATAAATCTGTTATTTAAAGAAAAAATATGATATACTAATTATCGTAAGGAGGTGCGCCAGTTCGGTGTGTAATGTCTAGTTTGGTGCAAGTCCAAACCTAGTAAGACCTAGCAAATCGCTAGTATTTAGCCTTGGAGCCGAAGTCGTGAGATTAGGTTTAAGCGTAGGCAAAAGAGAGTTCGAGCCGTAATGCGAAAGTGTAAAGATGTTTAGCTCCATCAGTTAGATATAAATAGAAGTCGATACTTTCTCCTAAGTAGTAGACACGAGAATACTACCATTTGGAAGATTTAAAGGAAACAAGGAGAGTTTTGATTTTCTAGGATTTACACATTACAATAGTAAAACAAGAACAAACAAATACACTATACAACATAAAATAAGCAAAAAGAAAAAGAAAGCAAAGAAACAAGCAATAAAGCAATGGCTAAAAGATAATATGCACGAGAACCTAGTAGATGTAATAGAAAGGTTAAACAGAAAACTAGTAGGAATGTATACATATTATGGAATAAATGGAATGTTTAATGATTTACTTGGACTATATAAATACGTCAAATATGAGTTATATAGAGTAATGTGTAGAAGAAGTCAAAAGAAAATCAAAGTAGCGAAATATAAGCTAATACTGGAAAGAATACCAATAGCAAAACCGAAAATATATGTACAAATATGGTAATGTTTTAAAGATTATATGAAGAGCCGTATGCGGGAAAACCGCACGTACGGTTCTGTGAGGGGCAATAAGACTAGGCCTTTCACTAATTTATATATAAATATATAGACATGAAAGGAGGAAAGTCGAGCTTGTCTACTCGACGAGATTTTGTGAATAAAAAAATATATTCATTAGAAGATATAAAAAAAATAATTCATGATATATTAATTGATACAGATGTAAAACAAGCAATTTTATTTGGTTCATATGCCAAAAAAAATGCTAATGAAATGAGTGATATTGACATATTAATTGATGGCAATGGAAAAATTAAAGGTTTAAAGTTTTTTGCTATTATAGATATGATAAAGGAAAAATTTGACAAAGATGTAGATGTTATTGAAAAATCTGAAATAAACAAAAATTCTAGAATAGAAAAAGAAATAGAAAATACGGGAGTGGTAATCTATGAAAAATAAAGATAAAATAATTTTAAATAAAATCTTATGCTATATTAGAGAAATTATAGATTTTATTGAAGGATATGATAAAATAAGATTTAATAATGATAAAAAAACTATAAATGCATGCGTATTTAATTTAAGTCAAATAGGAGAATTAGCTGGAAAAATCAGTGAAGAAACTATTAAGGAAAATTCTAATATCGAATGGAGAGGATTAAAAGCTTTAAGAAATAGAATTGTTCATGATTATGAAGGAATAAATTTAAATATGGTATGGGAATTTCTTACTACAGAACTTATAGATTTAGAAAAACAAATAAATGATATATCAAATAAATTACTATAAAAACATATCACAAAAATTTGCAAAAATAATAGTTAGGCTTATATATAAAAAAAATATGAAGATGTTTTAAATTTATAAATAAATTTAAAGCATTTTTTAGTTTGCTTAATAAAATTACTTGTTTTTTAAGAAAGAAGATACTATAAAGCTATTGACATAAAACAAAAACATTCTATAAAATAACCATAAGAAAATAAAAAAGAAAGAAGTGAAAAACAAATGAAAAATGCGGAAAAACAAAAAGAACAAATAAATAATAAAAAAGCAAGACAAAAACTAAACAAAGGAATAACACTAATAGCACTAGTAATAACAATAATAGTTTTGCTAATATTAGCAGGAATATCAATTAGTGCATTAAAAGGAGATAATGGAATAATAACAGAAGCAAAAGAAGCAAAAAGACAAACAGACATAGCAAATTTAAAAGAAATGGTAGAAGTAGATATTCTAAGAAAACAAGCCAAAAGTAAAAGTGGAGATATAACAACAGAAGAATTAAAAGAAATATTAGACAAATATTTTAAGGAAGTACCAGAAAACGCAGAAGACTTACAAAAAAATATGGAAGACCCAGAATATAGTTTAAAAGCAAGAGATGAATATGGAGAAGACATAGAAATAAAAGTATCAGACCTATATGAAGGAGACTTAACAACAGGAACGGTAGATGATGACCCAAGACCAGATGCGGATTTAGAAGTAAGCTATGTAGGATATTATGCGGATTTTGAAGATGAAGATGGAAATAAAAAACCAGATGGAAAACCAGATGGAATAATATATGCAGATTTAGCAGTAAAAAAATCAGGAACAATACCTGATGGTATAAATGGATTTTATGGATATGGATATGATATAGAAGAAAAAGCAAAGTTAAAAAAATATAAAATAAGTGAAGAAAAAGTAACAGGATTTGGAACGTGGGAAGAAAAAATGATAACACCAGCAAACGGAACAAGCGGAGGAGATAGATTTTATGCAATGGCACTAAAAGATTTAGATGAAAGTGAACATTATTGGTATTACAATGCATATGACAATGAAAGTTTAGATAACTCAGTAGAAGCTTCCAGAAATGATTTTGGAGAAGGAAAAGCAAATACAACAGATATGATAGAAAAATACGAAGGTGGAGCATATGGAGAACCCCATGAAGATGGAAGTTATACAGATTTATGGGGATTAGATTCATTAAAAGAGAAGGTATCAAAAGGCTGGTTTGTACCATCAAAATCAGAATGGGCAGCTTTTATAACAATGTATTGTGAAGGTGGAAAAGTAGGAGAAGGCTTATACCAGAAAAATGCACTTAGAGACGAATACTGGTCGTCTTCGCAACAAGACGATGACTTTATGCGCTCTGCTTGGAAAGCGTGGATTTCATTGCGTAGACTGAGTGGACGCTACGTGCATACTTCTAGCTATGTGCGTCTGAGCGTAACTTTCTAATTTCATAGAAAATTAGAACCAAACAAACATTATGCTGAGAACCCAAGTAACAATTATGCCCATATGAGAGAGTTTATTTATATTATAAAAATACCTTTCGGTTATAGCGAAAGGTATTTTTTAAAGAAAAATTTGATAACACTAAGATATAGTTTTATAAAAATAAAAGAAACAGAAGACCTTGACAAAATAAGAAAATATTTATATAAAATATAGTATGTTAGGTTATGATGCAAAATAAAAAAATTGAACATAAATCAATAAAATAGACATAGCAATAGAAAATATCAAAGAAAGGGATTGTAATGAAAAAACGAAATTTATTAATACTTTCAATAACAACTATAATAATTTTAACTATTCCAATAGTAATTTTTATTAATCAATTTGAAGAAAATAAATTCAATTCAAAAGGCTATGCAGGAATTGTAACTGGTGGAGAAGAAAATCAAGAACATAAATACATAAAAGTATATACAGTAAAAGACTTGCAAAAGGCATTACAAGAAAAGAAAGACGTAATAATAGAAATAATGAATGATTTAGATTTAGGCTACAATAAAATACAAAAAGACATAGAAAAAGATGGAACAATAGTAGAACATCATAAACCTAAAAATCATCCTATTTTAAAAGAAACAGGTGTAAGTAAAATAAAATTTAGTGATGTCTCTAATGTTACAATATTTTCTAAAAACAATGCAAAAATATTACATGCTACTATTGAATTTAAAAATGCATATAATATTAATATGTATAACTTAAGTTTTGACGAATTATGGGAATGGGATGAAAGTGGAAAATATGACGAAAATGATTGGGATTGCATTACAATTGTGTCAGCAGAAAAATTATGGATTCACAACTGTACATTTGGTCAATCATATGACGGAACAATTGATATTAAAAATGGAAAAGCTTTTACAATTTCTTCTTGCAGTGTAAAACCAAATGAGGATAAAACCTTTTTTAAAGCACAGATTGATTATTTAGAAGAAAATATGGATAAATTTAATAATTATCAAATTCTAAGAACTAATTATACACAAGAAGAAATAGAAAAAGCATATGATAATCAATATAAAGCTTTTAATATTGGTGCAATTGAGAATAATCCAAATAATAAAGATATAACTATAACAATGCATCACAATTATTTTAAAAATGTAAAAACTCGAATACCACGATTAAGAAGTGGAAAATTACATTTTTATGAAAATACAGTAGATAGTACAGACTTAAAAAATGTTAAAGGAAATATTTATAAGTCCACAGACAGTGGAATACCATTTACAACCAGAGCACTTACTATTACAGAAAATGGACAAGCTTTTGTGGAAAATTGTTTATTTATAAATGTACAAGATCCGTTTAGAATTGATGCATATAACCAAGAAGTAAATCAACAAAATACAGGTAGAATAAAAATTATTAACTGTATTGATCAAAATAATAACAAAAATGAAAAAATAGATAATGAAGAAATTGGAGATATGAATGATTTTGATATTTTAGAAAGTATAGATTATAAATAATTTAGTCATATAATATTAGACAATAAAGTATTTTCAAACTATAAGAAAACATAACAAAAATAAAAAACCCCTTGACAAAATGAAAAATTATATATATATTAAAAATGCAAGCATATAATACCAGTTAAACATAATTTAAACAATATTGCGCAAACTAAACAGAAGAAAGGGGTTAAAAAATATATGGAAAAGAAAAACAATCAATTAGGAGATATAAATAAGGGTGAAAAACAAACAAAAGAGAAAATAAAACAAAAATCAAATCAAGGAATAACACTAATAGCACTAGTAATCACAATAATAGTTTTACTAATATTAGCTGCAATATCAATTAGCGCATTAAAAGGGGATAATGGAATAATAACAGAGGCAAATGAAGCAAAAAGGAAAACAGAAGAAGCAAATGTAAAAGAAATGGTAGAAGTAGAAATTTTAAAAGAACAAGTAAAAAGTAGAAGTGGAAATTTAACAACAGAAGAATTAAGAGAAATATTAGACCAATATTTTAAAGATGTACCAGAAAACGCAGAAGACTTACAAAAAAATCTGGAAGATCCAGAGTATAAGTTAAAGGCAAGAGACGAATATGGAAAAGATATAGAATTAAAAGTATCAGACTTATATGGAGGAGATTTAACGCTAGGCACAGTAGATGATGACCCAAGACCAGATGCGGATTTAGAAGTAAGTTACGTAGGATATTATGCAGATTTTGAAGACGAAGATGGAAATAAAACACCAGATGGAAAACCAGATGGAATAATATATGCAGACTTAGCAGTGAAAAGAGAAGGAACAATACCAAATCCTGCTTATAAGACTAATGGAGTTTATGGATATGGATATGAAACAGAAGAAGAGAAAGCAAAATTAAAGAAATATAAAATAAGCGAAGAAAAAGTAACAGGATTTGGAACGTGGGAAGAAAAAATGATAACACTAGCAAACGGAACAAGTGGAGAAGACAGATTTTATGTAATGGCGCTAAAAGATTTAGACGGAAGTGAACATTATTGGTATTATAATGCCTATGGTCATTTAGATAACCCAGTAGAAGGAACAAGAAATGATTTTGGAGAAGGAAAAACAAATACAACAGATATGATACAAAAATATGAAGATGGAGAATATGGAGAGCCAAAGATAGATGGAAGTTATACAGATTTATGGGGATTAGATTCATTAAAAGAGAAAGTATCAAAAGGCTGGTTTGTGCCATCAAAATCAGAATGGGCAGCATTTATGACAATGTATAGTGAAGGTGGAAAAGTTGGAGAAGGATTATACCAGCAAGATGCGCTAAGCAGCTGGTACTTGTCGTCTTCGCAGTGCGATGATAACTACGCGTGGGGCGCTTCCTTCGATTACGCATACATCACTTACTACAGTGTAAATATCTACTATTGTGTTCGTCTGAGTGCGACTTTCTAATTTCTTGCAAAATTAAAAACAAATCAGACATTATGCCAACAATACTTAAACGTCAAACCGAGAAAAAACTTCGTAAGAAGTTCTCTGTCTGACAAAAAATGCTAATAAATGTATTAAAGTAAGAAAATAAAAATATATATCAAATACCTTTCGGTTATAGCGAAGGGTATTTTTTAAAGAAAGGAACGACTAGTTTGAAAAAATAAAATAAAAGAAACAGAAGACCTTGACAAAACAAGAAAATATTTATATAAAATATAGTATATTAAGTTATAGTAAAAAACAAAAAAATTGAGCAAAAAATCCAATAAACAAGGATATACAAAAAACATTACAACTTATAAAAGAGGTAACAATGAAAAACAAAAAAATTCTATTAATAATTAATAGTTTAACAAATGGTGGAGCAGAAAAGGCAATAAACTTGCTAGCAAAAAGGCTAAAAGAAAACAATAAAGTTTATCTAGTTGCAATTGATGCTTCTAACCCGGATTATGAGCCAAATGTAGAACTATTAGATTTACAAATAAAATACACAAAAAATAAAATAAAAACATTTTTACAACTAATAAAAAAAATAAAAAAATTAAAAGAAATTAAACAAAAATATGATATAGATATAAGTATAAGTTTTTTACCAGGACCGGGCATAGCAAATGTTTTTTCAAAAGGAAAAGACAAAACTATTGTCTCTGTAAGAAACAATGTAGAAGAAAAAGGAATATTTGAAAAAATATTAACCAAAATCTCATGTAAAAAGGCAGACAAAGTAGTAGCAGTATCAAAAGGGATAGAGCAACTATGCATTGAAAAAATGAAAATAGACAAAAACAAAGTGGTAACAATAAAAAATATTTATGATAGTAACGAATTAGAAAAGAAAATATTAGAACCTATAAAAAATAAATATATAAGCGATATATTAGAAAATAAAGATGTAATAATAACAACAGGAAGATTTGTAAAACAAAAAGGATATATTAGTTTAATAAAGAGTTTTAAATATGCTTTAGAACAAAAAAAAGACATTCATCTTATGATTTTAGGAAGAGGAAAACAAAAGAATAAAATAGAAAAGTTAGTAAAAAAGAGAAACTTAGAAAGTAATGTACATTTAATAGACTTTACAAAAAATCCTTATCCATATTTAAGAAAAAGCAAAATATTCATATGCAATTCTCTATTTGAAGGAATGTCAAACTCCATTATAGAAGCAATGGCTATTGGGTTGCCAATTATTGCAACAGACTGTAAATATGGCAATAGAGAACTAATAGCTGGAAATGCAAATTATACAAAACTAAACAAAACATACACAAAAGAACAATATGGAATATTAACACCAGTTTGTAAAAATAAAAATGGCAAGTTAGAGAGTAAAGAAATAGAAGTAGCAAAAGCAATGCTAGTGTTATTAGAAAATAACGAACTTTGCCAATATTATAAAAATCAATCAAAACTCAGAGCACAAGACTTTAAAGATAATATAGAATTATGGGAGAAAATAAGTGAAAATAGCAATTATATGTAATAAGGTAGGAAATGTAGCAAAATATAGAATGGAACTAATTGATGAAATAATAAAAAGAAACAATGAAGTAATATGTATTGTTCCAAAACCAGACCATGTAAAAGAAATTGAAAAACATGGTGCAAAATGCATTGTAATACCGAATAATAGATTATCAATTAACATTTTTAAAGATATGAAATACTTAAAAAAATTAACAAATGTTTTAAAAGAAGAAAAGTTAGACGCAACATTTTCTTTTACCACAAAATCTGTTGTTATGGGAAGTATTGCAGCCAAAAAAGCGAAAGTTCCATGCAATATTTCAATGATGGCAGGAATGGGTTATATGTATTCTAGTAATAAACCAAAAGCGCTATTAGTTCGTTTTTTATTAAACATAGGATTCAAAATTGCATTTGGATATAATGACAAAATAATTGTTCAAAACAAAGAAGACAAAGAAGAAATTATAAAAAGAGGTTTTGCTAAAAAAGAAAAAGTATATGTAGTTGATGGCTCAGGAGTAAATTTGCAAAGATTTACAAAAAAACCAGTAAATTTAAAAGAATTTACTTTTCTAATGATTGCACGAATGTTAGATGTTAAAGGTGGAATTGAATATAGCAAAGCAGCAGAAATAGTAAAACAAAAATATCCAAGAGTTAAATTTATATATGTAGGAAGCGAAGATTACAGTTATAGAGGTGTCAAAAGAAAGCAAATACAATATTTTAATGAACACAAAATCGTAGAGTATATGGGATATCAAAAAGATGTAAGACCATATTTAGAAGAAAGCACAGTATTTGTATTGCCATCTTATTTAAAAGAGGGAATTCCAAGAACTAATTTAGAGGCGTTAGCAACAGGAAGACCAATTATAACCACAAATGTTAGAGGATGCAGAGAAACTGTAATAGAAGGCAAAAATGGATTTTTAGTAGAACCTAAAAATTATAATGAATTAGCAGAAAAAATGATTTATTGTATAGAAAATAAAGAAAAATTACAAGAAATGGGAGACATTAGCTACAAATATGCAGTGGAGAGATTTGATGTAAATAAAATTAACAAAGAAATATTAGATATCATAGGAGAAATATAATTTATGTTAGTATATATAAAAGATTTCATAAAAAGAATAATAGGACTATTAATAAATTTTACATCAGCATTACTTGCAATTTATTATAAAATAAAAACGAAAAAAACACATAATATAACAAACTTTAAGAAAAAAAAAATAATGATATTAATTGGAAAAATCAGCAAAGGAGGAGCAGAAAGAGCAGTTGTAAATTTAGCTGAAAAATTATCACAAAAATATGAAGTAATTATTGTTACTTATAATGATATTAATAATAAAGAAATTCAAGATTATTCTTGCAAAGCAAAAGTTATAAAAATAAAAGTAGCAAGTTATAAAAGAGCATATAAAATAAGAAAAATAAAAAAAGAAAATAACATTACACATTGCATAAGTTTTGGAACAATACCAAATTTTATAAACAGTATAACAAGAACAAATGAACAAATAATTATATCTATTCGTAATTATCTATCAGTTGCTGAAAGAAATAAAAAACGAAAAATGCAGTATAATGTAGCAATTAAATTATGTGACAAGATTGTTGCAGTATCAAAACAAGTAGAACAAGATCAAATAAATAAATATAATGTAAAACCAGAAAAAATATGTACTATTCCAAATTACTGTAATAAGGAATATGTATTAAATTCAATCCAAAATTATGATATAGATAAAAAAGACCAAAAAATATTTATAAATAATAAAGTTATTATTACAGTAGGCAAATTAGAAGAACAAAAAGGGCAGTGGCATTTAATAAGAGCCTTTAAAAAAGTACTAGAAAAGCATAAAAATACTAAATTAATTATATTAGGAGAAGGAAAATTAAAAGAATATCTAAAAAATTTAATTATAGAAATGAATTTAGAAAATGATATATATATTTTAGGTCATAAAAACCAAAATATATATGCATACATGAAAAAATCAGAAATATTTGTTTTTCCTAGCTTATTTGAGGGAATGTCAAATGCAATGTTAGAGGCTATGGAATGTGGATTGCCAATTATTGCTACTGATTGTTATGGAGGAAACAAAGAAATACTTGCACCAGACAAGCAAGATGAAGTTAAGTGTATTGAAAAATGTCAATATGGTATTTTAGTACCAAAATTGGATTTTAAATATTACAACGCAAAAGATGAATTAACAAAAGAAGAAACATTAATAGCAAATGCAATAAATGAAATGCTAGATAATGAAGAATTGTTAAAACATTATAAACAACAATCATTGCAAAGAATAAAACAATACGATAATGATAACTATGTAAAAAAATGGGAAGAACTATTATAAGGAGAATTATGTATTATGGGAGAAATATGTGGATATATTTCTAATAAAAATATTGAAAACCATAAAGCTTACAACGATAAAATTTTAAATACAGAAAAGTTAACAATTACAATAGATGGCGAAATTGAAAACAAAGAAGAAATTTGTAAAGAATTAAACACCAATTTCATTACAGACACAGAACTATTAGAAAAACTATATATAAAATATGGAGAAGAATTTGTCTACAAAATAGAAGGATTTTTTGTAATTGCTATATATGATAAAAAAGAAAATAAATTAATAATGGTAAGAGATAAAATAGGTGTAAAACAATTATATTACTATATAAAAGAAAATGAAATTTATTTTGCATCAGAACTAAAAGCAATTATGCAATATCCAAATTTTACAAAGAAAATTAATTATAAAACATTATCTATGTATTTTAGATATTCTTACATAAATCCTCCAAATACCATTTTTGAGGATACATATAAATTAGAACATGGGCATTATATAATATGGCAAAATGGGAAGATAGAAAATAAAATCTATTGGGATGGAATAGAAAGATTTAATTATTTATCTCAAAACACAGTTAACAACTTCGTAGAAGCCAAGCAAAACATTAAAGCTATGATAAAAAAATATTTAGAAAAAGTAATAAATTCTAATGAAAATTTTGGAATTTATTTAAGTGGAGGAGTAGATTCTAGTTTAGTAGCATCAATTTGTAAAGAAATTTCTACAAAACCTATTAACACATTTTCAGTAGGATTTTATGAAGAAGAAAGAAATGAAGCAGATAATGCAAAAAAAATAGCAAAATATTTAGGAACCAATCATCATGAAACATACATAAATAAAGAAGAATTATTAAACATCATAAAAAAAATACCAGAATATTATGATGAACCATTTGCAGATGGTTCCCAAATACCAACAATTATTTTAAATGAATTTGCAAAAGAAAACAATATAACTATAGCAATTACAGGAGATGGAGCAGACCAATTATTCTGTGGTTCAGATATATATGACAGAGTAAATAAAATGCAAAAAATCTTTAATCCATTTAACATTAATATATTTTTTTTAAATAAAAAAAATCAATCACAAATAAATCTCTTAATGAAAGAAAAACAATTTAAAGGATTATTTAAAGATGTAGGAGATAAAAGATATAATTTTGAGGATAAAATTAATAGTAAAAGTTGGCAGATAAAAAGAATGATGGTTGATGTAAATACTTTTTTAGCAAACAGAATTAATACAAAAACAAACAAAGCAAGTGCGCCAAATGGAATAAAAATTAAAAGTCCTTTTTTAGAAAATGAGTTAATAGAATATTCTTTTAAAATTCCACAAAAATTCAAATATTGTAAAAAGGAAAAGAAATATATATTAAAACAAATTTTATATGATTATATTCCAAAGGAATTGCTAGGCATCAAAAAGAAGGGATTTGGAATTCCAATAAAAAAATGGTTAACTACTTATCTATACGAAGACTTACTAAAAGTATCAAATAAAGAATTTATAACTAAACAACAAATATTTAATTATGAAACACTAAACAAATTAATAAAACAACTAAAACAAAAAGAAAAACATAAAAAACATATACCACAAATTTTATGGGATTTTTATATGTTTCAATTGTGGTACATAAAATACATAGAACACGAAGAATAAAAGGAGAACCTAAAATGGGAGGAATATGTGGATATATTTCTAATAAAAATATTGAAAAACAAACTTTATCAAATATGGAAGAGGCAATTATTAATCGAGGCAAATATATTAAGCAATTTAATGAAAAAAACGTAGGAATTGCTAATTTAAATCACAAAAATGATAACTACAAATTTTTAAATACTGAAAATTTAATTATTAGTATAGATGGAGAAATTGACAATAAAACAGAAATATGCCAAAATTTAAAAATCAACACACTCATAGATGTAGAGATATTAGAAAAACTATATGAAAAATATGGAGAAAAGTTTGTAAAGCAAATAGAAGGATTTTTTTCAATTGTTATATATGATAAAAAAGAAAAAAAATTAATAATGGTAAGAGATAAAATAGGAGTAAAACCTTTATATTATTATGCAAAAGAAAATTCAATTTGTTTTGCATCAGAACTAAAAGCAATTATGCATTACCCTAAATTTACAAAAGAAATTAATTATGATGCATTATCTCGATATTTCATATATTCCTATATTAATCCACCAAATACAATCTTTAAAAACACTTACAAATTAGAACAAGGGCATTATATAATATGGAAAGATGGAAAAATAAAAAATAGAACTTATTGGGATGGTATAAAACAATTTAATAAAATATCAAAAAAACCAGTAAATGATTTTGAAGAGGCAAAAGAAAATGTGGATAACATGCTTAAAAACTATTTAAAAAAGATAATGAAAACAAATAATAATATTGGAATATATTTAAGCGGAGGAATTGATTCTAGTTTAATAGCAGCAGTTTGTAGTAAAATTTCTGAAAAACCAATTAATACAATTTCAATAGGTTTCTATGAAAAAGAAAGAAATGAAGCAGATAATGCAAAAAAGATTGCAAATTATTTAGGAACAAACCATTACGAACATTATATTGATAAAGACGAGGCATTGGAAATTATAAAAAAAATACCAGAGTATTATGATGAACCATTTGCAGATGCTTCACAATTGCCAACCATTGCATTAGCAGAATTTGCAAAAAAAAATGGTATAACAATGGCAATTATAGGAGATGGAGCAGATCAATTATTTTGTGGCAACAAGATATATGATTTAATACACAAAACACAAAAAGATTATATAAAAAAACATCCATTTAGTAGAAAAATTGAAATCCAAGAAGATTTTGAACCCAAAATCCATATATATAAAGGATTACTTAAAAGTACGAAAGAAAGCATTATGTATAAATATGGATATAAAGTAAAAAGCAATGACTGGCAAATAAAAAGAATGATTTTGGATGTTCATACAAGTTTGCCAAACAAAGTAAATACTAAAATTGACAGAGCAAATAGTAATAATGAAATAGAAATAAAAGGTCCATTTTTAGAAAATAAATTGATTGAATATGGATTTAGGGTGCCACATAAATTCAAATATTATGAAAACAGCAAAAAATATATATTGAAGAAATTGTTATACCAGTATATTCCAAAAGAACTAATAGAAGAAGAAAAGAAAGGATTTGGAATTCCAACTCAAAAATGGCTAAAAACATACTTTTATGATGACTTAATGAGAGTATCAAATAAAGAATTTATAAAAAAACAAGATATATTTAATTATGATAAATTACAACAATTAATTGAAAACAAAGATAATAAATTTCCAATAAAAACATATCAAATAGTATGGGCATTTTATATGTTCCAACTGTGGTACATAAAATATATAGAAAATGAAAAATAAGAGGAGAACCAAATATGGGAGGAATATGTGGATGTATTTCTAAATTAAATATGGAAGGGACAAAAAATTTAATTATTAGCATAGATGGAGAAATCGAAAACAAAGAAGAAATATGTAAAAATTTAAACATTAAAACCAATAAAGATGTAGAAATATTAGAAAAACTATATATTAAATATGGAAAAGAATTTGTACAAAAAATAGAAGGTGGTTTTGCAATTTCAATATATAATAAAAAAGAAAATGAATTAATATTGGCAAGAGATAAAATTGGGAGAAAACCATTATATTATTTCATAAAAGAAAACTCAATATGTTTTGCATCAGAACTAAAATCAATTATGAAATATCCAGATTTTGAAAAAGAAATTAATTATGATGCACTATCTAGGTATTTTCGTTATTCTTATATTAGTCCACCTGATACTATTTTTAAAAACACATATAAATTGGAACATGGCCATTATATTGTATGGAAAGATGGTAAAATCGAAGACAAAATTTATTGGGATTCTATCGAAAGGTTTAATTATTTATCAAAAAATACAGTTAACAACTTCGAAGAGGCAAAAGAAAATGTAAAAACTATAATAAAAAAATATTTAGAAAGAGTAATTAATTCTAATAATAATTTTGGAGTTTATTTAAGTGGTGGAATAGATTCTAGTTTAATGGCATCTATTTGCACTGAAATTTGTGAAAAGCCAATTAATACATTTTCAGTAGGATTTTATGAAAAAGATAGAAACGAAGCGGATAATGCAAAAAAAATAGCAGAATATCTTGGAACAAATCATCATGAAATCTATGTAGATAAAAAAGATGTAATTGATATTTTAAAAAAGATACCTGAATATTATGATGAGCCTTTTGCAGATACATCCCAAATACCTACACTCATTTTAGATAAATATGCACATGAGAATGGCATAAAAGTAGCAATAACAGGTGACGGAGCAGATACACTTTTTTGTGGATCAAGCATATTTGATAAAGTATATAGAATGCAAAAACAATATAAAATATTAAATCCATTTAATTTATATATAAATTCAAATGTTGTTAAAGAAACAGACTTACGCTATTTATATAATAATTCAGATAAAAGAAACCAGACACAAATTGATATTTTAGGGAAAGAATTTATATTACAAGGATTATTTAAAGATGAAGGAAAGAAAAAATATAATTTCGAAAATAGAATAAATAGTAAAAATTGGCAAGAAAAAAGAATGATGATAGAAATAAATACATATTTAGCAAGCAAAATTAATACAAAAATATATAGCTCAAGTGCAGTAAACCAAATAGAATATAAAAGTCCTTTTTTAGAAAACGAATTGATAGAATATTCTTTTAAAGTACCACAAAAATATAAGTATTATAAGAAAAATAAAAAGTATATAATAAAGCAAATTTTATATGATTATTTACCAAAAGAACTATTTGATAATAAAAAGAAAGGATTTGGCTCACCAATAAAAAGTTGGCTAAACACATATCTATATGAAGATTTTAAAAAAGTTAGTAGCAAAGATTTTATAGAAAAACAAAACATATTTAACTATAAAAAATTACAAGAATTAATAGATAATAAAGATGAGAAATTTAGTAAAAAAATATACCAAATTCTATGGGATTTTTATATTTTTCAATTATGGTATATAAAATATATATAAAATATATAGAAAAAACCCCTTGACAAAATGAAAAATTATATATATATTAAAAATGAAAAGTATATAATACCAATTAGACATAATTTAAGTGATTTTGTACAAACTAAACAAAAGGGGTAAAAAAGTGGAAAGAAAACAAAATAAAAGGAATAATCAATTTATTGCAATAAAAAACGAAATAAGTGGAATAACACTAATAGCATTAGTAATAACAACCATATTCTCTTATGACGAAAAATTAAAAAGTAGTAATAACAATGGTTTCCTCCTACAAACAATTTAGCAAAAATCATAAATTTTCAAATATTTAAAAGATGAATTGTAAAAAATAATAACAATTTCATCTTTTTTTGATTTTATAATAAGAATTAAAATTAAAAAATTGAGAGGAGATTAAAAAATTATGGAGAACAAAGAATTAAAAGAAAGATTTATTGATAAAAAAACAGGAATAGAATATATAAGACTTGGAGATTATTATATACCTAATATATCAATACCAAAAGCTAGAAAAACTGGTAATATAGGAAAGTATGGAAGATTAAAATTGAACTATATGAAGAAATATAAAATAGCAGAATATACAGAAATGTTATTAAATAATGAATTAAAAAGTTATTTACTAGATATAGAAGATGAGTGTAAAGATAAATTAGAACTTTTAATAAAACAAATGGCAGAAAAGGAAAATGTAACAGAAGAATTAAAATCAAATAATCAATTAGAATGGGTGCAAAGAATGAATAACATTAAAAATAGAGCAGAAGAAATTGTATTAAGTGAGATTATATATTTATAAAATTCAAAGGTCTCGAATTTGTGACCTTTGAAAAATGTAAAAAAATGGTCTTTTTCAAATTTTTAATGAAAAATTTGAAAATAAATGATATAATGTCAATTAATAAAAAAAATCAATTGTGCAGACGGCATTTGCACAATTAGAAAGAAGGTATAATATATGAGTAAGGATATAATAAAAACAGAGATATATGTTGAAAAAAATAAAGTTAGAGTAATCAGAATAAATAATAAGGAATACATATCATTAACTGATTTAGCAAGATATGCAAATCCAGAAGAACCAAAAATACCAGTACAAACTTGGATGAGAAATAAGGATGTAATTTCATATTTAGGATTATGGGAAAAACTTAATAATGAAAATTTCAAAGGTCACAAATTCGAGACCTTTGAAAATGAAGCAGGTAAACATAGCTTTTATATGTCACCACAAAGATGGATAAAGGAAACAAATGCTATTGGCATAATATCAAAGTCTGGAAACAATGGAGGAACATTTGCACATAGTGATATAGCATTTGAATTTGCAAGTTGGCTATCTCCAGAATTTAAGTTATATTTAATTCAAGAATTTGAAAGGCTAAAAAAGAATGAATCATATCAATATAAAATCGAATGGCAAGCTAATAGAGTATTATCAAAGGTAAATTATTTAGTACATACTGATGCTATAAAAATGAACATAGTTCCAATTTTAACAGAAGAACAAAAGAAATATGCTTATGCAGAGGAAGCAGATGTATTAAATGTTGCATTATTTGGAATGACGGCTAAACAATGGAGAGAACAAAATCCAGATTTAGCAGAAAAAGGTAATATAAGAGATTATACTGATTTACTTCATTTAGTTATTTTAAGTAATTTAGAGAATACAAATGCAGAATTAATAAATGCAGGAGTAACACAAAGTGAAAGACTAATAAAATTAAACGAGTCAGCAAGAAGGCAAATGAAAGTTTTAGAAGATAACAAAGGAATAAAAGAATTAGAAAATTTACAAAAGGAAATTAATGAAAATAATATATTGAAGATAAAAGATAAAAATTAATATTATAAAAATGTCCAGACGTCTGGACGATTAGAAATTCCAGATGTGTCTGGAATATTTGCGACAGTGTCGCAAATATTTGAAAAGCTTTAGATTTAGAAATAAGTCTAAGGCTTATTTTTATGGAAATTTTTTATCTACAACATTAAGATATAAAATTATACTATCTTAACACTCAAAATTGAAATAAAGGCAATGTGGAGCAAAATATTTAGTAGAAGGGAGGGGATGGCAATGTCGAATCTAAATTTAAAAGGATTATGGATACCAATAGAAGTATTAACAGATAAAAATTTAAGTGATAAAGAAAAAGTAATATTTTCGCTTATAGTATTTTTAAGTCAAGAAAAACAATACTGTTTTTGTACTAATAAAACTATAAGCGAACTTTTAAATATATCAGTAACACAAGTATCAAAGCTAGTAAATTCATTGAAAGATAAAGGTTATATAAACATTGAAATAGTTTATAAAGAGAATAGTAAAGAAGTAGATGTGAGAAAGTTAATACCTATTGAAGAAAAATTAAATACCCTATTTAACAAAAGTTTAATACCCTCCCCAACAAAACTTCAATACCCTA
>CANQPY010000037.1 GCA_947625835.1 uncultured Clostridia bacterium | reverse complement strand
TCTTAGATTACATAACTACAATTTTTGTACATGCTTATTTTTGATTTTTTGTTCATTCATATATTGACATTTATAATGGAATAAATATAAAAATAGTGCCAAATGTAACAAGTTGGAGAATGATAACGATAGGAGATTGCTATACCAATGCATATAATTATGATAGAGACAAAGAAAGCCATTTAATGAAAAATAGCGAATGGGGAGCGGTTAGCTATTTAACCCATAGCCAATATGGAAGAAATGGACATGGAATAAGTATAAATAAATCAAGTAGTTATATAACAGAAGGTGAAACAGACGGGGAAGATGCAAATAAAGCAAGTTCAACAGGAAATAAATTTGGAGTATTTGACTTAAGTGGAGGAGCATATGAATATGTAGCAGCATTTAATGAACAAGATACAAGTAATTATGAAACAACAAATGGAAATGAAGATTTTCCAGGGGCAGATAAAAAAATTACTAAATATGCAACAAAATATTCATCAACAAGCAGTACGCCAAGTTACGATAGTTATATACCAGGAGATGCAACATATGAAGTCTACGCGGGAAGTAGCACAAACTGGCTGGGCGATCGTGGGCTCGTTCTTAGTCCTAGCTATCCGTTCTTCATACGTGGTGGCGATTACCTTGATGGCGCAGATGCCGGTGTGTTCTCTTCGGGAAGTTACTTTGGCAATTCTACCGACACCTATTCGTTCCGTGTGGTCTTGCCCGGCGCTTAGCACTTCGATACACAAAGATTCATAATTACGTAAAAACTGATATTTAGGTTTGAAAATCCTAAATATCAGTTTTTTCAATATTTTACTATCATTTTTACATCTTGCTAATTATTTTCTTTTTTACTAACTTCTGCGTATTTTTTCAATTTTTCATATACTAAATAATTTATAGTACCTGCAGGGAAATGACCATCTTTATTTTTCTTACCTGCTGGAACACCTGTTAGAACTTCAATTCCTTCTTCAATTGTAGAAACAGAATAAATATGAAATTGATTATCTTTTACAGCTTGAACAATTTCATCTGATAATTGCAAGTTATCTACATTTTGGACGGGTATCATAACACCATGAGAACCATCTAAACCTCTCATCTTACAAATCTGGAAGAAACCTTCAATTTTTTCATTTACACCGCCGATTGGTTGTATTTGACCTTTTTGATTTACAGAACCTGTAACTGCAATCGATTGATTAATTGGTATGCCAGATAAGCTAGATAATAATCCATATAATTCTGTACTAGAAGCACTATCTCCATCTACGCCATTATATAATTGTTCAAAACAAATACTAGCAGTTAGAGATAATGGAATATCTTGAGCAAACATTTCGCCTAAATATCCGAGTTAAAATTAAAACACCTTTTGAATGTGATGGGCCAGATATTTCTACTTCACGCTCAATATTAATAATTCCATTTTTTCCGGTGTAAGTGTTAACTGTAATTTTTGCAGGCTTTCCAAAAGTATAATCTCCTATTGTCATCACAGTTAAACCATTTAACTCTCCAACTTCAAATCCTGATGTATTAATTAAAAGAGAATTTTCTTTTATCATTTCAAGATATTTGGTATCATATTTTTTTACTCTCTCAATTCGTTCTAAAAGAGCTTTATCAATAAATTCGCCTGTGACTACTTTAGATTTAGCAATTTTTGCCCAAGTAGCAGCTTCACCAGCAACTTGAATTAAATCGTCAAATCTAGTAGAAAGTTTATGATGACTTCCAGCAAGTTTTGAAGCATATTCAACTAAACGAGCCATAGCAGTTTTATCTAAATGAGGAAGTTCTTCATTATTACAAAATCCATAAATAATTTGAGATAATTTATGAAGATTTTCTGGATTAATTTCTGCATCATCTTCAAACTCAACTTTTATTTTAAATAATTTTCTAAAATCTGAATCCATTGATAAAAGAGTCTGATAAATGTTAGCACTTCCTATTAAAATTACTTTTAAATTAAGTGGAATTGGCTCTGGCTTCAAAGAAACTAAAACCATAGAAGAACGTTGGTCAGCAGCATTTTCAATACTTAATTCTTTAACTCTTAAAGCTTTTTTTAAAGCTTCATAACACATTGGATTAGCAAGTAAATCTTTTGCTTGAAAAATAATATATCCACCATTTGCACGTTGCATTAGTCCGGGTTTTAACATTGTATGGTCTGTTTTTAAAGCACCAAAGTAATTTTCATATTCCAAAGAACCAAAAATATTATGGTAAGAATAATTTGAATCCATAATTACAGGTGCACCTTCACGATTAGAATTATCTATAAATAAGTTAACTCGATAATTCAAACAAGGGTCTGGCTTTCTCATATTTTGATT
Organism: uncultured Clostridia bacterium; assembly: GCA_947625835.1. Classification (GTDB taxonomy): domain Bacteria; phylum Bacillota; class Clostridia; order TANB77; family CAG-508; genus CAG-269. The sequence continues at coordinate 18,160 of CANQPY010000037.1, read as the reverse complement.
TGGAACACCTTGTTGTGGATTAGAAGAATCATGTGGATCTTCTAAAAAAGTAGGTATATTTTTTAATACATCTTGTTTAACATCATTTAAAAATTTATTTATTTTTTTATTTCTCTTATAATTAGATTTTAAGAAATTAATGTGTACATTAACAGTAAGTAATGCAACATTAGACTGCCACTCAGATATTTTTTTATCAGATTGCCTTTCAATTTCTTTTATTTGACCAATTACATTCATAATTTGTTCTTGGACAAATACAGACTTTTGCTCATATTCTTGTTTTACATTTTCATCTAATTTTTCAAATTCTTCTTCTTCAACGGCTCTACCATTTACAATTGGCATCATATAGATACCATTTTGAGCAGCCTTTACTTGAAAATTATATTTTGCAGCTTCTTGATTTAATTTTTCTAATAAAGCAGCGCGCTTTTCCTCAAATTCTTGCTTAATTAAAGATTTTTCTTTTTCAAAATCATCATTATTAAAAGTTTTTTTAATATCTTTTCTAATTTCTTGAATAAATCCATCCATATCTTCTTTAAATTTTTTACCTTGACCTGCAGGTAATTCAACAGCTATGGGTTCATTTGGATTTTCAAAATTATAGATATAACACCAATCAGAAGGAGTTTTTTGCTTTGGAGCAATTTTGTCTAAATAATTTTTTGTATACATAGTTTTTCCGACTCCACTTGGCCCTTCTAAATATAGGTTATATCCTTTTACATTTACTTGCAACCCAAATTCTAAAGCTTTAATGCCACGGTCTTGACCAATTCCAGTACTTATTGGCTCTAATTCTTCTGTAGTTTCAAATTTAAATATGTTAGGATCACAAGTCATTTTTAAATCATTATAACTTAGTTCATTTTTGTTTTTCATTTGTTTCCTCCAAATTTTTTTCTTAGTATATCCAATTTAAATATATTTTATATTAGTTATAAAAAAAAGTAAAGAAAAAAAATAAAAATATTAGAAAAAAATTGCCGTCGGGAACAGAACATTTTGACAATTTTTCATTTTGCAATCTAAATAAAAAGTTGAATATATTTTTTATTAATAACTCCCAGCTACATAACACACTGTAATAAAAACTTTTATAATATTTTTTATAACTTGCGTAAGCGACCAAACGGAGCAAAGCGAAGTGCGATTGGAGCAACTTACATTTGTATCTTTTTATTTTGTAAGTTGCGACACACAAAAGTTATAAAAAATATTATAAAAGTTTTTTAACAGTTTGTAATTTGCTGGTCCCCACGATTTGTTATTAAAAAAAATATATTCAACTTTTTTATTATTAATATTAAAAAGAATTGTCAAAATGCTCTGTTCCCGATGGCAATTTTGAAACTGAATAGGTAGTTCAAAAATAACAAAAAGTATTGCAAAAAATAGCAATAGAATATATAATAAAAGCAATTATTAATAACTATAGTTAGGATGGTAAAATATGAATAAAACCAAAAGAAAAATATTTGAAACATCTATGAAATTATTTGCAGAAAAAGGATATGATGCAACCAGCATAGAAGAAATAACAGCAACAGTAGGTGTAGCAAAAGGAACATTATACTATCACTTTTCAAGCAAAGAAGAAATATTTAATTTTTTAGTAGAAGAGGGAATTAAACTATTGCAAAATAGCATTGATATAAAAACAGCAAAATTTCCTAATTATATTGACAAAATAAAAGCTATTGTATTAATACAAATAAAAATTGTTGCAAGATACGAAGACCTAATTACGATACTCTTAAGCCAATTTTGGGGAAATGAAGCAAGACATCAAAAATGTCAAAAACACATTTTAGAATATGTAAAAAAAATAGAAAACATTGTAGAAGAAGGAATAGCTAAAGGAGAAATAAAACAAGGAAATGTGCATGTAATTGCATCTGAAATATATGGTTTAATATGTTCAAGTCTAGTATACAAAACAAGAGAAAAAGAAAATATCGACATTATGAAATTATTCAAAGAATTTGAAAATACAATAATAGAAGGGTTGAGAGTAAAATGAGAAAGCCAATTCATAAAGTTGAAAAATATGAAAACATAAAAGAAATGCTAGAAAAAACAGGAGAAAAATTTGGAGATAGACCAGCCTACAAATTTAAAACAGATAATCCAGAACAATTTACTTACATTACTCATAAAGAATTTAGAGATGAAATAAACTATTTAGGAACAGCACTAATTAATATAGGATTAAAAGATAAAAGAATTGCTGTTATATCAGAAAATAGATATGAATGGGGAGTAGCATATTTAGCAGTAGTTGCACGGAACAGGAATTGTAGTTCCACTTGATAAAGCACTTCCAAACAATGAAATAGAAAATTTAATTATTCGTTCAGAAGTAGAAGCAATTTTTTATTCACAAAAATATAATGACATTATGGATGAAATAAAAGAAAAGAAAAATACCAATGTAAAATACTTTATTTCAATGGATTTAGAAAAAGAACAAAATGGAGTTTATTCACAAAAAGAACTAACTAAAAAAGGAAAAGAATTAATTGAATATGGAAATAGAGAATTTTTAGATAGCAAAATTGATAACGAAAAAATGACTATAATGCTTTTTACTTCAGGAACAACTGCAATGTCAAAAGCAGTTATGCTATCACAAAAAAACATATGTAGCAATTTATTTGACATTGCATCAACTATCGAAGTAGATGAAACACACACATTTTTATCATTTTTACCATTACATCATACTTTTGAATGTACAGTTGGATTTTTATATCCAATATCAAAAGGATGTACAATTGCATTTTGCGAAGGAATAAGGCATATTGCAGATAATATAAAAGAATTTGGAATAACAACAATGATATCTGTACCAATCCTTTTCGAAAATATGTACAAAAAAGTAATAAAATCAATTGAGAAAAAAGGCAAATTAGAAACCGTAAAAAAAGGAATAAAAATAAGCCAATTTCTATTAAAATTTGGAATAGATATTAGAAAAAAATTATTCCATGAAATTCATGAAAATTTAGGAGGAAATATAAAATTATTAGTAGCAGGAGGAGCAGCTTTAGATCCAGAAGCAGAAAAAGGATTTAATGAATTAGGTTTTAGAATGTACCAAGGTTATGGATTAACTGAAACTTCACCTGTTATTGCCTCAGAAGATGATAAATATAGAAGATTAGGCTCAATTGGTAAAGGCTTTCCAAGTTTAGATGTAAAAGTAGTAGATGCAAACGAAGAAGGAATTGGTGAATTAGTAGCAAAAGGTCCATCTATTATGCTTGGATATTACAACAATGAAGAAGCAACAAAAGAAACAATTGATGAAGAAGGTTGGTTACATACAGGAGATTTAGCCAAAATAGATAAAGATGGTTATATATTTATTTCTGGAAGAAAGAAATTTGTAATTGTATTAAAAAATGGAAAGAACATTTATCCAGAAGAATTAGAAGCATTAATAAATAAAATAGAAGGAATAAAAGAAAGCTTTGTATATGGAAAACCAGAAGATGATGGAGATTACAAAATTTGTTGCAAAATAGTATATGATAAAGAATTTATGGAAGAAAAATATAAGACAGTAGATGAAGAAAAAATAAAAGAAATAATTTGGCAAGAAGTTAAAAAAGTAAATAAAACAATGCCAGCATATAAGTACATTAGAGAAATTACTATAACAGATGAAGAACTAATAAAAACGACAACTCAGAAAATAAAAAGATTTGAAGAAATAAAAACAGTACTAAATTAGAGACTTACGGGAATAGGAAAAAGAAGGAAAATGTTATAGAATTGTTTTGTAACAATTTTGTAACATTTTTGTCATTAAAATATAAAATAAAATTGCGAAAAATCACTTGTAGTTTTTTGTTTATTAATGTATAATAATAAAAGAAAATGTAAAAAAAGCAAGTATGCGTAAGATAAAAGGAGGTACATCTGCAATGTCAAAATCAGGCATAGTAAATGTGAGAATGGTCATCACAGAAGAAAAAATGTTATCTAATATAGATAAAGTACAAAGGCTAATTAATCCAAATAGCAAAAAACAAATTGTACAATTAGAAGATGATTCTTATTTTAAAGATTTAATTGAATCAATTAAATCATATTTAATTGAATATCCAAAAAAGAAAAACTTTCCACCAAGTGTATATAAAGCTGCTTATGGTTTAGTTGAGTTTGCAACAAATCAATTTGAAGACAATACTAAAAAAATAGAAGAACTAATTAGACAAAGAGAGCAAAATATAACACTTGCAGGACAATTAAAAGATATCTTAGAATCAGCAGAAAATAAAGAAAAAGATTGGAAAGAAAAAGTAAGAAAAGCAGAAAATCTTTTTGAAGAAGATATTATTGAAACACTAACAATTGTAGGAAAAGCAAAAAACGAAGAAGCAGAAAATTATCAAGATGCAATTAAATTATTAAATGCAAGAATCAACAACTTAGAAACAAATTTACATATAGAAATAGATATGGAAAGGATTGAAGATAGATCAAAAGCATTAAGTTATATTGGAATTGAAATAGCAGATGCTTTAAAATCTATACCAACACCAATTGAAGTACCAGAAGAAAAAGTAGTAGAAGAAGTAAAACAAGAACCAGTTCAAGCAGTTGTAGAAGAAAAGCAACAATATGCACAAGAGACTACATTTGAAGAAAAACCAAGTTTATGGCAAAGAATTAAAAACAGTAAATTTGTAAGAGCAATAAAAGCAATAACAAAAATTAGAATTGTATTAGATTATTCAGATGCATTACCAGAAGGTAGAGGAGAAAATAATTAAATAAAATATAAAATTCCACATAAAGCTATTTATGTGGAATTTGACTTTTATGGAAAAAAGTTGTATAATAAAAAACAGTGTGATTGAGATTTTATTATAAATTTGTATTAAGAGATAAAATAATGTAAATAATTATAATGATCGGATTTATTAAAAGTTTATGCTATGCTATAAACTTTATTTCGTGTTACATAGAAAGGAGATTTTAATGACAGAAGAAAAACAAGAAAACAAAGGAAATATCAGTATTAAAAGAAAAGAAAAAAATATTAAAAGAAATGGAGAAACTAAAAAAGCAAGCACTCGAAAAGAAACCAAGACAACTACGTCTAGAGAAAGAAAAGAAACTAGAAAAACAACTAGAAGAACAAATTATTCAAAAGAAATATTTAAAGCTTCAAAATTAAAAATCATTCCTTTAGGAGGATTGCATGAAGTAGGTAAAAATATTACTGTATTTGAATATGAAAATGAAATAATAGTTGTAGATTGTGGAATATCTTTTCCAGAAGATGACATGCTAGGAGTAGATTTAGTAATTCCAGATATCACATATCTAGAAAGAAATGTAGACAAAATTAAAGGATTAATTATCACACATGGACATGAAGACCATATAGGAAGTGTTCCATACTTATTAAAGAAAATAAACATACCAATTTATGCAACAAGGCTAACAGCTGGATTAATTAGAAACAAATTAGAAGAACACAAATTATTAAGAAGTACAAAATTAATAGAAGTAATGCAAGGGCAAACAATTAGCTTAGGAAAAAACTTTAAAGTAGAATTTATTCGTAGTTCACATAGTATCCCAGACTCAGTTATGCTAGGAATTACAACACCTGCTGGAACTATTTTGCACACAGGAGACTTTAAAGTTGACTATACACCAATTGATGGAAAAATAATGGATTTTGGAAGAATTGCAGAACTTGGAAATAAAGGAATTTTATTATTAATGTCAGATAGTACAAATAGTGAAAGAAAAGGCTTTACAATGTCTGAAAGTTCAATAGGAGAAGTATTTGACAAATTATTTTTAAATTGTACCAAAAGAATTGTAGTTGCAACATTTGCATCTAATGTTCATAGAGTTCAGCAAATAGTAAATTCTACTATCAAATATCATAGAAAAATTGCTATATGTGGTAGAAGTATGATTAACATGATAGAAACAGCAAAGGAATTGGGTTATATTACATGTCCGGACAATATTTTTATAGACATTGATACAATTAATAGCTATACAGATGAACAATTAGTCATTTTAACAACAGGTAGCCAAGGAGAACCAATGTCAGCATTAACTAGAATGGCGGCAGGCGACCACAGAAAAGTTAAAATCACACCAAATGACTTAGTTATAATATCTGCAACACCAATACCAGGAAACGAAAAATTTGTATCAAAAGTAATTGATGACTTAATGCAAATAGGTGCAGAAGTGGTATATAGTTCATTAGAAACAATACATGTTTCTGGACACGCATGCCAAGAAGAACAAAAATTAATATTAGCACTTAGCAAACCAAAATACTTTATGCCAGTACACGGTGAATATAGACAATTAATTGCTCATAGTGAAACAGCACAAAGCATGGGAATAGAAAAAGAAAATATAATTATGATGTCAAATGGTAGGGTATTAGAAATTAATGAAGAAGGAGCAAATATAACAAGCTCTGTTCCAAGCGGTAGAATATTGGTAGATGGATTAGGTGTAGGAGATGTTGGTAATATTGTACTTCGAGATAGACAGCATTTATCTCAAGATGGATTAATTGTAATAGTTTTAACAATGGCTGCAAACACAGGAGAAGTAGTAGCAGGTCCAGAAATAATATCAAGAGGATTTGTTTATGTAAGAGAGTCAGAAAATTTAATGGATGATGTTAAATCAGTTGCAAGAAATGAAATAAAAAAATGTGAGCAAAGAGGAATTACAGACTGGACTACAATAAAAACAGCAGTAAAAGAAAACTTAAGAGATTATATTTTTATGAAAACAAAGAGAAATCCTATGATTATACCAATCATTATGGAGGTATAATTCCATAGGATTCTTTTCCTTTTTACTTGTTAAATTTAAGAATATGTAGTATAATAGCAAAAATAATAATAAAAAGATGAGGAGAGATAAATAATATGGATTATAAAGATTTAGCAAACTTAATATTTCCAGAAATAAAGGACATATCTTACTATGAAGAAAAATATCCTAGGAGAAACTTAAAAGAAGGGGCAATAGTTACTAGATTTGCACCTAGTCCAACGGGATTTGTCCACATAGGAGGTTTATATCAATCACTTATTGCAAGAAAATTAGCAGACCAAACAGAAGGAGTATTTTTCTTAAGAATTGAAGATACAGACCAAAAAAGAGAAGTAGAAAATGGAGTAACAGATATTGTAAATTCTTTAAAAGAATTTGAAATAGAACCAGATGAAGGGATGATATCTGAAACCGAAGAAAAGGGAAACTATGGTCCATATAAACAATCTTTAAGAAAAGAAATTTATAAAAGCTATGCAAAATATTTAATCGAGCAAGGAAAAGCTTATCCATGTTTCTGCACACCAGAAGATGTAGAAGAAATAAGGGCAAAACAAGAAGTTGCAAAAATTAGACCAGGATATTATGGCGTATGGGCAAAATGCAGAAACAATACAGTAGAAGAAATGTGCCAAAAAATAAAAAATGGCGAAAGTTATATTATACGTTTTAAATCACCAGGTCGCGAAGATAGAAAAATAAAACACCATGATGTAATAAAGGGAAATGTAGATTTTCCAGAAAATGACCAAGATATTGTAATTATAAAAGCAGATGGACTTCCAACATATCATTTTGCACATGCAGTAGATGACCATTTAATGGGTACAACACATGTAATTCGTGGAGATGAATGGTTATCATCTGTTCCATTGCATTTACAATTATTTCATGAATTAGGATTTAAGCCACCTAAATATGCACATATTGCACCAATTATGAAAAATGATGATGGAAATAAAAGAAAATTAAGCAAAAGAAAAGACCCAGAAGCTGCAGTTAGTTATTACGAAGAAGAGGGAATTCCAGAAGTTGCTGTAAAAGAATATTTATTAAATATTGCTAATTCTAATTTTGAAAATTGGAGAAGAGCAAATCAAGATAAAACAATTGATGAATTTGAACTTCAACTAAATAAAATGAGTGTTAGTGGAGCTTTATTTGATATGGTAAAATTATTAGATGTAGGAAAATTAGCAATATCAAGAATGACGGCTCAAGAAGTTTATGAAAAGGCATATAAATGGGCAAAAAAACATGATGAAGAATTAACAAAAATGTTAGACGACAAAGAATATAGTTTAAAAGTATTTGGAATTGAAAGAGGAAATAAAAAACCAAGAAAAGACATAGCAAAATGGTCAGATGTAAAAGAAAATATAGAATATATGTATGACGAAAAATTTTTGAATAAAAAGCAAGAATATCCATACCAAGTAATTCAAGACGAAGAAGAAATTAAAAAAATATTGACTTTATATCTAGAAAAATACTATGACGAAAATGATGATAAACAAACTTGGTTTGATAAAATTAAAGAATTAGCAGGAGATATGGGATACGCAAAAGAAGTAAAAGAATTTAAAGAAAATCCAGAAAAATACAAAGCACATGTTGGAGATGTAAGTACAGTATTAAGAGTTGCCCTAACTTCAAGAACCAATACTCCAGATATGTATGAAATAATGCAGGTATTAGGAAAAGAAAGCATCAAAAAAAGATTTGAAAAAGCAATAAAGGAGCTTTAAATATGGAATATAATATAGGAGATATTGTAAGAACAAAAAAGCAACATCCCTGTGGAAGCAAATTGTGGGAAATTACAAGAGTAGGGGTAGACTTTAAACTAAAATGCCAAGGGTGTGAGCATATTGTAGTGCTACCAAGAGAAAAAGCTATTAAAGCTATTACAAAAATAGAAAAAAAAGCAGGAGAATAATCTTCTGCTTTTATGCTATTTTTATCTATAAGAAAAAGTCACAAATTGAAAAATAATGTCATATTATATAATATAGTATCAAACAAGGTACTGTATGGGAGGTGACTTTTACCATGGAGCCACAAGAAACCATTTATTGCTATGACAATAAAGAAGAAAAATGCACAAAAAGAAAAAATTGTTTCGGTATCGTAGCAATCATCCTTTTAACAGCATTTGCTATTGTAATAGGATTGCTTATTGGAGCAGCAATATCTGCAGCTATCTTAGCAAACTTAGCAGCAATTATAGTTTTAGCAGTAATATTAGGATTATTATTAATATTAGCAATTATATTAATGTTTTGTTGTAACAGAAAAAAAGAAAAAAAATGTAAATGTTGTTGCTAAAAAAAAGGAATAAAGATTTTCTATGCTATAAAATTGCTAAAAAAATCTAAATCCTAGAATATTAAAAAATGGAACTAACTATAATTTTATAGATAGTTCCATTTTATTATATAAAATTTTCAATAATATTCCAAACTTCATCTTGATATATTTTTCTTTCAGAAGAAAAAGGAAAAGTTGGAACATCTCCGAAGCGGATTTAATTGTTTTTGCAAAGCTTTAACACAATCTTCTACTTTAGTAATAGCAATTTTATCTGCTTTATTTGCAAGAATAATACAAGGTGTTTTAGAAGAAATAATATAATTATACATCAATTTATCATTTTCAGTAGGTGAGTTCCTAATGTCAACTAAAAATATAATTAAAGAAATTTCTTTACGATTAAACAAATATTCTTCAATAAATTTTCCGGACAAATTCTTGCTCTTTTTTAGACATTTTGCTATATCCATATCCGAGGTAAATCTACAAAGTAGAAAATATTATCCATATTATAAAAATTAATTTGGCGAGTTTTACCAGGTTCACTACTGGTTCTTGCTAATTTTTTTCTATTAATCATAGTATTAATAAAACTAGATTTACCAACATTTGATTTTCCAACTAACACAATTTCAGGTAAGTTATTTTTTGGATATTGTTTTGGACTTACTGCAGATATTTCAAACTTAGGATTTTTTACTAACATCTATTTTCTCCAATCCACCCATATATGGTCTTAAAACTTCTGGCACAATAACACTTCCATCTGGCTGATAATTGTTTTCCATAATAGAAATTAACATACGAGGTGGAGCAACTACTGTGTTATTTAAAGTATGAGCAAAATAATTTCCATTTTCTCCTTTAATTCTTATTCCTAATCTACGAGCTTGTGCATCTGTCAAATTAGAACAACTTCCAACTTCAAAATATTTTTGTTGTCTTGGTGACCAAGCTTCTACATCACAAGATTTTGCTTTTAGATCTGCTAAATCTCCACTACAGCATTCTAATGTCCTAACAGGAATATTCATACTTCTAAAAAATTCTACTGTATATGACCACATTTTATCATACCATTGCCAACTATCTTCTGGTTCACAAACAACAATCATTTCTTGTTTTTCAAATTGATGTATACGGTAAACACCACGTTCTTCTAAGCCATGAGAACCCTTTTCTTTTCTAAAACATGGAGAATAAGAAGTCATTGTATATGGCATATCTTCTTTTCTTAATATTTGATCTTTAAATTTGCCAATCATAGAATGTTCGCTTGTACCAATTAAGTATAAATCTTCACCTTCTATTTTATACATCATAGCATCCATTTCTTCGAAACTCATAACGCCAGTTACAACATCAGAACGAATCATAAAAGGTGGAATGCAATAAGTAAAACCTTTGTTAATCATAAAGTCTCTAGCATATGTTAAAATAGCTGAGTGTAATCTTGCAACATCTCCCAATAAATAGTAGAAACCTTGTCCAGCTACACGTCTGCTACTTTCTAAATCTAGTCCACCAAGAGCTTCCATAATATCACTATGATGAGGAATTTCATAATCAGGTACAATAGGTTCACCAAATCTTTCTATTTCAACATTTTCACTATCATCTTTTCCAATTGGTACAGATTCATGAATCATGTTCGGAATTTTCATCATTCTTGTTTTTATTTCTTCTGCATATTCATTTTCTAATTTTTCATTTTCTTCTAATTTTTTATTAATGTCATTTACTTGAAGTTTTACTTTTTCTGCTTCCTCTTTATTTCCAGATTTCATAAGACTTCCAATTTGGTTACTTAAATTTTTCCTTTCTGCTCTTAAATTATCACCATTTAATTTTACTTCTCTATTTTTTAAATCTAATTCTATAACTTCATCTACCAAAATAAGTTTATGGTCTTGAAATTTTTTCTTTATATTTTCTTTTACTAAACTTGGATTTTCTCTTAAAAATTTAATATCAATCATAATTTGCCTCCTTAAGATTTTAACAATTCTTTATCTATATTTTCTACTAATTCAAATCTAAATTTTTGACCTGTAACATTGTCTGGTCTTTCTGGAATTTCTTCTAAAAACATTTTTTCCGAGCGCATACAAATCATTTCTGAACCATCTAAATGCTTATATGCTACAATTTTTTCCCTAGTTTCCGAGTCAAAACCAACACAAATTACATAATAGTAATGACCTTTGAAGTGACGATAAATTCTTCCAACTTGAACTTCTTCCATTTCTATTTTTCTCCTTTTCCAATAATGGTCTTATTATACTATATTTCTTAATAATTATCAAGAAATCGGGAAAAATAAAAAAAGAGGAGCGATAAAATGATTTTAAAAATTACTGAATTTATAATATACACAAGTTTAATTGTTTTAATTTCAAAATATATTTTAGTACAAACCATAAGGAAATTGGCAGAAAATTTAAATTTAAAGCCAAAAACTGTAGGAAATATATCGGGATATGCAACTTCTATTCCAGAATTTTTAACTGTTAGTATTTCAAGCTTAAATGGGTTAATGGATACTAGCATTTTTAATATTTTAAGTTCAAATATTATTAACTTCATTCAATATATAGCATCTATTATAGTAAACAAAAATAGAGAAGCTTTTACAAATCAAGCTATAAAAATAGATTGCGTTTTAGTATTAATAACAATATTAATACCAATTTTTTTGCTTTGGAATAATATTGAAATGGACCTAAATTTCGTTCCAATTTTTTTTATACTATATGCATTATTTTATTATTTAAACAATAATGCAAATAAACTATATTTAAAAAAAGAAAATAGAGAAATAGAAAAGAAAATTGAAGAAGAGGGAAGGAAAGAAAAAGGAAACACTAGAAAAACTTTATTGTATACACTTATTTTAATTGGAACAGGAATTTTATTATATTTAATAGGAGAATTACTAGGAGGTACATTAAATTATTTATATAATGAATTTAACATTCCACAAATTATAATTGGAGTTTTATTAGGTCTAATTACTAGTATACCTGAGCTAATAACTTTTTTTGAATCACAAAGACAATACAAAATGCAAAAAAATAAAATGTTAGGTGTAATTGAAGCAACTAACAATTTACTAACATCAAATACATTAAATTTATTTTTAATACAATCTATAGGAATTATTATTTTAAAATTCCTATAAATTTTTAATAAAATGAGTAATATTTTTTATTGTTTCTAAAGTTTCTATAATTTGAGTTTCAGAATATTTATTTAAACATTTTCTGGTTTCTTTAATTATATTGTCGTCTAGACCATATAAAATGAAATCTGCAGAATGACCACTTAAATCTCTTAATTTCTTTATACTTTTATAAACTAAATTTCCTTTTCCATCTTCTACTAATCCTAAAAATTGCCCCGAAACTCCAATTGCTTTTGCAAATTGAGTTTTATTCATACATAGTTCATGTTCACGAATCATTTTGATTCTTTGTCCTCTTTTAATTTGCTCGGATTTTTCTAAATCAATTTTATTAGTAACACTATTTATATCACTCAAACGAACACCTCCTACTTTTTGTTCATTTTACAATAAAAAGTTAATAAAAAGATAGAAAAATATTTTGTTCAAATATAGTATTATTTGATAATTTATGGTATATTATGAATAGGAATTAAGGAGGGTTAAATATGGAAGAAGTTAAACCTATGAAAATATTAATAATAGAAGATGATGTAAATGATTGCAATAATTTTATAGAATGTGCTAAAAATAGAAAAGACATAGAAATAGTGGCACTAACTGATTCTGATATAGAGGGCTTAAACTATGTAAAATCAAAACGTCCAGAAGGTATAATTTTAGATTTAGAATTAAATAATAGTACAACGGGAAACAATGATTCTTTAGGCTTTATACCAGAGTTAAAGAGACTAAAATTAAGATATAAACCTATAATTATAGTAACTACTCATATAAATTCTAAGCGAACATATGACATTCTTCATAGAGATGGAGCAGATATTATTTTGTATAAGGATCACACTAACTATTCTTGTGATTATGTATTTAATAAATTTATTAGCCTTAGAGAATTAGCTCCAAAACAAACTGTTGAGACCTTAAAAGAAGAATTAAAAGAAAACGAAAATAAGATTTCTGAATGTATTAATCATGAATTAGATTTGATAGGTGTAACATCAAAGCTAAAAGGAAGACAATACATTCATGATGCAATTTTCTTTTTAATACAAAATGAAAATTCAGATGAAAATGTTATTAGACATTTAACAAAAGTTTATAAAAAGTCTAGTAATACCATTACAAATGGAATACAAAATGCAATTATTCATGCATGGAGAGTTTCGTCTATTGATGATTTAGAAAAATATTATACTGCAAGAGTAAATTATGAAACAGGAATACCAACACCTATGGAGTTTCTATACTATTATGTTGATAAAATAAAGAAGATGATCTAGTATACAAATACTAGATTTTTTCATTTTTCGACATTTTTCGCCATAATTTGCCATCTTTTTCTATAAAGAAATACCGTTTATTTGTAAGTAATAAATGGTATTTTTTTATTAACAACAAAGTTAGAACGAAAGGAGAAAGGTGGTGTGTAGCATGAGCTGGGAAGACTTTTGGAGATATGTTCAATACTGGTTAGGAATGTAACATTAAAAAATAAGGATAATTAATGTATGATAATTTTTAAATTATATATATTGATTATCCGTTTCTTTTTATATATAATAATAATAAAATATATGAAAGGAAAAATATAATGAATAATGATGCACAAATACAATTAATACAAATGTTGATTAATATATTGAAAATATGTGGAACTTATTACTTATCTACAAAAATAGTAAATATTTTAGAACATAATATATATAAAAAAATAATAACATATGTAATTATAATTTTTATCTCAGTCATATGTAAAGTAATAAGAGATTCAAATGGATTTTTAAATAGTACAATAATTTTAGCATTTTTATTATCAATAACTTTTTCGATAAATACAAAAAATGATGAGGGATATTCATTATGCATTACGGTTATATCTTTAAGTATTAATTATATTTTGTATTATATGGCAATATGTATTAGTTATGTGCCTAATATTATATTAGGTATAAATGATATTTATGGTAGATTTATTGTTGTTGCCATATTATATGCCATAATAGTTTGTTTGTTTTTAAAGATAAAAAGATTTAAACAAGGTTTTACGTTTGTACAGAAGAAATTAAGCAATGATTATTTTAATGTTTTGATTTTAAACATAAGCATTACTATATTGTTTCTAATTACTTTAATAGTATCAACAGAATTTGAATTTGAAACTATAAAGAATTATGGAATGGCATTAATATTTTTTGCCATCATCATGTTCATCACCATCCAAAAGTCCTTAAAACTATACTATAAACAAAAAATGTTAGTAAAAGATCTAAACGAAACAAAAGAAGAACTAGAAAACAAAAAGAAGGAAGTTGAAGAATTAGAAAAAGAAAATTTAAACTTCAGCAAAATAAGTCATTCAATTGCACACAAACAAAAAGCATTAGAATATAAGCTAAATACATTAATGGTAAATAGTGAAGTAGGAGAAGAACTAGACTTAAAAGATAGATTAGAAGATATTACTAAAGAATTAAAGCAAGAAACAGTTATAGAATTAGGAAAAACAGATATACCAGAAATTGATGATATGCTAGCATATATGCAATCAGAATGTGTAAAAAGTAAAATTGATTTCCAACTTCAATTAAGCGGAAATATTCATCATATGGTTAATAATTATATAGATAAAGACAAATTAGAAATTTTATTAGCAGACCTTATTAAAAATGCAATAATTGCTATAAATTATTCAGAAAACACTAATAAAAGTATATTAGTAAGATTAGGAATAATAGAAGGAATATACAGTTTATATGTGTATGATTCCGGTATTGAATTTGAACTAGAAACATTAGAAAATCTCGGCATAAAACCAAGCACAACTCATGGAGATAATGGTGGAACAGGTATGGGTATGATGAACACTTTTGATACATTAAAACAATATAAAGCAAGTATGACAATTCATGAATATGGCAAACCAAGTAAAGATAATTTTACAAAATTAATTCAAATAGCATTTGATAACAAAAATGAATTTAAAATTTCTTCTTATAGGCAAGACAAGATAAATAAGAAAAAATAAAGAAAAACTTTGGGAAAGAGTAACAAAAAAAAACGAAGTCCCAAAGCTTTTTTTATGAAAAAATATTGCCATTTCCAGAAAATGGTATTACTATATAAATGTAAACGGAATTAATTAATTCAAAAATTATTTAAATCTAAAAAAATTTAAAAATCTAAAAAATCCCAGAAAAACAAAAAATAAAAGCAAAAGAAGTGAAAATAAAAATAAAACATAGACTTTACTCTAAAATAAAACTTGACAAACAAATTAAAAAGAATTAAAATAAAGAAAGAAGGAATGAAATGAAATTTATAACATATAAGCAATATGTAGAGTACATAAAATCAAACAACGCTTTACAATTAAGAGAAGAATCAGAAGAATATGAATTAGAAAGCAAATACAACAAGAAAAAAGTACAAGAAATAGACAAAAAGCATGATAAAATGTTCAGAAATGTACTAAGTATAAAAAAAGAAATGGCAAAATTTATAAATCAATTTCTAAATGTAAAAGAAAAAATAGAAGAAGATGAAATAGTTCAATGCAAAACAGATTTTATAACAACAAATTATAGAAATAGGCAAGCTGATATAATATATAAAATAAAAGAAAAACCAGTATACTTTTTAGTAGAACATCAAAGTGTTATAGATAAAGACATGATATTAAGAATTTGGGAATATGTAGGAGAAATAATAAGAAGAGAAAGCATAATACAAAAAACATATTTAGAAGAAGAAAGTATATATCCAATAGTAATACCAATAGTAATATATACAGGAAACAAGAAATGGAATGCAAAAGAAAACATGAAATACAAACAATATCAATCAAAAATTTACAAAGAAAACGAAATAGATTTTCAATACAATCTAATCGAAGTACAAAAATACACATTTGAAGAATTAATGGAAAAAAACAGTTTATTTGGAAACATAATGATAATAGAAAAATGTAAAACAAGAGAAGAAATAGAAAAAATGATGGACAAAATAGTAGAAAAAATAGAAAATAAAAGCGAAAGAGAAATAATGGGAGAAATAATAAAAAATATCATAGAACCAAACATAGGAAAAGAAAAAGCAGAAGAACTATTGGAAAAATTAGAAAGAAAGGAGGAAACCCAAATGAGTCCATTTACAAAATGTTTATTAGATTTAGAAATACAATATAAAGAAGAAGGATTAAGAGAAGGAAAGATTTCAATTGCAAATAAAATGTTACAAAGAAAAATGAAAATTTCAGATATAGAAGAAATTACTGGCTTAAAAAAAGAACAAATAGAAAAATTAGCAAAAGAAAACACATAAAAAAGTTATTCTTAAAATATAAGTATATAATATAAAGAGCAAAGGATAAACTAATGTTATAACATAAAATACTTCAGTTAAAATAATGTTACTGTTCAGACTAAAATCAATTATAAATAAAAAATATATTGAACTTTTTATAGCAAGCAAGTTAAAGTCTGAACAGTAACAAAATAATAGCTGAAGTATTTTAAATTAAAAAAAAGTATTGACATTTCCAAGAAATGGTATTACTATATAAATGTAAACCGAATTAATTAATTCAAAAATTATTTAAATCTAAAAAAATTTAAAAATCTAAAAAATCCCAGAAAAACAAAAAATAAAAGAAAAGGAGATGAGGATAAAAATAAAGCAACAACTTTACCTTAAAATAAAACTTGACAAACAAATAAAAAAGAATTAAAATAAAGAAAGAAGGAAAAAAATGAAATTTATAACATATAAGCAATATGTAGAGTACATAAAATCAAATAATATTTTACAATTAAGTGAAGAACCAGAAGAATATGAATTAGAAAGCAAATACGACAAGAAAAAAGTACAAGAAATAGACAAAAAGCATGATAAAATGTTCAGAAATGTACTAAGTATAAAAAAAGAAATGGCAAAATTTATAAATCAATTTCTAAATGTAAAAGAAAAAATAGAAGAAGATGAAATAGTTCAATGCAAAACAGATTTTATAACAACAAATTATAGAAATAGGCAAGCTGATATAATATATAAAATAAAAGAAAAACCAGTATACTTTTTAGTAGAACATCAAAGTGTTATAGATAAAGACATGATATTAAGAATTTGGGAATATGTAGGAGAAATAATAAGAAGAGAAAGCATAATACAAAAAACATATTTAGAAGAAGAAAGTATATATCCAATAGTAATACCAATAGTAATATATACAGGAAACAAGAAATGGAATGCAAAAGAAAACATGAAATACAAACAATATCAATCAAAAATTTACAAAGAAAACGAAATAGATTTTCAATACAATCTAATCGAAGTACAAAAATACACATTTGAAGAATTAATGGAAAAAAACAGTTTATTTGGAAACATAATGATAATAGAAAAATGTAAAACAAGAGAAGAAATAGAAAAAATGATGGACAAAATAGTAGAAAAAATAGAAAATAAAAGCGAAAGAGAAATAATGGGAGAAATAATAAAAAATATCATAGAACCAAACATAGGAAAAGAAAAAGCAGAAGAACTATTGGAAAAATTAGAAAGAAAGGAGGAAACCAAAATGAGTCCATTTACAAAATGTTTATTAGATTTAGAAATACAATATAAAGAAGAGGGGTTAAGAGAAGGAATAAAAAATGTAGCAAAAAATATGCTAAAATTTGGTGAACCAGAGGAAAAAATAATGAAATACATAGGAATAAGCAAGGAAGAATTGGATAATATAAAAAGCACAATATAATTGCAAGGAAATGCTTGACAAATAGGTGAGAAGTATGATAAAATAAAATGCGTTACAAGAAG
>CANQPY010000036.1 GCA_947625835.1 uncultured Clostridia bacterium | reverse complement strand
TTATTCAGTTTCATTTGGAGTATTTGATATAGACAATAATATTTTGTATTATTATGAATATGAAAGGTAAATTTATTGACATATTATATATACTATATATACTAAATGGGACAGAACTTGTGGTTCGGGTAAAAAGTATAAGAACTGTTGTGGGAAGAATGCTTAAATAGTTTAAGGAGTGTATCCAAAAGAAATTGGATGACACTTCTTTTTATTTACCAAAATAAACTTTAGAAGGCAAGAATTTACAGCAAATATAGACTAAAAAAGTGCCTATATTGTTGAAATTTTTTTGTTAATATGGTATAAAGAAATTGTAACATTTTGTCGAAATATATAAATATTGAGGTAAAAAATGGTAAATAATATTTTAAGTATGTATATAACTTTAATGTCACCAATTTTGGCAGGCATATTAAATATGGTATGGTGCAAATCAAAAATTTTAAAAGGCTTAGCAATACCACTAGACGGAAATAAAAAATTTATAGATGGAAAAAGAATATTTGGCGATAATAAAACATGGAAAGGATTAATAGGTTATATTGTTTTCAATATATTTACAGCATGTTTATGGGGATTAATATGTAGTGTATCAAAAATAGAACAGTACAATTTCTTATATGTAAATCATGACAATACATTTACATATAATATTATGCTTGGTATTCTTTTAGGACTAGCTTATGCTCTCTGTGAATTGCCTAATAGTTTTATAAAGAGAAGATTAAATATCTTGCCAGGAAAAACGACTGAAGGTAAAAAAAAGATATTCTTCATAATTCTAGATCAAGCTGATTCTGTTATTGGGTGTGTTTTAGTTGTAAATTGTTTTTACAAAATCACACTTTTAATGAACCTGTGTTATATTACACTTGGAACATTAACACACATATTAATAAATATAATGTTATATTTTATGAAATTAAGGAAAAATATGTTTTAGATAAGCGGGGATAAAAAATGTTAATAAAATTTAATGATAAAGATAATGGGAAAATTGGAAATAAGGCAAAATTTTTAATAGAAATGAAGTCAAATGGTTTTAATATACCAAATGGTATTGTACTAGATAGTGATACATATACACAAATAATAAAATCAAATAAAATAGATAATAATATTGAAAATCTTATGAAAGAATTAAATAAAGATAATGTAAAAGAAATAAGTGAGAAAATATTAAAATTATTTGATGATGTAAAAATTGAAGATTCAATAAAAAATGAAATAAATGCAAATATTGATTCATATAAGAACTATGCTATTAGAAGTAGTGGAACAAAGGAAGATTTAGAAAATTTTTCTTTTGCTGGTCAATATGAAACATTTTTAAATATAAAAGGAATAGATAATATAGAAAAATCAATAATTGCATGTTATAAATCAATGTTTTCAGAAGTACTATTAAGGTATTTAATAAACAATAATATAAAATTAGATAATTTAAAAATGTCGGTAATAATACAAGAAATGGTTAATTCAGATTATAGTGGAATATGCTTTACAGTTAATCCAGTAACAGGAGAAGATAAAACAATGCTTATTGAGGTTGCAAAAGGATTAGGTGAAAACATTGTAAGTGGAAAAGTTGTACCAGAGCAATATTATTATAATTGGTATGAAAAAAAAGGGACAATAGGCGAAAATAATAAAATATTAACTTCTCAAAAGCTAGCACAAATTGCAAAAGAATTTTTAAAAATACAAATTCATTTTGGATATCCTTGTGATATAGAATTTGCAATAGAAAATGATGAATTATATATACTTCAGGCAAGAAAAATTACAAGCATTAAGTATTTGGGAATAAAAGATATGTGGTCAACAGCTGATTTTAAAGATGGCGGAGTATCAGCTTCAATATGTACCCCATATATGTGGAGCTTATATGAATATATTTGGAATTTTACATTAAGAAAATTTATATTAGATTCAAAAATTTTAAAAGAAGAAGATGTAAATAAAAAACTAGGAGATATGTTTTATGCAAGATGTTACTGGAATATGTCTGTTGTAAAACATGGAATGAGTCAAGTTGTAGGATATAAAGAAAGAGAATTTGATAGTGAATATGGTGTAAAAATTAATTATGAAGGTGATGGAAAAACAACAAAAGCCAGTCTAAAAACAATTACACATATATTACAAATGGCTTTAGCTCAAAAGAAGATATTAAAAGAAAGAAATCAAAATGCAGAAAACTATAAACAAGATTTATTGAACAAGTACAATGATTATAAAAATAAATATGATAAAAAAGAAATAACAGATATAAAACAAACATGGTACGAGCTAACCAAAAAAACATATTTACAAAGTGAATCAACATATTTTTGGCAAATATTTATAAATACAATACATCAATCATTGTATAAAGATAGTTTATTAAAATACGTATCAGAAGGAGATTATTTATCACTACTTGGAAGTATAGACAATATATCGCATTTATTACCTTTTTATGATATGTGGGATGTAACAAGGAAAATAAGAAATGATGAAACATCTTATAAATATTGGACAGAAAAAAGTATAGACGAGTTAGTAAAAAGTATAAATTCTACAGAAAACAAAATGTTAGATGTAAAAGAAATAATTGAAAAATATGGATATCATTCAGATAAAGAATTAGATGTTACATATCCGTGTTATTACGAAGACATCAAACCTATAATTATAAATATAAAAGATATGATAAAATTGGAAGATAATTTTAGCCCTGTAGAAGACAAGAAAAAAGGAAAAGAAATATATGAAAAAATATTAAATTCTATATCAAAACAAGTAAGCCCAAGCAGAATGAAAAAAATAAAAACTAAAGTAGAAAATATGAGAAAAATGTTATGGTGGAGAGAAGAATTTAGAGATATTTCTACAAGATTTTATTACATTATAAGAATTTATACAATTGAGCTCGCAAAACATTTAAAAAAGGAAGAAATTATTGAAAACACAGAAGATATATGGTTTTTAAAAGTAGGACAAATTTGGGACTTTATAGATGGAAAATTAGAAAAAGAAGCGATTAATGAAATAATTAACAAAAATAAAGATTATTATAATTCATTTAGAAATTATTTAAGTGAAAATGAAATAGGAAGTATATTTAGTAGTGAAAACAATAATGAAAATGGCAATACAGCTAAAGACACTCAAATAAAAGGATTAGGAGCAAATAACGGAATTGTAACAGGAATAGCAAGAGTTATAGAAGATTTTAGCCAAATAGATAGATTACAAGAACATGACATATTAGTAACAAAATTTACAGATACTGGATGGACTCCAAAGTTTGCTATTTTATCAGGAATTGTAACTGAATATGGAGGCATTCTTTGTCATGCAGCAATAGTTTCAAGAGAATATGGAATACCAGCTATTGTAAGTTGCCATTCTGTAATGAATAAAATAAAAGATGGGATGAAAATAACAATTGATGGTACAACAGGAATAGTAAAAATTGAAGAATAGAGGTAAAAAAGGTGTTAAAAAGATTACATATTTATTTTAAAGAAATGTATCCTATAATACCGAGATTCGTATTAGGATTAATAGTATTTTTTGAAATATATTTTATAATACTTTTAAATAATGGTATTACAAGTTTTAATATTGGAATTCAAGAATTTGTAGGAAGTTATACAATATTTGCATTTTTAATGTGGCTTAGAATAGCTGATGATTTTAAAGATTATGAAACAGATAAAAAATTATTTGCACAAAGACCACTTCCTAGTGGTAGAGTAAAGAAAAAAGACTTGATAATAATATGTTTAATAGTACAAACTATAGCATTAATATTAAATGTAATATTTATGAATAATATATATTTTTTTGCATTCTTATACTTTTATGGTTTCCTAATGAGTAAATGGTTTTTTCAAAAAAGTAAAATACAACCAAGTTTACCATTAGCATTAGTAACACATAATCCAGTACAAATGATAGTAAATTTATACATAGTATCATTTACCTGTATAAAATATAGTTTGCCGGCATTTACTCTAACTAATTTTCTAGTATTATTGACATTATATTTCCCAGCACTAATTTGGGAAGTTTCAAGAAAAATAAAAGCACCAAAAGATGAAAATGATTATACAACATATTCAAAATTATTTGGATATAAAAAGGCAACAAAATTTGTATTTATATTAACATGGGCAGATATACTAACAAATATTTTGTTAGTTATAAACTTAAATAAAATATCAGTAGTTTTATTGTTAATTAATGTGTTATGGATGTCAGCTAAATTTATAAATTTCATCAAAGATCCAACACAATACAAAATTGTTGATAAAGTAGAAAGATATACATATATACAAGAATCACTTATGTTGATTACAGTAGTAATGTATTTAATAGTAGGTAAAATATAATGTATGGAAGTAAAATTGATAATTTAATTATTTTAAAAGAAAATAATATAAATGTACCCGATTTCATTATTATAAAATATGAAGATATAGTAAAAAATAGTTCGGAATTTGAAGAATTATTAAATAATAGTAAATATCTAAGTTCTCATGATTTAAGTGTAAAACTAAAGAAATTATTTGATGAAAAAATAAATATAAAATTAAATCTAGAATTAGGGGATGATTTATATTCTGTAAGGTCATCTTCTAATATCGAAGATGGATTAAAAAATAGTTTTGCAGGTCAATTTGATACTTTTCTAAATGTAAAAAAAGAAGATATAAATGAAAAAATAAAGCTATGTTTTAAGTCTTTATATAATGAAAATGTATTAGAATATATAAGAAAAAATAATATAAAAGTTGCTGATTTAAAAATGAATGTATTAGTACAAAAAATGATAGATTCAGAATTATCAGGTGTAATTTTTACTGCAAATCCTAAAGGAATTCTAAATGAAGCTGTAATAACAGTTGGAAAGGGTATTGGAGAAAATATTGTACAAGATAAAGTCGATACAACAAGTTATTATTATAATTTGACTGATAATATATATTATTATGAAGGAAAAGAAGATTATTTAGACAAAAGGACAATTGAAGAATTAATCAATAAATCTGTAGAAATAAAAAAATATTTGGGAGAATATTTAGATATAGAATTTGCTATAAAAGATAATAAAATATATTTTTTACAGGCAAGGCTAATTACGACAATAGATGATTCAAAACCTTTAATTTTAGATAATAGTAACATTGTTGAAAGCTATCCTGGAATAAGTTTACCTTTAACATGTTCATTTGTAAATGTAATATATACAGGAGTATTTAAAGGAATAAGTTATAGAATATTGAAGGATAAAAAAGCTATAAAAAGGTATGAAGATGTTTTTTCTAATATGGTTGGAAATGTTAATGGAAGAGTATATTATAAGATAAGTAATTGGTACACAATATTAAAATTTTTGCCTCTAAATAGTAAGATAATCCCAATATGGCAAGAAATGCTCGGAGTAAAAAATAAAAACTATAATAATGAAAAAGTAAAATTATCATTTAAAACAAGATTTATGGCATATTTTAATTTTATATATGAATTTCTAAATGTTCAAAAAAGTATGGATATATTAAATAAAGAATTTATTGAAGTAAACAAATATTTTTATGATAATTTTTCAAAAGAAAAAACCGAAAAAGAAATTGCAAAACTATATTACGAGGTAAAAAACAGGTTATTAAACTTTTGGGATATTACATTAATAAATGATATGTATACATTTGTATATACAGGACTATTAAAAAATAGATTAAAAAAACAAACTGAAGATTATGAAAAAATTGCAAATGAATATATAAGCGGAATATCAAACATTGAAAGTGTGAAACCAATAGAAGAATTAATAAAAATAGCTTATGAAAAAGATAAAATTTCTAAAGAGGAATATAATAGTAGAATTGATGAATATATAAAAATCTATGGAGATAGAAATTTAGAAGAATTAAAACTTGAAAGTAGTACATTTAGAACTGACAGAAGTTTATTAGAAAATAAAATAAATGAATATAATTTGGATAAGGAAAAATTAGAAACTTTATATGAATATGTAAATAAAAAAAATGAAGAAAAATTTGATATAAAGGATAAAAAAATAGAAAAATTAGTTAATAAATGTAAAATAGGAATAAAAAATAGAGAAATATCAAGATTAAATAGAAGTAGAATTTTTGGAATGGTTAGAGAAATATTTTTAGCAATAGGAGAAAAGTTTGAAAGTAAAAATATAATTGCAACTAAAAAAGATATATATTATTTAACTGTTGATGAAATATTTGAATTAATAGATGATAATAAAAATATGCAAAAAATAGTAGAAGCAAGAAAAAAAGATTACGAAATGTATAGCTTATTGCCAGCATATTCAAGACTGATATTTGAAGAAAAAGAATTTAATAAATCACATATAAATGTGAATTCAAATAAAGTTTATAAAAATAATAATACATTAAGAGGAATTCCATGTTCAAATGGAATAGCACAAGGGGAAGCACTAGTTATAGAAAATATTAATGATATATCAAATTGTAAAGACAAAATTTTAATTACAAAAATGACAGATCCAGGCTGGGTTTTCTTGTTAGCGACTGCAAAAGGAGTTATTGCAGAAAAGGGTTCATTATTATCACATACAGCAATAATTTCTAGAGAATTAAAAGTGCCATATATTGTTGGGGTAGAAAATTTATTAGATACAATAAAAACAGGAGATATAATAAAGATGGATGGTTTTTCAGGCGAAATTGAAATATTAGAAAGGACAGAAAAATGGAATATAGAAAGTTCGAATATGAAAGTGATGCTATAAAAGAATTTATTAATTTACCCAAAAAACTTTATAATAAAAATACAAATATGGAAGATGCTAAACAAATGAAAAAATTATTATTAAATAAACATATATTAAGTAAATACTTTCATTTAGACAAATTTTTGCTTTATAACAATAATAAAGTTGTAGGAAGGTTTTGCATTACTACATATCCAAATGATGAAATTGCATACATTGGTTACTTTGAATGTATTGAAGATAGTAATGTTGCAAAATTTTTGTTTGAAATAGCTTATAATTTTGCTAAAGAAAATGGATACAAAAAAATAGTTGGACCTGTAGATTCTTCATTTTGGATAAAATATAGATTAAAAATAAACATGTTTGACTATCAGCCATATACAGATGAACCATATAATAAGCAATATTATTATAAATTATTTCTTGAAAATAATTATAAGGTTATAGAACATTATACTTCTAGAAGATTTCCAATAATAAAGGACACATATTTTAATGGAAAATTTGAAAACAGATATGAAGAATTTAGAAAAAAAGGTTATACCATAGTTAGCCCTAATATTAAGAATTACGATAAAGTAGTTAGTGAACTTTATTATTTAATAACAGACTTATATAGTGATTTTCCTATTTTTAAAAATTTATCCATAGAAGATTTTAAGGAAATATTTGGAGATTACAAAAAAATAATACGAACTGAAATGATAAAAATGGCATATTTAGATAATAAACCAGTAGGATTTTATATAAGTATTCCAAACTATTATAATAAAGTATATCACTTAAATATATTGAATTTATTAAGTATCCTAAAATTAAAGAAAAATCCAAAAGAATATGTTATGCTATATATGGGAGTAGATAGAAATCATGCTGGACTAGGAACAGCATTAGTAGGAGCAATAGAAGAAGAACTAAAAAAGAACAAATTGCCAAGTATTGGAGCATTAGCAAGAGATGGAAAGATAACTCAAAAGTATGCTGAAGAACTAGTTAAGGAGCACTATGAATATGTTTTGATGGAGTGTAATATTTATGATTAAAATAGAAGAAGTACTAAAAAGTGATTATCAAAAATGGAAAAATAATGATTATATATTTGAAAAAGAAAACGGTCGTTATAAAAGTATAACATTTGGTAAATTCATTGAAAAATCTGTATATTTGGCAGAATATTTATTAAGTAAAAATTTAAAAGGCAAGAAAATAATGATATTTTCAGAGAATTCTATAAATTGGATGATAACAGATATTGCAATTATGAGCTATGTTGGAGAAAGTGTTACAATTTCAAAAGAATGGAAATATGATGATGTAGACTATGCCATTAATTTATTAAATGTAGATTGTATTATATATAGTAGTTCAAAAAAAGAAATAGTAAATCAATTAAAAAACAAATATAAAGAGATGCTTTATATTTGCATGGAAGAAAAATACCAAGAAATTTTAAAAATTGGAAAAGAACTAAATAATAAAAAAAGTGAAATGTTTGATTTTGAAAGTAAAAATAGTGACGAATGTGTAAAAATAATATTTACAAGTGGGACAAGTGCTATGCCAAAAGCAGTTAAATTATCCTTGAAAAACATTTTTGCAGGAGCAAAACCATTAAGTTTAAGAGCAAAACCTGATGAAAATGATATTTGTTATTTATTTTTGCCTTTAACACATACATATGGAAATATATATAATTTTGTTTATTCCTTATTATTTGGATTTAAAATATATTTAGCGAGTTCAACACAAGAAATACCTAAAGAATTATTAGAAGTTAATCCAACAATTTTTTGTTCTGTTCCTTTAATTTATATTAATATGTATAATGTAGCAAAAGACAATTTAACAAAAGTATTTGGAAATAGAATTAGGTATTTATTTTGTGGCGGAGCAAATTGGGATAAAAATATAAGAAAATTTTATAAAGATAGTGGATTAAATTTGCTTGAAGCATATGCTTTATCTGAAACAGCATCATCTTTTGCTATTGAATATCCAAATAGAGATGATTTTGAAAGTGTGGGAACTATATTTGAGAATATTGATGTTAAAATAATTGATAAATCTGAAAATGGACATGGAGAAATTGTTGTAAAAGGAGATAATGTTTTTTTAGGATATGCTAACAATGAAGAAGAAACTAAAAAAGCATTTACAGATGATGGATATTTTAAAACTGGAGATATTGGATTTATTGATGATAAAAATAAATTGTATATTGTAGGTAGAAAAAAGAAAATATTATTAGGGAGTAAAGGAGAAAACATTAGTATAAATAGAATTAGTAATAAACTAAAAGAAGCAAATAACAATATATCAAGTATAAAATTATTTATAAAAAATGAAAAATTAAATTGCTTAATTTACTTGAAGAAAGAGGATTCTACGAATTGGGAGAAGGTAATTTACGATTACAACAATAACTGTCCAAAATATGAAAGAATTGAAGAATATCAGATTATAATTGATTCAGTATATACAAGATTGAAACAATAAATGGAGGAAAGTATGTTAATAGGAAAATATAATAAATCAGTAATATTAACTTATATAGGCTTGCTAAGTTCGGCTATTGGAATTTATTTTGCATTTTATGAGATGTTGTCATATTCAATGATATGTTTAATTATTTCGGGAATATGCGATTTATTTGATGGTAAATTTGCAAGAATGTGCAAAAGAAATGATGAAGAAAAGGAATTCGGTGTTCAAATAGACTCTTTAGTTGATGTTATATCTTTTTTGGTATTGCCTTGTTGTATAGGTTTAAAAATATTAATTAATATACCAAAAGTATTAAATATAGTTTTTGTATTTTATATGTTAGCTGGAATAATAAGATTAGCTTGGTTTAATATGAATTCTAATAAAGATGAAGCTACAAAATATTATATAGGTCTACCAGTAACATATTCAGCTTTAATAATACCTTTAGTTTATGCTATAAATTTAATATATGCAAATTTATCAATTCCTTATATTTATTTTTCTATTTATTTAGTTATTGGACTAGCTTTTATATTAAATATAAAAATTGTGAAACCTAAAGGAATATGGTATATAATATTTGCAATATTGGCAATAGCAGTAATTACTTTAATTATTATGATGGGATAATAAAAAAATGAAAATATGGGATAAAGAAAACAATCAATTTATAAAAGAAAAAGAGTACGGAAAAGAAAAATTAAATTTTTTATATAATACATATATAGGTAGAATTTTATTAAAAACAGTATTTGCAAGTAGATGGTTTTCAAAACTAAATGGAGTTTTTCAGAAAAGTGCATTTTCAAAAAAGAAAATAGAAAAATTTATAAAAGAATATAATATAAATATGACGTCTTATCAAGATGTAAAATTATATAAATCTTTTGAAGATTTTTTTAGAAGAAAGAGAAATATAGAAAAGGAAATTAATAGCGAAGCATATCAAAACGATAGCTTTATTTCTATAGCTGATGCAAAACTTAAAGTGATTAATTTAAGTGAAAATAGTACATTTAAAGTAAAACAAAGTATATATGATTTAAAGGATTTAATATTGGATGAGCAATTAAGTAAAGAATATGAAAATGGCATATGCTTAATATATAGGTTAACAGTAGATGATTATCATAGATATGTTTTTTTAGATAATGGAAATATAGAAAAAGAATATTATATAAAAGGCAAACTTCATACAGTACAAGCTATTTCTAATAAATATAAAGCATATACAAGAAATTCAAGAAATGTTAGTGTCTTAAATACTAGCAATTTTGGAAAAGTACTGCAAATAGAAGTAGGAGCTATGTTAGTTGGAAAAATTAATAATCATAATATTAAAGAGTTTTCAAAATTTGAAGAAAAAGGTTTTTTTGATTATGGTGGATCAACTATAGTTCAAATAATAAAGAAGGATAATGTAAAAATAGATAATGAAATAATTAATATGAGTTCTAATGATATAGAAACAAAAGTAAAAATTGGTATGATAATTGGAAAAAAATAACTACATTTTCTTGTAAATTATGTAAATTTATAGTATAATTATGCCATAATGGAATATTTCCAAGTAAATTATTGGAAATACCAAGAATGATTTTATAGTATAACAAAATATTCACAACGAAAGGAGAAACACAATGAAATTTTGGGCAAAGGTTAAGTTTACTAGCGAAAAAAATGCTGAATGTTTGATTCGGTCTTTTTTCAAAGAGTTTAATCCTGAGAGCAGTCTTGTAATTCAAGGTCAAGAAGCAAATGTTGAAATCATTTTTGACAAGCCTCCAGTAGAAACCATCCAAGCGATAGCAGAATGTGATTTGCTTGAATTTCGTTACGGAAAACAATTGCAAGATAGTGAAGATGAAACACAAGTGCTTAGTTCTAAACAAGAAGCAATTTATGAGCAATCAGCAAAGCCAGAACCTGGTAATGAAGACAAAGCAAAAAAGTCAGGTAAACATGAACAAGAAATACCAGAATTAATTGAATTGGCTAATAAATCTAATTCATATGAAGAATTTGTAAAACTTGTTGCAGACTGGCTCGAAATGGGAAAAAGGAAAGAGTTTTTTGAAAATCTACTTGTAGCAGCCAATCAGACTAAAAAAATAATTTGGTCAAATTTGGAAGCAATTTTAACTGCTAACAACATCAGCTATAGTCTGTGGGACAAAGTTTGGTGTACGAAGCAAGTAACAAGTAAATTCAAAAATGCAGAAAATCATGTAACCATGATGAAACTGATTAAGGAAATTGCAAAATACAAGACGTATAAATTTAGCAATGAAGAACTTAAAGTTTCTGAAGAAAGCCCTAGCATTATTGAAATAATTGAAAAAACTAAAACCAAGGTTAAAATGGAATGTATGCCAGAAATATCTAATTTTGAAGAAGTATTAGCAGGTATAGATAAAGCACAACCTGTTGAAGAAAGAGTAAAATATGTTTTGATGGCTATGGGATTGAATAAATTAAATGCCAAAGATCAAGAGGGAATCTTGAAAATTGCAGTAACAGCTGTCGAATTAAAAGAAATATCTTATGATGAAATCTTCAAAACGATAAGCATACCATTTGAATCAATAATGCTTGCTCGAATGACTTTTTCCACATTTATCAATGATTTTGTAGCAACTTATGACCAAACTAAAAAAGTAAAATTGTTAGACTTCCTTAAAGATTTACAAACTGTTGTAATTTAGCCTTATTTAAGTAAAATTGTATCTTGGTGTTATGCCAAAATCTCTAGATATATCTAGAGGTAATTTGAAAAACAAAAGGGGATACAAAAACTCCCCTTTTGTTGCAATAATAAAAAATAAATAAAGGAATAAAAAAAGTATGACTAAATATAGTGAATTATGTGAAATTGAAAAATTAATAAAAAAAGGGTTCGACTTAGAGTTGATATCTTTTGAATTAGATATTCCATTAAAAGAGATAGAACAATTGTATAAAATAATTAAAAATCAAGAAAAACAAAGAAATAGTGAAAAAAATAATTATGGAAAAAAAGTAAATAATAAAGAATTAGCAAATAAAAAGGTAGAACAAATGAGAAAAAGATATCAACAATTATTCTTGGAAAACAATAAAAAAGATAATGTTATTACACAAGTAGAATTATCTGAAGAAGAAACGAAACAAATAAATTCATGTATTAGTACTATTGAAGAAAAAATAGAAAAAATGAAAACACTTTCAAAAAGAGAAAAAAGAAAAGTTGCTAATGAAATAATTTCAAAAATAAAAGAGATACAAAATTATCCTCTTACAATTGAACAAGCAGAGAAATTAAATCTTTTGTTGAGATCAGAAGATTTAAAAAGACTACGTTTAGATTCACTAGACAAAATAGATATGATAATAAGCAAATATAGAAAAACAATGGTCAAAAAATTTGTAGATGCAATTGATATTGCACAATATCAAACGGAAGATGTAGAAGAACTACATTGCTTAGGAAGAAAAATAACATTAGAAATGCGAAAAGAAAAATTAATGTCAGTAAATGCAGTAGAAAGTAAAATTAATACAAAAATTTCAAAAATTATGCAACAACAAGCAATTGAAAGAATAAAAAATAATATGCCTGAAAATATATTAGGAATAATAGGAGATTTAGTAAATGGAACATTAGATATTGAAAAAGCCCGTACAATTATTGCAGAAGAAGCAGAAAAAAAATCAGAAAAAAATCCAAAAAATAAATTTTCCTTAACTAAAGAGCAAGAAGAAAGACAAATTTTGATGAAAATTAGTATAACAATAAGAGATAGATCTGATAAATTTCATATTGTAGATCCAGAACTCACAATATTACAACTTCAAGAATTAACACAAGAGCCTATTAATGCAGCAATAAGAACAGTAGTAGAAAATTTAATATCTACAAAAAAATTTGATGAAGCAAAAGAAATTTGCAATAAATTTTTAAGTGAAAACAAAAAAGGTCCTTTTGCAGTTGAAATGAAAGATTTAAAATTGAGAATAAGAAATGCTCAAATTGGCGATAAAGTTTTAAAAATTATAAATATGCAGGCATCAGAAGAAGATATTGAATTAATAGAAAAAGAAATAGAAAATGGAAGTATAAAATTAGAGACAATATCTTTAGGAAAAAGCCAAGATGGAATGAGAAATATTAGATTATCTGATATTTGGCCATATAAAAGTCAAAAAGAAAAATAACATATTATTATTGCTTATTTTAAATATGTAAGATATAATTATAAAGAACAAATTAAAGTATATAATAATTGGTTTTTAAATAGAGGAGTGATAAAATGTTAGAATTAGAAGAAAACTCAAGACAATTGCAACAATTAAAAGAAAAGATAGAGAAATTAGGTGAATCTCTTTGACATAGACAGATTAGAAAGAGAGCAAAAAGAATTAGAAAATAAAACAACAGAGAGTGAATTTTGGAATGACAGTAAAAATTCTACAAAAGTATTATCACAAATAAAATCAATAAAAATTAAAACAACTGAATATAATCAAATAAAAAATGAAATTACCAATTTGCAAGAATTAACAGAATTAGTCGAAATAGAAGAAGACGTAGAAATGGCAAAAGAACTTATAAAAAATACAGTTAAATTGCAAAAAGAAATGGAAAAATTTGAAATTACTACTTTTCTATCTGGTAAATACGATATAAACAATTCAATTGTAACAATACATCCAGGGGCAGGTGGAACAGAATCACAAGATTGGGCAGAAATGTTATATAGAATGTATACAAGATGGGCAGCCAAAAACAATTATCAAGTGAAGGAACTAGATTATTTAGAAGGGGAAGAGGCTGGTTTAAAAAGTGTAACATTTGAAATAATTGGTGAAAATGCTTATGGCTATATGAAATCTGAAATGGGTGTACATAGGTTAGTCAGAATTTCTCCATTTGACAGTGGTGGAAGAAGGCATACATCATTTGCATCAGTTGAGGTTTTACCAGAAATTACAGATGATATCGAAATTGAAATTAATCCAGACGATTTAAGAGTAGATACTTATCGTGCTTCTCGGTGCAGGAGGGCAACATATTAATAAAACTTCTTCTGCAATTAGGATTACACATATTCCTACAAATGTAGTTGTATCTTGCCAGTCAGAACGCTCTCAAATTCAAAATAGAGAAACTGCGATGAAAATGCTAAAATCAAAATTGTTTGACTTAAAAGAAACAGAGCAAAAAGAAAAAATAGAAGATTTAAAAGGAGAACAAAAAGAAATTAGCTGGGGAAGTCAAATTCGTTCTTATGTATTTTGCCCATATACTATGGTAAAAGATCATAGAACAAATTATGAAGTTGGAAACGTTCAAGCAGTTATGGATGGTGAGATAGAAGGATTTATGGAAAGTTATTTGAAAATGAACTTATAAAATTACTTACTCATATAATAATAAATAAGGAATATTAAAATTTTAATATTCCCGTTAGATTTTTTATAAAGGTACGTGAAAAAATATGGACACAATAGTTTTAAAATTTGGAGGTAGCTCTGTAGCAGATAATGAAAAATTAAAAATAGTAGCAGATAAAATTATACAAATGAAAGAAAAAAACAATAATGTTGTAGTTGTTGTTTCAGCACAAGGAAAAACAACCGATAAATTAATTGCAGAAGCAAATGAACTATCAGATACTATAGAAGATAGAGAAATGGATGTATTATTAAGTAGCGGTGAACAAATATCAAGTGCAAAATTAAGTATTTTATTAAATAAATTAGGATATAAAGCAATATCGTTAACTGGTTGGCAAGCTGGTATTTACACAAACAATACAAATCAAAATGCAATTATAGAAAAAATCAATTTAACAAGAATAAATAAAGAATTGCAAGACGGTAAAATTGTAATTATTGCTGGTTTTCAAGGAATTAATGAAAATATGGATATAACGACATTGGGAAGAGGAGGTTCTGATACTACAGCAGTTGCAATAGCAGCAGCATTACATGCAAAACACTGTTATATATATTCAGATGTAGACGGAGTTTATACAGCAGATCCAAATAAGTTTGACCATAGTAAAAAGTTGTCTGCTCTTACTTATGAAGAAATGCATACAATTTCAAGTGAAGGAGCAAAAGTGCTTCATAACCGTTCTATAGAA
The DNA here is from genome assembly GCA_947625835.1 of uncultured Clostridia bacterium. Classification (GTDB taxonomy): domain Bacteria; phylum Bacillota; class Clostridia; order TANB77; family CAG-508; genus CAG-269. The sequence continues at coordinate 6,525 of CANQPY010000036.1, read as the reverse complement.
ATAGGCGAAAAATTCAATATACCAATTATTACGAAATCAACTTTTAATGATAAACCAGGCACTGTGATATCTGATACTATTGAAGAAAATACAATAAAAAGTATTGTAAAAAAAGAAACATCTAGAATATCTATAATTGGAAATGGTATTATTAGGAATTTTGACAATATATATAAAGTATTAAACATTATTGAACAAGAAAAGCTTGAAATTCTTGAGTTTTTAGTAGAAGAGGCAAAAATTATAATTACTTTTAAAAATGTTGTATCTGATGAAATAGTGAGCAAAATTCAAAAAATCATTTTAAATTAACGAAAACACCTATATTAAATTAGGTGTTTTTTTGTTCTAAAAAAGACAAACCTTGAATATATATAATTTAGCAAGAAAATATAGGAGGTACAAGATATGACAGTTGATGAAAGAAAAAATATAACTACAGGAGTTATTCAAAATTTGATTTTAGAAAATAGGGAAAAGTTAAGTATATCTGGAGTGTTGGATGTATTAAGCTTTGATGATCAAGTTGTAATCTTAGAAACAGAGCTTCGGGTTATTGACAGTAAAAGGGGAAAATATTAGAATCAACAAATTAAGCATAGACACATCAGAGGTAATTGTAGAAGGAAACATATCTTCATTATCTTATAGTGATAAAGAAACAGAAAAAACTAAAGGGAATTTTATGAGTAAAATATTTAAATAATAAAGAAAGGGAAATAGCAAATGGTTACAAATCAAGCATATTTATTTTTGATTTTCATAATAAATGGTATTTTAATTGGCTTATTATTTGATTTTTTTAGAATTTCAAGAAAAGTAATTAAAACCAGCAATTTTGTAACCTATGTAGAAGACATCCTATTTTGGATTTTAACTGGGCTTATAGTATTATATTCTGTTTTTACCTTTAACAATGGTGAATTAAGAGTATTTATGTTTTTAGGTATTATTTTAGGTACAGTTATTTATATGATATCTATTAGTTCATACATTATAAAAATAAATATAAAAATTATAAATATAATAAAGAAAATCATAAAAATCATATTAATCCCATTTTTATTTGTTAAAAGTATAGTACAACGTATATTTAAAAAGCCAATAACATTTCTTTTTATCAATACAAGAAAAATTTTTACAAATTTTAAAATAAAAATACATAATTTTTTAAAAAAACCAAAAAAAAACATAAATATTGTAAAAAATTGATAATTAAAGAAGGATTTTGAAAAAAAAAGAAGAATATATAATTGTATAAATATGTATAATGGAGAGGTACAGATGAAAAAACATAAAATTTGGAAAAGGTTATTAATGTTGGTTTTCGCTGTTTATATTGTTTTTATTTTTGCAAACCAGCAAAAAACCTTGAATCAATATAGCCAAAATAGTGAACAATTAAAAAATCAAATTGAAGAAGAAAAAGAATATAAAGAAGAACTTTCTAAGCAAAAGGAGGATATTACATCTTTAGATTTTATCGAAAAAACAGCAAGAGAAAAATTAGATATGTATTATCCAAATGAACGAGTTTATATTGATAGGGGAATGTAATTTAAAAATTATATTCTCTTTTTTTAAAAAAAATATTTCACTTTTTTAAAATTTATGTTATAATAATAATATTAATTTATATACATTTTTTTCTTTTTAAAAATCCCAAAAAAATAATTAAATAAGGAGGAAATACACTTATGCCAGATATGGAGTCAATGTCTTTGCTTGAATTAAAAGAATTAGCAAAGGAATATAATTTAAAAAATACATCTAAATTAAAAAAAGACGAGCTTATTACTGTATTAAAACAAATTGTCGAATCAACTAAAAAAGATGATTTTAGTATGATGGATGAAAAATTTGAAGAAAAAGAATTGCTAGAAAAACAATATGATGAAAATGGTGAACCAATTGTAGATTATAAATTAACAAATGAAGGAGACGAAATTGTCGAAGGAATATTAGATATATTACCTGATGGCTATGGATTTTTAAGAGGAGAAAATTTTTTATCTAGTGATAAAGATGTTTATATATCTATGGTTCAAATTAGAAGATTTAGGTTAGACACTGGAGATGTTATAAAGGGAATATCAAGGTTTAGAGAGGGAGAAAAATTCCCATCTTTAATATTTGTTGGCGAAGTAAATGGAGAACATCCAGAAAAAGCCATGAAAAGAAAAAGATTTGATGAGTTAACTCCAATTTATCCAAATGAAAGATTAAAATTAGAAACTGTATCAAATGATTATGCTACTAGAATAATAGACTTAATGTCTCCAATTGGAAAAGGGCAAAGGGGAATGATTGTAGCACAGCCAAAAGTAGGAAAAACTACCTTACTAAAAAAAGTAGCAAATAGCATTACTCAAAATAATCCAGAAATGGAATTAATAGTATTGTTAATTGATGAAAGACCAGAAGAAGTAACAGATATGAAACGTTCTATTAAAGGAGAAGTAATTCATTCTACATTTGATGAATTACCAGAACATCATGTTAAAGTAGCAGAAATGGTATTAGAACGTGCTAAAAGATTAGTAGAACATGGAAGAGATGTTATTATACTATTAGATAGCATAACAAGACTTACTAGAGCATACAATCTTGTAATACCTTCATCTGGAAGAACTTTGTCTGGAGGTATTGACCCAGCAGCCTTACATAAGCCTAAAAAATTCTTTGGAGCAGCTCGAAATATAGAACATGGAGGAAGTTTAACTATACTTGCAACAGCATTGATAGAAACAGGAAGCAGGATGGATGATGTCATTTTTGAAGAATTTAAAGGAACAGGTAACATGGAAGTGCATTTAGATAGAAAACTATCAGAAAGAAGAATTTTTCCAGCTATTGACATTAATAAATCTGGAACAAGAAGAGAAGATTTATTATTAACACCAAAAGAAAAAGATACTGTTTTTGCATTAAGAAAAGCTATGAATAGTATGCCTGTTGCAGATGTTACAGAACAAGTTATTAGTTATATGACGCAAACAAAAAGCAATGAAGAATTCATTGAGCAAATTGATAATTATTTAAAAAGATTTAAATAAAAAATACGTTACGTGACCACCCATATTTTAAAGCTCATTATTTTCATGTATAATAAAATACATAAAAATAATGAGTTTTTTGTTAGGGGGAAAAAGTTATGGTAGATAATTACAAATTAGATTCAGAAGATGAAAAAATATTAAATGAACTAGATAACTTATGTGGAGTAGTGCAAAATAAAGAAGTATTAAGAGATATTATATTTTATATCAAATTAAAGAAAAATAACGAATTAGAATTTGACAATTATAATATTATTATAAGAAATAATTCTTCTTACAATTTATTGAATGATTTGATAAAGGTATGTGCAAAAATATTTTTAAAATACAATATTATTGAAAATGATGGAATTTGTTATCTTGATAAAGTTATTAATAACAGAAGAGATGATCCATTTGATACAATTAAAGGTATTGATGAATCAATAATAGTTATCAATGATAGAAAATTAAGAATTAACTATAATGATGAATTAGATAAATTAAGTCAAATTATAAATAAATTCAAAAATAAAGTTTTTATTTTTGAAGATACAAATTATTGTGAAGGACAAACTGATGGAGAGCTTGGAAAATTATCTTCATTTAGAATGACCATAGATAAAATATCTTTAGATGATAAAATTATACACTGTAAAAATTATTTAGATGAACATAATATAAGATATAAAAAACAAGACATAAAAGATTATGCTAATGTTCCATTTTGGATTTTAAAAAATATGCTGACTAAGCTATTAATTGAATGTAAAACTAAAAATTTAGATTTTGTCGATAAGCCAATATTAAAAAGGAATAAAGAGTTTTACTTAAAAGACACAACACGCGAAAGAAAGCAAAAAGCTAATAAAAAGGATGAAGAAAAAGCTGGTAGAGAGGAATTAGATGAATTAATTGGTCTAAATGATATAAAAAAGCAAATAGAAAAAATTCTTAACTATGTAAAATTAAACAAAGAAAGAGGACAAATGCCATCATTACATATGTGTTTTACTGGAAATCCAGGTACAGGTAAAACAAGCATTGCTAGAATAATTGGAAAAATATTTGAAGAAGAAAATATATTAAGTGGAAGTGGCGACTTTGTAGAAATACATGGTAGAGATTTAGTTGCTAAATATGTGGGATGGACAGCTCAAAAAGTTCATGATACGGTAGAAAGAGCAATTGGAGGAGTACTATTCATTGATGAAGCATATAGTTTAGTTTCAAATGAAAGAGGAAGCTTTGAAGATGAAGCAATAGCAACACTAATAAAAGAGATGGAAGATCACAGAAATGAACTTTGCATTATATTAGCAGGCTATACTGAAGAAATGAAAAATCTTATACAACTTAATCCTGGATTTGAAAGTAGAATTCAATTTACAATTAACTTTCCAGATTACAGTACAGAAGAATTATTAGAAATTTTTAATAGTTTATGCAAAAAGGAAAAATATAAAATATCTGCCAATTGTAAAGAAACATTGTTAAATAACTTTGATAAAGCAAAATTTGAAGCAAACTTTGGAAATGGTAGATATGCTAGAAATCTTTTCGAAAAAGTAAAATTTGAACAAGCAGATAGAGTAATGCAATCTAATAGTAAGTCTATAGATATAATTACAAAAAAAGATATTGAAAGTGCAATTAGTACTATTTCGTATAATGAAAAAGAAAAAAGACAAATAGGATTTTGTAGTTAATATAAGGATATTACATATAGTAGGGGGATAATTTAAATGTCAAAAGTAAAAAATGAAAAAAATGTTAAAAGAATTAAAGTAATAGGAATTGGTGGCTCAGGTTGTAATATAATTAATTATTTACAAACCAATTATGAATTTAATGATAATGTAAAGCTAATAGGCTCAGATAGTGCTACTTGTGGAATGGCAAAATGCAAAAATAAGCTACCACTTGAAAGAGTGTATCCTATATATTGTAAGGTAAAAGGTATTTTAGAAAATAATGATAAAACAATTACAGACATTATGTGTTGTGAAGGTTGTATGGGTAATCCAATTTTAGGGGAATTATCTGCTTATTATAAATATGATGAAATTTTAAAAGAACTTAAGGGAACTGATACATTAGTGCTAACAACTGTATTGGGTGGAGGTACAGGATGTGGAGCAATAAAAATCTTTATACAAGTCGCTCAAAAATTAGATATTAATGTATTTTGTATAATTGCAAAGCCAAATGCTTTTGAAGGAAATTTACGAATGGAAAAATCTGATAATGCATTAAAAGATATATTAAAAATGAATGTTGAATTAATTGAATGTGAGATATTTGAGAATTCAATAAATAATGGCATAGCAAAATATTTTAGCAATGGTGATGTTAAAATGGCAAAGAAAATATATGATTTTTTACAAATGATTTAACTTTAGTAAGAGAGTTTATAACTCTCTTTTTTGAATATTTAGTATGCAGGGCATAGGAGATATGCTTAATAATTATAAATATACAACATTGCGCAAAAGCAAAGTGTCCGCACATTCAAATTATGATAAAATTGTAGATTTTTAAAATAAAAAATGCTATAATTATAATGTATAATAACAATGATTAATTGAAAAAGGAGAATATTAGTATGCAAATTGTATATAACGGAAGTTATTGTAAAGTTGAAGAACCTAAATTACTAGATAATAAATATACAAAGGATTTTGGAAAAGGTTTTTATTGTACAATTTTAAAAGAACAAGCAATTAAGTGGGCTAATAAATATGATACAAAAATCATTAATTTATATGAATATCATGAAAATAATAATTTAAAAATAAAAGAATTTACAGTTATGACTGAAGAATGGCTTGATTTTATTATAGAATCTCGTAATGGAAAAAAACACGATTATGATATAGTAATTGGAGCTATGGCTGATGATCAAATTTACAACTATATAACTGATTTATTAAACGGAGAAATTACTAGAGAAGCTTTCTGGGAGTTAGCAAAATTTAGACATCCAACACATCAAATTGCTTTTTGTACTGAAGAGGCTTTAAAAACAATAAAATTTATTGGTACAGAGGAGATATAGAAAATGGGAGAACCTCAAGAAGAAAATGATTTATTTTTTGTTTGTGGTTTTATAGAATATATTGCTAGAAAAACACATAATAAAAAAGAATATATTGTAAATAGAATTGGAAAAGAAAAAATCAATAAAATATATAATTTAGCAGATGTTTATCATTGCGAAAATATAGATAAAATTACTGATGAAATAATAGCAGAATCAAATATACAAAATGGCAATTATGACTTAAAAATTCATAATGGTAAACCTACATTTTGGGAAATAGGGAAGGTATATCAAAGACTTATTTTGATGGTATGCAACTATAATAAAAATGAATTCATAGATACTTTATATGATGTTTTAACTTCTTGGATAATAGAAAAAATTGATAATTACGATAGTAGTATGTATTATGAAACACCAGAATATATTTATGAATGTTATAAA
>CANQPY010000035.1 GCA_947625835.1 uncultured Clostridia bacterium | reverse complement strand
AGATAAAAAGTTTCCGCAGTACTACTATTATAATTACAGCTGTCTAGCCAGAATAAAAATGGAGGTACAAGAGGAAACTTTTTTACTGGCTAGACATCAGTAATTTCCTATACATAATTGTACTTTTAATACTAGCTGCAGTGTCAATTGCAACATTAACAGGAGAAAATGGAATTTTGACAAAGGCAGATAATGCAAAAACAACAAATCAAGAAGCACAAGCAGAAGAAGAAATGAAATTATTACTAGCAGATTGGCAATTAGAGAAAAGAGCAAATAGTAGCGCAGATTTAGGAAAGTTTTTAAACTCAAAGAAAGCAAATGGAGAACTAGACAAAGTAACAGATGATGGAGATGGAGTTTTCACAGTTGAAGTAAATGGTTATAAAACAACAATAAGCGACGAATATGGATTAGGAGATTTAGAAGTAGGTTCAGATGGATCAGAAAGTAATCTCCCTGATGCAGATTTAAGTACAAGTTATATTGGATATTATGCAGATTTTCAAAATGAAGCAGGAGAACAAATTCCAGATGGAGAACCAGATGGAATAATATATGCAGATTTAGCAATAGGAACTTATCGGAGAAGTAAAATACTGGAATTATGATTCTACTATGAGTGGATACAAATATGATAAAGTATCAGAAGGACTAAAGAGTTATAAAATAGGAGAAAAGAAAACTGTAAAAGAATTTAATAATTATGAAAAAGAGGTAATAACACTAGCAGATGGAACAAAAGGATTAGATAGATTTTATGTAATGGCATTATATGATGTTGATAGTGCAAAACACGGCTGGTATAATGGAGGAATGGGACAGTATGATAAGCCAGAAGGATATTCAGTTGTGGATTTTAAAGAATCAAATGGAAGAGTAAATACTGATTATATGATAAACCCTAAAAATGGAAAGTGGACGACCGGAGCCTATGGTACTCCAAATGAAAATGATTTGTGGGGAGTAATACAAAATAAAGAAATTAATACCAAATATAACATAGATAAATGGTTTGTACCATCAAAGGCAGAGTGGTCTGCATTTGGAGATATGCTTTATACGTGTGCGGATTTACCAGAAAATGTTACTACAAGTAATTATGAAAAGTATGGACTTAAGCGGATCATACTTTACATCTTCGCAATATGATTCCAACCTTCCATTTACTGCGGCATTTCATGAAGGATATATCGGTGAGTCTGACCTGCGTTCGTTTACGTGGACGGGATCTGTACGCCTTGGGACGACTTTCTAATATGTACAAGTTATGGGAGAAATTTTGACCAATATGAGTGGTTACATAATTCTTGTGAAATTAAATACAAAAAATTATAGAAATGCTAAAAAGTTTGCAATATATTGCAAACTTTTTAAATGTGTGATATAATAACAATGGAGGCGAGAATATGATAGAAAGAGAAGAATATTTAGAAAAGCTAAAAAAATGGAAAGACAAAGACTTAATAAAAGTTGTAACAGGAATAAGAAGATGTGGTAAATCAACACTATTTGAATTATATATTAATTATCTAAAAAGTATAGGTATAGACGATAATCATATTATATCAATAAATCTTGAAAATCCAGATAACGAATTTGACAATTACAAACAATTATATAAATTTGTAAAAGAAAAAATTAAAGATGAAAAACAATACTATATATTTTTAGACGAAATTCAAAATGTAGAAGAATTTCAAAAAGCTGTTGATGGACTATATATTATAAAAAATGTAGATGTATATATAACAGGCTCTAATGCATATTTATTATCAGGAGAACTAGCAACATTATTGACAGGTAGATACATAGAAATAAAAATGTATCCATTATCATTCAAAGAATATTTAAGTTATTATAATAAGCAACCAGATGAAAGAAACTATTTAGATTACATTAATAGAAGTTCATTCCCATATGCATTAAAAATAGAGGAAGAACCAGAAATAGATGATTATTTAGATGCATTATATAACACTATAATATTAAAAGATGTTGCACAACGAAGAAAAATAGCAGATACATCAATGTTAAAAACAGTAGCTAGATTTATGTTTGACAATATAGGAAACTGTTTATCAATAAAAAAGATAGCAGACACATTAACATCAAATGGAAGACCTATATCAGTTCATACTGTTGAAAGCTATTTAGATGCATTAGTTGAATGTTATATATTTAATAAGGTTTCAAGGTTTGATATCAAAGGCAAGCAATATTTGCAATCAGGAGAAAAATATTATGCAACAGATGTAACAATGAGATATGCTATATTAGGAAGAAGAAATATAGATGTAGGGCATATATTAGAAAATATAGTATATCTTGAACTTATAAGAAGAGGTTATAAAGTTTATATAGGGAAAACAGGAGAAAAAGAAATTGATTTTGTTGCAGAAAATAAAGATGGCTTTACTTATTTTCAAGTTGCATATACTACTAGAGAAGAAGTAACTTTAAAAAGGGAATTAACACCATTGCAAGAAATAAATGACAACTATCCTAAATATATACTTACGATGGATATAGATCCAGTAGTAGATTATAATGGAATAAAGAAAATAAATGTTTTAGATTGGTTAGTAAAATAGCGACAAATTTTTATACAAAAACTTCAAAAAGTGCTTGACAATGCAAGTTTTGATAGGTATAATACTAAAAAAGACACATTTTTGGAGGTATTCAAAGAAAATATATGCAAAACGAAAATGTATTTTATACAACAAACCAATATGGTAATTACACAGACGAACAAATAGTATCTCTAATCAAGCAAGGAGACGAAAAAGCTCTATCTTATCTATTGGAAAAATATAAAAACCTAGTCAATATAAAAGTAGGGAAGTACTTTATTATTGGAGCAGAAAGAGAAGATATCATGCAAGAAGGTATGATAGGCTTATTCAAGGCGATAAAAAGCTTTAATCCAGAAAAACAAAATACATTCAAATCATTTGCAAATATATGTATAGAAAGACAGCTAATCACGGCAATCAAAAGTTCAAATAGGCAAAAAAATATTCCACTTAATTCTTATTTATCTTTAAATACTGCAGCATATGACAATAATGAAGAAGATAGTGTAGAATTAATAGATACATTTGATAGTAAATTAATAGAGGATCCATTAGAAACTGTTATGAAACAAGAATATTATGAAAGAGTCCAAAATGCAATAAATAAAAATTTAAGTAAATTTGAAAAACAAGTTTTAGACAGATTTATAAAAGGGGAGAGTTACCAATTAATTGCTCAAAAATTAGATTCTCCTGTAAAATCAGTAGATAATGCAATACAAAGAATTCGTAAAAAAGCAATTAAAAATATGTTTGAAGAAAATAATTAAAATGCCAAAGCATAAAAACCTTGGCATTTTTTGTATTTTATTTTTTATATTCTAGGAAAGTCTGAATTAGAAAATGATAGACTTTCCGTAGAAGATAATTATGCGGAATTTAGATTTTCTAAGCAATTTTATTGCATAGAAAATCTTTATTCCGTTTTTTTAAAATTCTAACCATAGTCCAGCATCTTTTAAATCTTTCACTTTTTGAGAATGTTCATCTTCTGTTTTTGAAAAATAAACTTTTCCATTTTTATCTGCAACAAAGAATAAATAAGAAGTATTATTTGGTTCAATTGCAGCTTCTATTGAAGAAGTGCCTACCATAGAAATTGGACCAATAGGAAGTTTTCCTTGCATTTTTGGACCTCTAGTATTATAAGGATTAAAAGTATTTAATTCTGATGAATATAAATCTCTTGAACCAATTTCTACTTTATTTGCATAATATGTAGTAACATCACTTTGTATTGCCATATTTTTTTCTAAGCGATTATATATAACACTAGAAACATCTTTTCTATCTTCATCAAAAACTGCTTCATTCTCAATAATAGATGCAATTGTTAAAATTTGATGTACAGAATGTTTTGAATTTTCAATATCTTTTTTATATGGGTTTAATTTTTCATTCATTTGGTCTAATAAAGTTTCAAATATAGTTTCTAATTTTACATCTTTATTTTCAAATTCATAAGTGTCAGGGAAGAAGTAACCTTCTAACGGATAGTATATATTTTCGTCTTTTATTTCTTCTGTGAGAAACCAATATTTTTGTATTAAAGAATCTATATATTCACCATTTTCTAATAGCTTATAGACTTCATCCTCTGTATGATTTGTACTATTTGCAATAGTTCCGCGCAATCCACCTCATATTTTTTCCTTCTACAAAGGTAATAGATACTACATCTTTGCTTCTAACTTTTCCTGTTTGTAAAAGTTCTGCAATTTCTGAAAGTGACATATTTTTAGAAAGTTCATAACTTCCTGCTTGAAAATTAGAAATATTATTCATTTTTACATATAAGCGAAATGCTAAACTATTATGAATAATTCCTTGATCTGCTAATTGGTCTGCAATTGTATTTACACTAGAACCAATTGGAATTTCGACTGTATATTTATTAGCATCATCTCCAACAGGTGAAATGCTAATATTATACCATATTATTCCTGATAAAATTGTTATTAAGATAATTGCTATTATTACAGATACGATAATTATTACTTTTTTATTCATTGTTTTTCTCCTAAAATGGCTATAGCCTTATTTTATTAAAGTATATCATATTTAAAATAAATTTCAATAGTATAAATATAATATTTCATAAAAAATTTGTTCTGTTCGCTTGTATTTTATATTAAAATGTTATATATTGGTAAATATAGGAAATGAGAATAAGCAGATGTGGTTAATTATACTAGTTATAATTTTAAGCAAATAAACAATAAAAAAACACATCTGTAACTTGACGGTTCTGGTGTGTTTTTTTACATACTAAACTGGCAAACCACGTTTGTGGTTTCTCCATTTCCTATATTTATTATATAAAAATCATGTAAAAAAGTCAATAATTTTTAAACAAATAAAATTATTTTAGTTATAACAAAAAGTTAGTGGGGCTTCCAACGGGAATCGAACCCGTGACCTCAGCCTTACCAAGGCTGCACTCTACCTACTGAGCTATGGAAGCATATCAATACCTATTATATCTTATTGTTCAGATTTTAATCAACATAATAAAAAGTTCAATATATTTTTATTAATAACTCCCAGCTACATAACAGACTATAATAAAAAGCTTTAATAATATTTTTAATAACTGCGTAAGCGACCAAACGAAGCAAAGCGGAGTGCGATTGGAGCAACTTACATTTTATTTTTTATTTTGTGAGTTGCGACACACAAAGTTATTAAAAATATTATTAAAGCTTTTTAACAGTCTGTAATTTGCTGGTCCCCCCGAATTGTTATTAATAAAAATATATTGAACTTTTTTATATAGACTAAATAATTGTCTGAACAATAACCATTATACAGTAACAAACCAAAAAAGTAAATAATTTCTATTGACTTTTAAAAAAAAATATATTAAAATTATATTCATAAGTAAAAGCGAGTAAGAGAAAAGTAAGTTAAAGGTTTCTTACAGAGAGAACTAATTATAAGCTGGAAATTAGTTTAAGAAAACATAACTGAAAACTAACTCTTCATAAGTTCTAGTGAATAAGCTAGACGGAAAAGAACCGTTACCATATCTTATAATTAAGTTAAAATTAGGATGGAACCGTGTATATAAGCACTCCTATAGAAAAAATCTATAGAAGTGTTTTTTTATACTTCTTAGAAAAAGGGGGAATTTTTATGTTAAAAGTAACTTTAAAAGATGGTTCAAAATTAGAAGTAAACGAAGGAGAATCAATCTTAGATGTAGCAAAAAGAATTAGTGAAGGACTAGCAAGAAATGCTACCTGTGGGGAAGTAGATGGAAAAGTAAAAGACTTAAGATACGAATTACAAAAAGATTGCAACTTAGTAATTCATACTTTTCAAGAAGATGATTTAGAAGGAAAAAAGGCATATTGGCATACTACATCACATATTATGGCACAAGCAGTAAAAAGGTTATTTCCAGACGTAAAAATTGCAATTGGACCTGCAATTGATGATGGATTTTACTATGATTTTGATGTAGAAAAGCCTTTTACAGATGAAGATAAAGCAAAAATAGAAGAAGAAATGAAAAAAATAATAAAAGAAGATTTAAAAATCGAAAGGTTTTCTTTGCCAAGAGAAGAAGCACTAAAATTAATGAAAAATGAACCTTACAAAGTAGAACTAATAAAAGACTTACCAGAAGGAGAAGAAATTAGCTTTTATAAACAAGGTGATTTTACAGATTTATGTGCAGGACCTCATGTGATGAGTACTGGAAAAATAAGAACAGTTAAAATATTGTCATCATCTGGTGCTTATTGGAGAGGTAGCGAAAAAAATAAAATGTTACAAAGAATATATGCTATTTCTTTTCCAAAATCAAGTATGTTAGAAGAACACTTAAAAATATTAGAAGAAGCAAAACAAAGGGATCATAGAAAAATAGGAAAAGAACAAGAACTATTTATGACACATGAATTAGTTGGTTCTGGACTTCCAATGTATCTACCAAACGGTGCAACAATTAGAAGAATTTTAGAAAGATATATTGCAGATAAAGAAATAGCATTAGGTTATATGCATGTTTATACACCATCACTTGCCAATGTAGAATTATACAAAACAAGTGGGCATTGGGATCATTACAAAGAAGACATGTTTCCAGTTATGAAAATGGAAAATGAAGAACTTGTTTTAAGACCAATGAATTGTCCTCACCATATGTTAATTTACAAAAACAAATTACATTCATATAGAGATTTACCAATAAGAATTGGAGAATTAGCACATGACTTTAGGTATGAAGCAAGTGGAAGTGTATGTGGGCTAGAAAGAGTTAGAGAAATGTGTCAAAATGATTCCCATATATTTGTAACACCAGAACAAATAAAAGATGTATTTGGAGAAGTTGTAAAACTAATATTAGATGTTTACAAAGATTTTGGATTTAATGATTATAGTTTTAGATTATCTTTAAGAGATAAAAACAATAAAGAAAAATATTTTGATGATGACAAGATGTGGGAACTAGCAGAAAGCCAATTAAGAGAAATTTTAACAGAACTTAAAATACCTTTTTATGAGGCAGAAGGAGAAGCAGCATTTTATGGTCCAAAATTAGATGTTCAAATTAAAACAGCAATTGGACATGATATAACTATTTCAACTTGTCAACTAGATTTCTTATTGCCACAAAGATTTGAGCTAGAATATATTGGAGAAGATGGAAAAGCACACAGACCAGTAGTAATTCACAGAGCAATACTTGGAACATTTGATAGATTTTTATCATTTTTAATAGAAGAATATAAAGGAGCATTTCCAGCATGGCTTGCACCAGTACAAGTTAAAATATTACCAATTACAGACAATCAACATGAATATAGTAATAAATTAAAAGAACAATTTATGAAAAAAGGAATTAGGGTAGTAGTAGATGACAGAAACGAAAAAACAGGATACAAAATTCGTGAAGCCCAATTAGAAAAAGTTCCATATATGCTAGTAGTAGGATCAAAAGAAGTAGAAGAAAACTTAGTTGCTGTACGTTCAAGAAAAGACGGTGACATAGGAACTATGAAAGTAGAAGAATTTGAAAGCAAAATTTTAAAAGAAATAGAAGAAAAGAAATAAGGAGGAATAGCATGAAAATAGGAATAGTAGGCTTGCCAAATGTTGGTAAAAGTACTTTGTTTAATAGTATTACTAAAGCAGGGGCAGAATGTGCAAATTACCCATTTTGTACAATTGAGCCTAATGTTGGAGTAGTTGGTGTACCAGATAAAAGATTAGATGAACTTGCTAAAATGTATAATCCTCAAAAAGTTACTCATGCAGTAATAGAATTTGTTGATATAGCAGGACTTGTAAAAGGAGCTAGCAAAGGAGAAGGATTAGGTAATAAATTTTTATCACACATACGTGAAACAGATAGCATTTGTGAAGTTGTAAGATGTTTTGAAAATTCAAACATTGTTCATGTTGATGGAAACATAGATCCAATCAGAGACATTGAAACAATAAACCTAGAACTAATTTTTTCTGACATTGAAACAGTTGATAAGAGATTAGAAAAAGCAAAAAAGAATTTAAAAGCAGACAAAAAATATCAAGAAGAAATTGATTTATTAGAAAAAATAAAATTAAATTTAGAAAATGGAACACCTGCAAGAGCAGTCAACTTTACTGAAGAAGAACAAGAATTAGTTAAGCAAATGTTTTTATTAACAACAAAACCAATTTTATATATTGCAAATGTTTCAGAAGAACAATTAGAAAACGTAGATCAAGATGAAATGGTAAAAAAGGTTAAAGAATATGCTGCAAAAGAAAATGCAGAGGTTATTCCATTATGCATAAAAATAGAAGAAGAACTATCAGGACTAGAAGATCAAGACAAACAAGAGATGCTAGAAGCATTAGGATTAGAGGAATCTCGGATTAGATAAAGTAATTAAGAAAAGTTATGATTTATTAGGATTAATGTCTTTTTTAACTGCTGGCGAACCAGAGGTAAGAGCATGGACAATTAAAAAAGGAACAAAAGCACCAGAAGCAGCTGGAAAAATACATTCTGATATTCAAAGAGGATTTATTAAAGCAGAAGTTGTTTCTTATTCTGATTTAATGAAAGAAGGTTCTATGATTGCAGCCAAAGAAAAGGGACTTGTTCGTTCAGAAGGAAAAGAATATGTTATGCAAGATGGCGATATAGTCTTATTTAAATTTAATGTATAATAGTCGTAATAATTTTGTAACAAAAATGTAAAATAAAAAAATAAAAAAAGTATTGACTTATTTTATTTTTAAGTATAGAATTAAAAATGTAAACAAAAGAAATTAGTATTTTATGACTTTTGAAAAAAATAGTATAATTTTTGTCAGTTATAATAATACTAATATTAATATAAAGTAAGGAGAATCGATATGAAAAAATCAAATTTAATCAAATTATTTTCAATTTTATTAATAGGAGCTATGTTAGTTTTATTCAGTACAAATGTATTCGCAGCAGATAACAACACATCTAACTTTTTAGATTTAACCAATACTTATACAGGAAGTACAAATACAAATACTAATACTAATACTGGTAATACAAACACTGGCAATACAAATATAGGTACTACAAATACAAATATCAATTTAGGTAATACAAACACTGCAAATACTAATAGTGTTAATACAAATAGTTCAAGTATATATAATAATACTAACTTACCACAAACAGGTATTGAAGATTCTATTCCAGTTGCATTATTAGTTGTTGTATTTGGAATTTCAGCAGTATATGCATACAAAAAAATTAAAGACTATAGAAATATATAATTGATTAAATAAAAAATAAAATAAAGCCTTTATATTAGTTTAAAGGCTTTTTTGTTTTGATCTTACAACAGTTCTATTTTTACCTAAATTATCACAAGTAAAAAGAGTTAATGTTTTTTCTGTCTTTAGATAATTAAAAACAGGCGAAAAGTTAGATGCTTCAACTTCGTATACATCATAAACTAAGTAAATATATTTTGTTCCATTATTGTCAAAAATATAGATCTCATCATTTTTTTCTAAAGTTGATAATTTACTAAAAAAAGTTAAATTATGATAATTATGACCAGCAATACATATATTTCCAAGTTCATTAGGCGTTTTTCCATAAAATTTACAAGGTGCAATTTTTAATAATTCATCTGAAAGTTCAGAAAAAACAGGGTAATAAATATTAATTTTTGGTATTTCAATAATTCCGAAATAAACCGTTTGAGTTTTCTTTTAGTGATTCATTTTTGGAATTTTGAGTAGTAGTATATAATTTATAAATACTATAATTATTTATTAAATTATTAGAAAGACTTTGTTTTTTTACTAAATCATAATAATATAATGCACCAAAAAAAATAATTAAAACTATTATAAAAATGGAAATCCAAAATTGAAATTTAAACCAATTTTTTTTACTATAATTTTTCTTTAATTTTGTACTTAATATTTGATTCATAATAAATTTATTTTATGTAGAAATAACGAAAAGATACCTTAATTTTAAAAAGTATCTTTTTTTTTATATTCTAGGAAAGTCTGTTTTTCTAGATTTTGAAATTTTTGGCATAACTTCAAATTTAATTTCAAAACATTTAAAGTCATATAATTGATCTTCTTCCAAACAATCTAAATAAATGTCTAGTTCATCTAAATTTCTACATGCTGCGATTATAATAGGATTTAATTCATATTTAAACATTAATTCTAATCCTAAATCAAGTGCTTTGCCAATAGAGGAATGTTCTTTTTTTCGCATTAGGTTGAAGCTTTCTCTAAACCTAGAAATTGTGGAATTTTTGAATCTATCTAATGAAACAACATATAACCTATTTACTACTTCTTGCATAGTTTGATATTGTCCATTTGATTTTTCATAAGTTGACTGAATTTCTGAATAATAGAAAGGTAAATACGCAACTTGATCTTTTTCAGAAATAGTCAAAATATTATAATCATAATTTTCAGTTTCAATATTAACTCTTGCATTATTTTTTATATTTAGAAGAGTATTTTTTTGCTTTTCAGATTTTTTATTAACTTTTTGGAAAAATAACTCTATTGAAGAATTTAAAACATTAGTATATGTATTTTCAAATTCCAAAATTTTACGAAATAATTCATCTCTTTGTTTGTTATATTCAACAAGATATGCTTTAATTTCGTTTTCATTATGTTCTATACTTTTATCATAAAGGCTTATAGTAGAATTGATATCTGTTTGTAAATGAAATGCTAGATGTTCAATAACATCTATTTCTTCAAGTGATTTTTTTAGTAATGAAATAGATTTATAGAAATCATCTATTTTGTTTTTTTCAAATAAATCAGAATATTCTACCATACTTGTAATAAAACTAGAAAGCCCCATTTTTTTATTATTATATAGTTTAATAATATTTTCAATACTATTTAATTCTTGAGTTAAACCATAAATAAGATCATTTTTTATGAAATTATCTAATCCATCAAAATTATAAAAAAGCATATTATCCTCCTTGCATCTTTTGTATCTATTACTATTATAACAGAAAAAAGCACAAAAAAATATTACATTTATATTACATTTTTATATGAGTGAAACTTTAAGTTAATGCAAAAATTTGATAACTGCTAAAAACTATTAAAATAAGGCAACAAACAATCATGAAATAAGACATTTTAAAACCAATCGCTTTATATAATTGAAGGTAACTAATTATAAAATTAAATACTTCACTTATTACAATTGCCAAAAGATAGCCTGTTACTCCAAAATTAGGCAATAAAAAATATAATATGCAAATAGTAAGTATTAAGTCTAAAATATTACAAAACATAACTTCAAATTGCTTATTTAATCCTTTAAGCATATTGTCAATTATATTATCCAAATACATAAATAAAATAAGAGGTGAAAGTATTTTTATATATTTACCACATTCCAAATTTTGAAATATTTTAAAACTTATATTATTTGAAAATAAGAAAAATAAAATAGATATCAAAATTGAAAATATAGAAATTATAAAAAATCCTTTTTTACAAATTTCTAATATTCTTTTTTTATAATTTTTTACCATTAAACTTGTAAATTCTGGTATTAATAATTTGCTAAAAGATTCAAAAAACACATTAGGAAATAATAGAATAGACATAGTCATTCCATCAATTTTTCCATATTCTGATAAGGCTATTGTATAAGGTAAACCAAACAAAACTAATCTATCTGGAATCATAAATTGTTTAAATGTAGATAAGCCAGAACGTAGATATGAAGTAATAGAAACTGGCAAGGCAATTTGAAAAATTCTTTTTTTAAAATTAATTTTTTTTGTTCTGTGTTGTTCAAAATTTTTATGTTTTTCTATTTTATATAATATATATAAAAAAAGACAAGAAAAAATTTCTGAGATAACATCAGCTAAAATAAGATAAACACATATTGATTCTACAGTTTTATTTGTATTAAAATTTAATAATATTATGCTTATAATAATTTTTATAAATAATTCTAGTACTTGTGAAATAGCACTTTTATAAGCTTTTCTTGTTGCAGAAAAATAACCATTTAAACTACTAGAAATTGCAATAAAAGGAAGTCCAATAGCTATTAAATAGATTGGGGTAGGGGATATCATAGATTTTAGGCAATTTTTAACAATAATATTAGAAAACATTAAAATAAAAGTACTAGAACAAATACCTAATATTAATGAAAAAACACAACAACTTTTAAATGCTTTTGTACCTTCTAAAAAATTTCCTTTTTCAAATTGCTCAGAGACAAGATAAGTAGAAGCAAGGCTTAAACCAGAAGTTGCTAGAGTAATTGCAAATAAATAGACAGACATCACTAAATTAAAAACTCCGAAGAGCTTCTGAGCCAATTCTATTTGATACATATAAGCCAAAAGTCATGCTTATGCTTTTCATAATTAACCCTGTAAAAGTTAATACAATACCATTTATAAAAAATTTTTTTGTTCTTCTCAAGATATCACCATTAAATAGTTATTTATTTATTTTTCTGAATATGAATAAAAAGATGTAAAACTACTTTCAAAATTTACATAATTACATATTATATATAAATGACTAAAATTGAAAGGAGGATATATATAAATTTTGGAAGTAAAAGATAAAAAAATAGGATTTGCAATGACTGGCTCATTTTGTACATTTAAAAAGACGATACCAAAAATGAAAGAATTAATCAAAAAAGGGGCTAAAATTTTACCTATTATGTCATATAATAGCTATACACTAAATACAAAATTTGGAAAGGCAGAAGAATTTATTGAAGAAATAGAAAATATAACAGGAGAAAAAATTATTCATACAATACAAGATGCTGAACCAATTGGTCCAAAAAAATTAACTGACATTATGATTATTGCACCTTGCTCTCGGAAATACAATATCAAAACTTGCTTGTGATATTATTGATACACCAGTATTAATGGCTGCTAAATCTCATTTAAGAAACCGGCTATCCATTAGTAATTGCACCATCAACTAATAATGGGCTAAGTGGCAATGCAGAAAATTTAGGTAAATTATTAAATAGAAGAAATTATTATTTTGTTCCTTTTAAACAAGATAATCCAATAACTAAACCAAGATCGATTGTATTTGATTTTGAGTATATTATAAAGACAATAGAATATGCCTTAGATGGGGAACAAATTAGTCCTATATTATTATAAAATAAACTTTATAAAAATATAAATAATCTTCTTAGTAGTATAAACTGCTAAGAAGATCTTCTATAAATTTGCTAGTGGATTATTTTCAACAGCGTTTTTAACTTGTTCATTACTAACATGTGTATATATTTCAGTTGTAGAAATACTTTCATGACCTAATAATTCTTGGAGAGCCCTTATATCAACTTTTCCATATTGGTACATTAATGTTGCAGCAGTATGGCGCAACTTATGAACAGAATATTTTTTTGTATCCAAGCCTGCAGCTTGTAACTTATTTGTTACAATGCTTTCAACAGTTCGGTTACTAATTCTAGATTTTCTTTCACTCAAAAATAATGCTTTCTCTGAAAATTTCTTATCATGTTTTATTGATTCTTTGGGGCGTACTGCAATATAATCATTAATTGCTTTCATACAAGCTTCATTTAAATAAATAGTTCTTTCTTTATTTCCTTTACCAATTACATTTAATTTTCGCTCTTTAAAATTAATATCTTGCAAATTAATACCAACTAATTCAGAAAGACGCATACCACAGTTTAAAAATAAAGTTATAATAGCATAATCTCTTTCACAATTTCTATTATCCTCATTTGATGTAATTTCTAGTAATTTTTTACTATCATCGAGTGATAAATATTTTGGCAACCTTTTATCTAATTTTGGAGTTTCTAAGTCTTGAGCAGGATTTGTTTCAATTAGTTTAGCATTTCGACTTAAA
Source organism: uncultured Clostridia bacterium (assembly GCA_947625835.1). Classification (GTDB taxonomy): domain Bacteria; phylum Bacillota; class Clostridia; order TANB77; family CAG-508; genus CAG-269. The sequence goes on along the minus strand of CANQPY010000035.1, from coordinate 8,519 downwards.
TATTTAAAAAATATTCTAATAGTTGATATTTTTCTTGCTCTTGTAGTGGATTTACTTTTATATTCACGCATTAAATATGAAATAAATGCATGTATGTCATCTAATGTAATTTTCTTTACAGTATCTAATGTTAAATCATTAATTGTAATTTCTTTCAAATCTGTTTCATCTGTCATGTTAAAATGCATTTTAATAAATTTAAAAAACATTGCTAAGTCATAGTTATATTCTTTTATACTGTTAGGTGATTTATTTAATATAGTAGCAGAATAATCTAAAAATGAATTTATAAATTCTGGATTATCTTCTGGTTTTATCATATATTTATTCTCCATTTCTTGTTTATTATTATCTATAATCAGCATTAGGTCTACCAGGATACATGTAATTATTTAAAGACTGAAAATATCTAATTTTTTTATTATATATTTGTTCAAATTTATTTTGACTATATCCCATAGAAAGGTAATATCTTTGTTGAAGATTATAATTTAAGCAATTTTCCAAAAGTTTATTTAAATCTTTTCTATGCATTTCTACTCTAGCTAAAGAGGGTTGATTTACTTTTAGATTAGGATGTACAATATGTATAAACTTTAGAAGAGATATATAATCCATTCTATATTCTAATTTAGTCCAAAAATCAGGTATATTAGTAAGCATATTAAATAAATCAATTAGTTTTTGTCTACCATAATTATTTTCACTTTTCCATGATAATAATGCATTTTCATCTATTCCTAATATAGCACATACCTTTTTTAAAAATATAATTTCTTCATCATAAGTCTTTCTGTTGTTTGCCGTATATGCTTTTGATTGAGGAGAATTTCCACAAAGTTCCCAAAATATTTTAGATGCATATAACTCCGCTACAGCTTCTCCCATTGCCATGCCTTTTACACCTCTATTTATAGAAACTTCATTGTTTTTTTCATTTGAATATTCCATTTGTGCATAATAATCATTTTCGTCATTCCAGTTTGAATGCCAATTTCCATCTGAATCTTTCCATGCGTCAGCTAAATGTTTACATTCATGAAAAAAAGTAACAATAGAATTTTTACCTCTTACCATTCTAATTAGATTTTGTTCTATGTTCGTATTTGCATGAGCTCTACTACCATTTGGCAACCCATCTGAGTACATTTGTACATTTGCAGATGAAAATCTTTCTGGAATAGAACCATTATGCCTATATGTATAATCAATAAATAATTGTTTAGCTTGATCAATAGTATATTCGTGACCATTTATTTTTTCTATAAAATCCTTCAATAAAAAAACTCCTCTCAAAAGCATTAGAATATCTAGATTAATTATAGCATTTACTTGATATGATGTCAAACAAATGCACGTGTTTACAAGCAGTCATTTTTTTGCTATACTTTAATTAGAAAGAAAGTGAGATGTAAATTATGGAATTAGTAAAAGTTGGAGAAAAAACTTATTATATTAAAAATCCTACTAATATTGGAATATATAAAATAGATGATAAAAATATTTATTTGATTGATACAGGAAACGATAAAGACGCAGGAAAAAAAATATTAAAGATTATTGATGAGCAAGGTTGGAATGTCAAAGGAATTATCTCTACACATTCTAACGCAGATCATATTGGTGGAAACAAAGTAATACAAGATAGAACTAATTGTATTATACTTGCTAATAATATTGAAAAATCTTTTACAGAATTTCCTATTTTAGAATCATCTTTCTTATATGGTGGATATCCATTTAAAGATATAAGAAATAAATTTTTATTAGCAAAGGAATCGCAGGTAACATTATTAAATAATAATAATCTTCCAGATGGATTAGAATATTTTATTTTAAAAGGACATTTCTTTGATATGATAGGAATTAGAACAAGTGATAATGTATATTTTTTGGCAGATTCTTTATTTAGCGAAGAAACAATTACAAAATATCATTTATTCTTTATATATGATGTAAAAGAATTTCTTAAAACTTTAGATTTTTTGAATACTTTAAATGGAAGTTTATATATTCCATCTCATTGTGAGGCTACAAGTGATATTTCAGCTTTAATAGAACTTAACAAAAATAAAGTAACTGAAATTATTAATAAAATATATAATGTTTGCGAAAAAGAAATGACATTTGAAGAAATATTAAAATATATCTTTGATGAATATAATTTAACAATTAATGGAAATCAATATGTTCTTGTAGGAAGCACAATAAAATCATACCTATCATATTTATTTGATGAAGGAAAATTAAGCTATGAATTCAAAAATAATAAAATGATATGGAAACAAGTAAGATAATTATTAATAAAAGCAAATAAGGTTAGTATTGACATAATTATAAAATCATATTATAATTATGTTAATTATTTTTAGAAAGGAGGGCATTATTTTGCCGACAACTATCAAGTTAGACAATAGTAGGACATTATTCGAAGAACGGTTTCACGATGTAAAAGCACAAGAAGATCTTAAAATCTATAATATCTTTACGAGATATTTCTCTAGTTCCTCTGATTGGTTTTCAATTACTCAAAAGGCTAAAGACATGGGATTTAATGCTGTTTATTTAAATCCAATTAACAAAACGGGTTTTTCTGGAAGTCTTTATTCAATCTCAGATTATTTTGACTGGGACACAAAATCTATGGGGAATGTTTCAAAAAAGGAAGGAGAGAGGTTACTTAAAGACTATCTTAATTATTGTAAAGGACTTAAAATGAAAGTGTTTTATGACCTTGTTGTAAATCATACAGCCTATGATAGCCCATTGGTAAAAAAACATGACGATTGGTATGAACATGATGAAGATGGGAATGTAAGCCATGCATATTGCTATACTGAAGGAGGTGTTACTTTTTGGCAGGATTCAGCAAAATTAAAATATGATATTTCTAATGCTAATCTTTTCAAATATATTGAATCTATTTGCAATTATTATCTTAATTTAGGTTTTTCTGGATTTCGCTGTGATGCTGCTGCCTATGCAGATGATATTTTATGGAAAGTACTAATTAAAAATGTACGTAAAATTTATCCTGATGTTATTTTTATTGCTGAAACTTTTATGGTTCCACTTGAAAATATTGATAAAATAGCAGACGCTGGCTTTGAATACATATTTAGTTCTGCTAAATGGTGGAATGGATATGATTCTTGGTTTATAGAGCAAACAGACAGATTTCAAAAAAAGGGTCTCAAGCTTATTTCCTTTCCAGATAATCATGATACTGAACGTTTGATGTCTGAAGTAAATGGAAATATAGACCTTTATAAACAAAGAATGATGTTTGTTGCTGTATGTTCTTCAAGTTTTGAAATTAGTTATGGATTTGAGTATGGTTTCAAGAAAAAGCCTCATGTTGTCGAAACAACTCCTAATGATGTTGAAGATATTTCGTATGATTTTACGAAAGAAATTATTGATGTAATATCACTTCGTGATAAATATGAAATTTTGAGATCAGAAGGTAAGTTTTGCAATATTTGGCCAAGTAATGACGATTTAATATTTATTGAGAAAAAACCATTAAATGAAAATGTCGGTCAGAAAGCTCTTATTATTATGAATAGAACAGACAAAACAATTTGTGTTTCAGATAAAAAAATTTCTGAATTGTTTGTCGGGGATTGTGTATATAAAAGCAATTCTGTAACAGATGATTACGAGTTTGAACCTTTTGGTATTCATATCTTCGTAGCATCTCAGGAAGAAATTCCTTGTGTTAGAAATAATCAATCTTTTTGCTTGATTAAGAAGGGACAAATGGTAAAGAAAAATTTACGTATTCAGAATTTTTTTCCTGATGAAGCACTTATTGAAGTTAATACTTGCGGGATTTGCGGATCTGATAGAAGAGAATTTTCTAACGGACGATTTTTCTGGAGTAGTGAAGAAGGAGGAGGGCATGAGTTTATTGGTAAAGTTTTGCAAATTGGCTCAAAATGTTGTAAGGTAAAAGTTGGTAATATTGTTGCAAATCGTATTTCTCGTGAAAGAGAAGGAGTGACTCAATTTGGTGGATATTCAAAGTATGCTGTTATAAAAGAAACTTGTCTTTTTGTACTTCCAAACAATGTTAATATGATTAAGGCGACTTTAATTGAGCCTTTAGCTTGTGCTATTCATATTGGAAAAACATTACAGAATTTAGACAAAGGACGAGTAGCTATTATTGGTTCAGGAACGATTGCTCTTTTAACGGAACGTTATTTAAGATATATCTACCCTGAATTAAAAATTGATTTTTTATACAAGCATTCGAAAATCTGTAGATATTTAAATTCTAAAACTAAATGTATTGAGTTTAATCAAGTATTTGCAACAGGGATGTTTGATGTTCCTAATCGCTACAATGTTGTAATTGAATGTAGTGGTAATGCAAAAATATTTAGTAAACTATTTAAACTATTAAAGACTAATGGAAAGGTCATTCTTACTGGTATTTATGATGATTCTCTTGTTGGAACAGGTAACAACATTTCACTTTCAACAATAGTGTTTAAAGAAAATGGTTTGCTTGGGAGTTTTTTGTATACTTCTGATGATTTTGCTGAATCCGCAAATCTCATTTTAAATAATAATATAGAGGTTGAGGATATAATTACTATAATGGATTTTGAAGATATACAAAAAGCTTTCGAAATTCCTTCAAGTGATCGAGTGAAAGTTATTGTAAACATTAAACAAAATTACTAACAATAGAAAGGAGCTATCACGATGAAAGATTGTTTGAACAAAAAGAGATATGTAGATAACAATATTTTTATGGTTGAAATACTTGGAATGACTAACTATTGTAATTTGCGTTGCGAGTATTGTGACTGGGAAAAGAAACCTTATGTACCTTTTAACCAAACAAAAATGCGGAATGTAAAAAGAAATTTGCAAAATACTTATTCTTTTATTAAGATGCATTTTCCTAAAGCGCAAATGGTTGAGTATTCTGGAGGTGAGCCTTTCTTCTATCCAGAGGTTGTTATGGAGTTTTTAACAGTTTTTCACGATTACTGGGTTCGTATTATTACTAATGGAACTTTAGTAAAAGAAGAGCATTTAGATAAACTTCAAGCTCATGGTAAAGCATATCTAGCTATCAGTTTAGATGGCTCAACAGTTTCTGCCAATAAAAGCAGGGGTATTACAGATAAACAGTTCCGTAAAGTGCTTTGGACTATTGATAACTGTTTAAAACGTAATATTCCAGTTATGCTTCTTTGCACTTTGAATGAAGACAATGTAGACGAATTTCTTCCATACGCTGATTTTATTTACAACAGATGGGGAGAATACATTGATTCTGGACTTCTTGTACTTCCTGCACATGTATTAAGTTCTTATGCTGTTAAACATCGTTCAGCTTCTGCTTTGCAAAGAAAAGAATTTAGACATGCTATTCAGAATAGTGCTAATCCTTTAATTACAAAAATTAGGGAACACTATAATGAAATTTTTTCTACAGACATTCGTCAATGTACAATTTATAAATGGACTGCATCTATGCATTTCATAGATGATGAAATTGCCGGCGATGGCATATTTACATCGTTTAGATGTGGAATGCGTGGTATTGGACAAATAGGGCGTTTCAATGTTAATGATGAAATCATAAAGGATACATACAGTAAAGTTATGATGGAAGCTTTGAAACAAAACTTCGCATCCTTTAAATGTAATTGTACTGTTGACTGGGATGTAATTGATAAAATTCTTTCTGGCGTTATAGATATTGAAACAGCAGGAAAATGGTTTAAGCCCTTTAATGATCCCAATATTAAAAGTTGGACTATAGATCATATGGGAAGTTTTCAAATGGCTTATACAAGAGGCGGAAATTTAACAGAACCTGAAATTCGTAAACGGACTATTTAATACTAACTTTGATACCTAATAATATTTGATTTTTGACGGAGGATATATTATATTCTCCGTCATTATAAATTGACACTATCAGCTTCTTTTTATTTTTTGCTAAAAATAAAAAAATATGGTATAATTTTAAAGAAAATTTCCTGTTTATAAAACAAAAAAAATTTTAAAAATCATAAATAGCGAAGATGAAATGTATATAATTTTTTTATTTAAATTGACAAATTATGTAAACTATGGTATAATTAGGAGTAGCAATGTAAGAGATACATATAAAATTTAATAATATTATTATAGGAGGTAATTATATGGAAGAAAGTATTGACTTACATGGATATACTGTAGATCAAGCTCAATATGAATTACTTAATAAGATTAAATATGCTGACAAAACTATATGGACTATAAGGGTAATACATGGCTATCATGGGGGAACACTTATCAGAGATATGGTGTGGAGATTTAAACATCCTAGAATAAAAAAAGTTATTAAAGGGGATCTAAATCCTGGAGTTACTTTATTAGAGTTATATCATTAAAAATTTTAAAGTTGTTCATTAAAAAGTCGATGCAAAATACTTTATATGTTTTCTTAAATAAAATTTCTATTAAAGAAAAATATAAAAGGAGGAAATGATTAGTGAAAATACCAAGTGAGGTTAAATTAACTTATCATGCTAGGCAAAGACTTGATGAAAGAAAAGAAGTAAATAGTTATTATAATACAAAAAATCTAATGAAAAGCTCTTGTAAATGGTATAATAAAGATGATTTTATAAAAAACAGTAATTTATATTTACATTCTTTATATGTATGTAGAAAATCACATCAAATTGGATATATTACAGATGGGAAAATTGAGATAGTATATAATAAAAATTCAAAAAATGTCATTACAGTATTAAAATTAGATGAAAAATTTTTACCAATTACAAAATTTATTAAGCCAGAAGTTTTAGAACAAATTAAAATAAAAAAAGAAGAAAAAAGATTGAAAAAAATATTAAATTTAGAATGTTGTTAATAGCGATAAAAAATATGTCGAGTTGCACAAAACTTTGGTAATACGAACCACTATATAGGTTAAATTTAATCTTTGAAAACTTTTTAGCACAATTATTGACAATTCACATATTTTATGCTAATATGAATATAATAATTAAGAACATCATTGTTTTTAATAAATGTGTTTGTCGCCGCCTCTTTGAGCGACTAACAAATGAGAGAGTGAATAAATTTTTAAGGGGCTTACCAGAAATGGTAGGCTCTTAATATTATAAGGAGTAATAAGAATGCAAATAAATGTAGGATGTTTTTATTTTATAAAAGATTTATTTTTTGATATTATAGATGATCCAGAGTTGATGAAAAATAAAGAAAATGGAAATAAACGACCATGTTATTATTGCTTTAAAAGTAAAGAATATAATAATATAATCTGGTTCATTCCTGTAAGTACAAAAATAGATAAATATCAAAAAATTTATGATTATAAAATACGAAAACAAATTAAATTAGGAAAGAAGCCATCAATTGATACAATTGTTTGATGATAATAAATACAAGCTAACAGGTGGAAAGCCAGAAGATTATGACAAAACTATTCAGAAACATTAAAAAGAGAATACATAGAAGAGTTAAATGTTGAAATAGAAGAAGTCCAATATTTAGGCTATTTATTTATATTTAATAAATTACAATTTATTTGAGTTAATATAAAATTAAAAAAAATCATTAGAGTAGGAAAGAGAGGCCAATTACAATTTTGAAAATAAAAATTTTATATTGTTGTGAATATCAAATTTAAAAACCGAACATTTGTTATGATTTAAATTTTTACAAAATTAAATGTAATTTTTATAAATATTTAATAAAATTTTAAAATAAATTTCTAATTATAATATTATAAAATAATTTCATTTTATAACACTTCAAAATCGTTTCTAAGACATTTTTATATTTAACTAATAAAGTTAATCATTTGAAACTTAATTTGAATATTTATAAATTATTATCTATATAATGTAAATTTATTAAAATATTGCAAAATCAATAATTTTTGAAAACTGATGAAAAATGGTTAAAAAAGCGACGCACGAGAATCGATTTTAAGGCGTTTTTATAAAAAAGACATATAGTTTATTGTCTATAAATTTAAGCAAAATACTGAAATATAGGCATTTGCGGATTTCTAATAAAATTTTTAAAATATAAATATAAAAAATTAAAATTTAAGATATAAAAAATAAAATTATATATAAGATTAAGAAAAACTTGTAATAAGCCTAAAATAACGAAGCTCCAGAATCAAATATAAGACATTTTAATGTTAAAGTAATATAACTTGTTGTTTAAATATATAGATAGAATTAGTTGAAAGTGGCTAATAGTAAGAAATAGCTGTAATTTAAGAATATGTGGTTTTATTCCTACTCCTATTTGCACAAAACTTTGATTTTGCGCAATGTTGTATATTCTTTTTTTATAAAAATTTTATATACTATCCCCCTACCTCCTCAAAAATCAATCTCTCTTAAAATTCTACTGATGTTTCAATTACTATAAAATTTTATTTTCTTTATAACATTCATAAATATATTCTGGTGTTTCATAATACATACTACTATCGTAATTATCAATTTTTTCTATTATCC
>CANQPY010000034.1 GCA_947625835.1 uncultured Clostridia bacterium | reverse complement strand
TCAATAAGATACAAAAAAAGCAAGTGTTTACTTGCAAAAAATAAAAAATTTTTTTCGATTAAGTGGCAAACTCGGGAAATATAAGAATTAAATTTAATATTAGTAATATTATTATTGAAATAATTATTTTTATTGAACTTTTCAAAAAATCACTCTTTTCTATTTTATTTTTATTAGTTTGTATTTTTATTTCAAAAAATATTCCATTTTTTGAATTTTTTTATTTTTTATGTTAGAATATAAAAAAATAGAGATAGAAGGGATTTATTAAGATATGAAAAATATTTTAATTTTTTATGCGTCTTATGGTGGTGGACATTTGAATGCTGCAAAATCTATTAATGAATATATTTTAGAGAATTATTCTGATTGTAATACTGAGTTGATTGATTGTATGAAATATGTTAATAAAACTGTTGAAAAGGTTACTACTGTAGCTTATAGAGAGGCTGCAAAAAAGGCTCCTTGGGTTTGGGGAAAAATTTATAATGATTCACAAAAAGGTCCTCTTGCTCATCTTTCGACTAGGGCTAATATTATTCTTGCTATTAAGCTATTAAAATTGCTTCGTGAGAAAAAACCTGATTTAATTATTTCTACTCATCCATTTAGTAGTCAAATGTGTAGTTATTTAAAGAGGAAAGGAAAAATTACTGCAAGTATTGCTACAATTATGACTGATTTTGCTCCTCATGACCAATGGTTGGTTGGTATGGATTTTACTGATTTTTATTTTGTTGCAAATGATAAAATGAAAAATTATTTAGTTAAAAAGGGTGTTAGTGAAAATAGAGTTTTTATTACTGGAATTCCTTTGTCAAAGCGTTTTTTACAAAAATATGATAGAATTAAAATTTTAAATGAGTTTGGATTGAAAGATGGAAAGCAAAATATTTTGTTTTTTGGTGGTGGCGAATTTGGCTTAGGGAAGTCTAGAACTTTTACGATTTTTGATTCTTTAATTAAATTTTCAAATGATATTCAAATTATTGCCATTAGTGGAAAAAATGAAAAGATGAAGGCAAAGTTTGATGAGATTGTAAATGAAAATAATGCTTTTGAAAGAGTTAAGGTTCTTTCTTTTACAAATCAAGTACCTGAATTGATGAGTATTTCCGATTTGGTTATATCTAAGCCTGGGCGGTATGACTACAACAGAGTGCTTGGCTTCTAAATTGCCTATGGTTGTGATTAATCCTATTCCTGGTCAAGAGGAAGAAAATGCTGAGTTTTTAGAGAGTAAAGGTGTTTGTGTTTGGATAAAGAAAGATGATGATGTAATAAAAATTTTGACTGATTTATTTGAAAATAAGGATAAGCTAGAAGAAATGAAACGAAATGCTACTTTACTTGGTCATCCTAATTCTACTAAGGATATTTGTGATATTTTATTAAATGATGACTTTCCTAGAATATAAAAAAAAACGGAATTAAGATTTTTCTTTGCGAAATATAAACTGCTAAGGATAATCTTAATTTCCGTATAATTATTTTCTACGAAAAGTTTATTTTTTTATAATTCTCTTCTTCCTTCTAAGGCTTTGGTAAGTGTTATTTCATCTGTATATTCTAAATCACCACCGACTGGGATGCCATGGGCAATTCTGGTTACTTTTATTCCTAATGGCTTGATTAATTTTGATAGGTACATTGCAGTTGCTTCTCCTTCTACCCTAGGATTTGTAGCTAGTATTACTTCTTTTACTTCTCCATTCATTAGTCTTGATAATAGTTCTTTTATTTTGATATCGTCTGGACCTATTCCATTCATTGGTGATATTGAACCATGTAAAACATGATAAACTCCTTTGAATTCATGTGTTTTTTCCATTGCTATTATATCTCTTACGTCTTCTACTACACATATTGTTGATGTGTCTCTTTTGCTGTTTGAACATATGAAACATGGATCTGTGTCTGAAATGTTAAAACATTTACTGCAATATTTTAAGTTTTTCTTTGCGTTTATAATGGATTCGATAAATTCTTTTGTTTCTTCTTCAGAACAATTTAGCATATAGAAAGCAAGCCTTGCTGCAGTTTTATGCCCAATGCTTGGTAATTTTTCAAAACTTTCTATTAATTTTTCTATTGATGGTGAATATAATGACATTTTTTTAGAACCCCATTCCTGGTATATTGTATTTTCCTAATTGTGCTGCTTGTTCACTATCTACTTTTCTTAATGCTTCGTTTGTACATGTTAAAATTAAGTCTTCTAACATTTCTACATCTTCTGGGTCTAAAACTTCTGGTTTTATTTTGATTTCTTTTATTACTTTTTCTCCAGAAACTTTTACTGTTACTGCTCCTCCCCCAACTGATGCGTCAAATTCTTTTTGGGCTAATTCTGCTTGTGATTTTTCCATGTCTGCTTGCATTTTTTTGGCTTCTTTCATTAGATTGTTTATATTCATTCCGCCAAATCCACCCATTCCTCCTGGGAATCCTCCTCTTTTACTCATGTGTTTTTTCCTCCTTTTTTAGTTTATTATATTAAATGGTATATCAGATTGATTTGCAAAATTTTGTATGTTTTCTTCTTTTGATATTGCATGGTTTTGATTGTTTTGCTCTATTAGGTATTTTATTTGCATTTCTTTTCCACAGGCAATAGAAATTAGTTTAGAGATTTCTTTTATATTTTCTGGCTTTTCTAATACGGTTTTTCCAAATGATGTAATTCCTTGTGGAAATTCTATTCCTACTGTCATGTCATTAATTTGTTTTGCTTTTGTGCCTAATAAGTTTGTATATAATACAATTTTTCCGTTTTTTCTTAAATCATTTACTATTTCTGGCCAATATTCTTCTGAGTTTTGGTTGTTTGCAAAATTTTTTAAGAGTTTTGCTTGATTTTTTTCTTTGTTTGTATTACTTGGATTTACATCTACTGAAGTGTTTTGTTTGCTATTGCTTACATATCTTTGTGCTTCTAATTGAGTATTTTGCATTTTTTCTATAGGTTGCATTTTACCTATATTTCCTGATTTTAAATATTGTTCTAGTTTTTTTACTCTTTCTTCTATATTATTAGTAGTAGATGCTTGTTTATTACATAATTTTATTATTCCCGCTTCAAATATTATTGTTTTTTGTGTTGCCCATTTTACTTGTGTTTCAAGTTCGGATAGTTTGTCTATTAATTCTACTAATCTTTCTTGTTGTATATTTTTGGCAAATTCATCTATTTGCTTTTTTTCTTCTTCATTGTATAATTCAATTTTTTTTGTTGATTGATATATAAGTACGTCTTTTATATATTTAATCATTTCCCAGATTAAGTTTGAAATGTCTTTTCCTTCGTTTAACATTTGATTTATTGTTTCTAATGCTTTGTTTACATCATATTTTGTAATTGCTTCTAAAAGGTTGCTTACAAAGATTGTTTTGGGTATTCCTACTAAGTCTTTTACTTTATTTTCATCTATTTTATTTTCTCCGTCTTGTATACATCGCTCTAAAATTGATAAACTGTCTCTCATTGCTCCTTCTGATAAGGTTGCAATGGCAGATAGTGCTCCGTTTGTTGCTTCTATATTACTTTCTTTACATACTATTTCTAATCTTTTTATTATATCTTCATTTGATATTCTTTTGAAGTCAAATCTTTGACATCTAGATAAAATTGTTGCTGGTAATTTTTGTGGTTCGGTTGTTGCTAAAATAAATTTTACGTGTTCTGGTGGTTCTTCTAAGGTTTTTAATAAGGCATTAAATGCACCTATGGAAAGCATATGTACCTCATCAATAATATAGACTCTATATTTTGCTTTTGTTGGTAAAAAGTTTACTTCTTCTCTTATGCTTCTAATATCTTCTACACTATTGTTTGATGCTGCATCCATTTCTACTATGTCTGTTAGTGCTCCAGAAATTGCACCTTTGCATATTTCACATTCATTGCATGGTTCTCCATCTTTTGGGTTTAAACAGTTTATTGCTCTTGCTAAAATTTTTGCAGCTGATGTTTTTCCTGTTCCTCTTCCACCATTGAATAGATACGCATGACCTACACGCCCCGAAATAATTTGATTTTTTAAGGTTTTTGTTATGTGTTCTTGACCTACCATTTCTGAAAATGTTATTGGTCTAAATTTTCGATAAAGAGCGGTATACCCCATTTTTATCACTTCCTATCAAAAAAAGTTGCTTTTCTTAATCTCTCTATGGAAAGATTCCACATAAAGATATCTACTTATTGCTGCTTCCTTCCGGACCTGACAAGATTCATAGGTCTTTATTGGATTCTCTCCATACAAAGATTAAGCTATGCAACTATTTGTATTATATACTTATTTTTTTATTTTATCAAGTGATTTTGCTTAGATTTTCACTCTTTTAAAGATAAAGTCTTCCATATTTGTTATTTCTTTTGATGTTGTTCCTTGTTCGATAACGTTTTCTACTGGTAACTCTAAATTGATTGTTGTTTTATATTGATTTCCTTCTGCAATTTTTATTGTTAGGTCAAAGCTGATTTTTGCATTTAAGTCTTCTTGTTTTACTTCTGCTTTTTGTAGTAATTCTAGATGATTGATGGTTTCATCATTTGAAGTGTATTGAGCTATGTTGTCATTTGAAAGTCGAAATGCAATTATGCCTCCTTGGTTTGATATTGTTAAGTTTTTTAAGTTTGATTCCATTTCTCCTTTATAATTTATAGTATTAACTATGTTTTCTTCTGTATTTTTAAAGAGTTTTGTTTCGGGATTTTCGTCTGGCTTGTATAATTTTATGTTATCTTTTTTGTTTGATTCAATTTGTATATTATCGATTGTTACTGATTGTATTGCTTTTGTTTCTTTGTAATTTTTGTTTTTATCAAGATATAAATAAATGTCATTGCTTTGATATACGTCAAATGCCCATTTTGTGTCTGTTGATTCTATGTCTTTTCCTTCACAAGAGCTGATTAACGTTATTTTTGTTAGTTCAAAGGGCATATTGGTTTCGCCTTCAACATTGTATTTTAATATAATTATTCCAAGTATAAATAGGAAAATAAAAATTATTGAAATAACTACAACTATATGAAAATATTTTTTAGTTACTATATTTCTTAATTTGCCTATCATTTTTCCTCCTATTTTTGCATTTGTTCTTCTTTTTTTATTTTTCTTAGTTTTTTGAAAAATTCTTTTAGTGTTTTTTCACATTCGTCTTGTCTAATTCCTGTTTCTATTTCTATTTTATGATTAAATTCATAGTCAGTAAGTAAGTTTAAAACAGAACCACATGCTCCTGTCTTTTCGTCCATTGCTCCTATGTATATTTTTTTTATTCTTGATTGTATTAATGCTCCTGCACACATTGGACATGGTTCTAGTGTGACATACATTTCACAATCTAATAGTCTCCATGCTCCTATTTTTTTACTTGCTTTTTGTATTGCTATTATTTCAGCATGTTTTGTTGTGTCAATTTTTGTTTCTTTTTGGTTGTGAGCTCTTGCTATTATTTTTCCATCTTTTACTATTACACATCCTACTGGTATTTCTAATTTTGCTTCTGCTTTTTTTGCTTCTTCTAGAGCTTTCCCGCATCCATTTTTCTTCTATTGTCATTTATTTATCACTTACCCTTTTTATTTTATGCGTTTTTTATGTTGTGGTGTGCCCAGAGGGACTCGAACCCCCATCGGTCGCTTAGGAGGCGACTGCTCTATCCTGCTGAGCTATGGGTACATATTTAAGTATTTTGCTTGATTTCAGTAGTTTTAACGACTTTTTATGTTATATTTTATATTATATATTGTCCTTTTTTTCCTTATTTTCTATTTAAAAAGTTGTACTAAAGTTGTACTGAAGTTGTACTGAAATTTTATTGTTTAAAATATTAGTTTTTATTTTATCATACTATTGTTTAAATTGCAAAATATTTTTTTATTAAAAAAGAAGCCTTTCCTACCCTTTATTAAAATTATCATACTCAATTATATTGTACACATATTTGTTTTGAATAATTTGTCGAAATTTGTAAATAAATATTTTTTCAACATATATATTTCAAAAAAAATTGAAGTTCGTGCAGAGAACTCCAATTCGTTAGATAAACGATAAGTTTTTTTGATAGAAGCTTTGGCTTCTATCATTTTTGTTTTTTATATAAAAATTTGGCTACTGATAATACGGAGATTATCAATTCAAACGACCACAAGTAAAATTTTAATCTATTCTTTATTCACATACAATATTTTAATATTAATTCTAATATTTCTTTATTGCTTATATTTTCTTTTTGGTTTTTTGGATATATTGTTAATAAATAAATTTTTCCATCCTCTTTTTCTGCATAGCATATGAGTCTATATGAGCCAGATTTCCCCATATTTCTGCTTGCACTTGCTACTCTAATTTTAATAGCAAGATTATTGTTATCCTTTAAAGACATTGGGATAATATCTCCTTGCATTTTTCCTTCTTCTAAGTCTTCTAAAATCGGTTCAAGTTCTTCTGCAATACCTCTATCCTTTTTTCCTATCTTTTTTAAATCCTTTTCAAATTTAGGTGTAGGTATAACTTCATAATGCATTTTACATCTACTCCTTATTGTCTTCTTTTAGTTCTTGTAGAAGTTCTCTCCATGTTTTAGTCTTTATTTTTCCTTTTTTTATAAGCTTAACTTCCTTTAAACTTTCTTTGAGAGATTCATATACATTACAATATCTCTCATTCATGTTGTCTTTAGTAAGCTTGCCTGTTAAACGAGCTATTGTATTCATATTTACTCCTCCTATCTTTCTCATATGTACACTTCCTTTCTTGTTTAATTTTATCATTGTACAAGAAAAAAAGGTGTCGAATCTTGTTTTTAATTTAGATTCTTATATAAGAAATATATACAAAAACTTACAAAAAGTAAAGATTTTTAATATAATTGTAAATTTTGTAATATAATTGTAACATATTTTATTTTGTTTGTCAATTTTTACCTTTTTTACTTTCATAAAGTTAATTAATTTATGTTAGTTACAATTAACGAAAACTAGTAAAAAGAAACAATATAAAATACTCTTTTTTATTGAAAAATCAATAAACATTCGGCTTACGAGAATGGATTTTAAGCCATTTTTATTTTGAAGAACTATGCATTTTGTTTGCATAGTTCAGAAATACTCATATAGAGTCATAGTCTTTCGGCAGATATATTAACATAAATGTTAATTATTAAATATATAATAACATTATAATTAAAAAAAGTCAATATTATTTTTAAAATAGGAACCCTCTTTTTCATTTTATAAAATATCAATATGTACTGCATTTCCACCTATTAAATAAGTATATCTTAATTTTCCTTGATTTACTAATTGCTTTGTATAAGATAATAATGTATTTCCAGATATACCTTGAACATATAAATCTATTGCTTTTCCAGATAAATGTCTTGAATTAGCAACTCCACCTACTTTTTTATTATGGCTTGTACATCTACTTCCACTATTTACTATACAAGGCTTTCCAAAGTGTTCTCTTATTTGGTCTGCAATTTGTACTACTTTTAAATTCATATTGTTAAGTCCACAACCACATTTACAAGTAAATTCTGATTTTTTAAAATGTTTTATATTATCCCAACTTGAAACAGAATTATTATTTAATTTTGCTCTTGTATTTACACCACAAATTCCATCTGGTGCTAGTCCATTTTTTGATTGATATTCTTTACATTTTGCAATAGTATTATTTCCTGCTACTCCGTCTGGATTAGTTCCTATTTTAGTTTGAATATCTTTAATAACTGAAATTAATTTTGTATCAGTATTTTTTCCATAAATACCATCAACTGCTAATCCATATTCTTTTTGAAATTTTTTATATGCTTCTTTTGTTCCTGCTCCTTCTATTCCATCAATATTTTTATAATAAAAATTTAGGAATTTTAGGTTCATTTGTCTTTGTTTTACATTTAACATATTATTCACTCTCCTTATTATTGTTTAGTTTTTCTTTTAATTTTGGTGGCATTTTTACTCCTAATTTATCGCAATTTTCTGCTAAACTTGATATTTCCATTAAACATATATATCCAACTGCAAAATATAATATAAGGTCTATTTCTAAAGCAAATTTTGTTAATATTCCTATTAAGATATAAACTAATTCTCCAAATTTCTTGGATAAGCCTTCTCTCATTTTTGAACTTTTAAAGTCTCCGTTTTTTAATGCAATAACTACTCCTGTTGCAATATCAATTATAATTAAGATTAAAGGTGTAAATATTGCCCACCATATATTGGTAAATTGAATATTTTGAATTATTTCTTCCATTATTCCCTCCTTTCTGCTATTTTTATAGCATTTTTATATATCTACAGATTATTTTAATTATCTATATTTTTACTTTCTTATTGTCTTAATCAACAATATAGCTCGTATAAATATTAATCCAAGTAGTTTCTTCTGTTTTTACATATTGTCCATTTTTTATATAAGTTTGAAAACTTAATTCTCCATTATTTAATAATTGAAAACCAAACAGTTCTGCAACATGAATATTATTATTCGTTATAAATTTATGTGAATAATTAGGTGTAAATTCTTTATCTAGCTTCGCAATTACTTTACTATAGTCTGCAATTCCTGTAACAGCACCTCTAATATATACAATATTCCCAATTCGTCTTACTTGAGGTCTCATCGTTGAAGTAGCTATTCTTCCAGCTAACAATTCTAAGTCTACCCAACCTGTATCTTTTATCTTATCTTCTATATGAGGTATCATACTATAACACCTCTTTTCTTTAATAAACTATCCGTGTGTGTGTGTGTGTGTGTGTGTGTACAGCCACAAGGTTTATATTGATTTTTCATGGTTTTCTTCCTTCCTTAATTTATTATTGTTATTATTTTTAATGGAAATTTATATTGTATGTATTGTAGCATAACTACAAGTTTCATAAATTTCAAATGTTTGAGGGTTTCTTATTCCTAAGTTTATTCCTATAATATCTCCCTTTTTAACTTTGACTTCTTGCATAACTAATGGTAAAGTCAATCTGCTTAAATTGCTAGCATTTTGAACTGATTTCCCTATTGTTGAATTATTTTTAGTTAATGATAAACTACATATTTCTTCAATAGGTCCATTGGAAGTAATTAATGCTGAAATTAAAATTTTGCTTATATTATTTTTTATTTTTATTCTTCCATCTGACATGAGTTCAAATGCTAAATTATCACTAATGGTATCAAACGGAACTATGTTTGTTTCCCAACTACTAGAAGTCTTTATAGATTTTCGTTCAGAAAATGATAATGTAGTGCTTATTGTTCCAGGTATCATATACTATATTCCCCCCTTACTACAAATTCAAAATAGTTTCCAGTAGATGCTTTCCAATCACTTGTTATTTTTATTTGATTGCTTATACTATCAGCATCTCCTACTTCTGAATAATGTCCTGTTGTTGCGTCGTTGTTAGTAGAACATTTTATTAATCTTTGCCCTACATAATAAACATCAAGAACATTTGCTCCTACTTTATAATAAAAAGGTAATTCTATTTCTGCCCCTAATTCTGTATCTTGAGTAATGTCAAGTCTATATTTAAAAAATTTAACATCATTATCTGCATCTTTGTAATATGGTATACCATCTATAATAGGGCAAGCTATATATCCAACATTAGAATTTATTTTTGATGTTGTTTTAACTCCTCCTAAAGTATCTGATGCTAGTGGTAATATATATTTATTAGCTTCTTTTTCTATTTTATCTAGTTTATTTTTGTCATCTTTACTCATTAAACCATCATCATTATTAGTTGCTGTATCTTTTGTTGCTTTTTCTTCAATAGCATTTTCTATATTATTCTGCATTTTATTTAAAATAAAACTTGAAAGAGGGGTATCTCCTTCGTATACAGCAGGAACTATAAAATACTTTTTTTCATTAATTATTACATATCCTTCACTAATAAGTTGTCCATCTTCAAAGTTTATTTTGTCCATTTCTGACCTCCTTTTTTTACATAAAAAAACCTTATTTATTCAAGGTTCTTGTTAGAGAATGAAATAATTATCTCTCTACATGTTCATTTATCTAAATTTTATTTTTATTAATTTAATTAATAACATCAAATAATATAAGTCAATACATATTTTAAAATTTGTTTTTTTTTACTATTTATAGTATAATTACCTTGAAAGTGAGGTATCATTATGAATGAATCTTTTAATAAATTTCTAAAATATATAAATGAAAAGAATATCATTTCTTTGAAAGATTTTGAAAAACATTTTCATTTAAATAATTATGAAGTAATAGAAATTATAAAAACACTTTGTCAAAATCAATATTTAATTGCTCTTGGAAATGATGAATATCAGGCTACATATAAATCCAAAACATATTTTAAAACCTCTGTTACTTCTTGGTTTATA
Organism: uncultured Clostridia bacterium; assembly: GCA_947625835.1. Classification (GTDB taxonomy): domain Bacteria; phylum Bacillota; class Clostridia; order TANB77; family CAG-508; genus CAG-269. The sequence goes on along the minus strand of CANQPY010000034.1, from coordinate 12,476 downwards.
AGTAATTGGCTTTCTATAGTTGCTATTATAATTTCTATAATTGCTTTATTTAAATAAACTAACTATTAAATATTGTATGCAATCGAATAAAGTAGAAAATTTTATAATTTTTATTTTAATTTAACAATTCAACTTAAGCTGTCCTTAAATAACCTAAAACATTTAATGTTGCCATTATATATCCTGTTTGTGCGTATGCATTAACAATAGATGATACGCTACTTGCTTTTGTTGTTGATCCTATATGAAAAACAGTTTGTTCTCCTGGTTTTAAATATTGTTTTAAATTTGATGATATTGCTACTTCAATTTTTGTAGAGCTAAATGTTTTCCCTGAATTTCCCATTGCAGTAGTTTTTATTCCTGGCATTTCATTTATTGCTAAAGTTTCACTATCTACATAAACATATTCCCTTGGTATTAAGTCATCAGTATAAATCTGTACATTTCGTGAATATCCTACTGTTTCTTTTCTTCCACTTCCTGACATATCCCAATAATTCCATGTAACTGGTTGGTGTCTTAATGTGATATAAGCACTTTCAATCACAAAATTTTTAGGTATATCTGCATATATATTTAAATATTGTTGGCTTGAACAATCCATGTCAAGTCTGTAAATATATCCACATTCTGCATATTGTATTGGAGGAAAAAATTGTAAATTACAGTATATTCCATCTCCACCTATTACTTTTTTTCCATCTGCAAGTTCTATTCCATTATTATTTATTTTTACACTGCCATTAGCTATACTTGCATTTCCTTGTTCATCAATAGAGAACCCTCCGTTAATTGTTGTATATCCTTCTAATTCAATAAGTTTTGATAATATCTTAATTTTTTCAGTAGTCATATTGAGTTTAGAAATTATTTCTTGATCTCCAACTTTTTTAGATAATTCCAAATTAATTTGTTCTGATAATAATTGAATCAATGCATTCATTTCTTCTGTTGTAGAATAATCGTTAAGTTTTTGATTCACAGACAATTCTATTTGTGTTGCTGATTGGTTAATAGCACTGTTCATTTCATTTATTGTTACATACAAATCTGTAAAATCATTTTTTATTAGATATTCTGCATAAAACTTGTTTCCTTCTAAATTAGATAAATAAATATAATTATTACCTTCAAATAATTCTATATTAATGTCTAATGGTTCTTTTATAGGTTCTTTTAAAACCTTCAAAACTTTATATTTTGTAAGTTCTAGCCTTCTCAAAACATAATCTTCATTTTTAGTTATTATTATACTATCATAAATATCCCCTTTTACTCTTAATTCTTCTGTATTTATTATATATTCTTTTTTTTCAGTTGAAGGGTTATCCCTACTTTGTTTATCTACTATAATTTTATACTGCATATATTAACCTCCATTTAAATTAGGATGTAAAGAATTTCTTGGGAATAAATCTATTCTAGGATACAAATCACTTACATATGTTTTATTGCCTTTTACTTCAAATTTTAATATATCAGCTTTTCCTGCATCTGTTATATGTAATTCTGTTATTCCTTCTATATTTCTTTTATAATCAGCAAAATTTGATACAGTATCCTTTATTCCATCTATTGTTTGTTCATGCTCTGTTAGTTTTTGTGATGTTTCGGTTTGTTCTTCTGCTAATTGTTTTATTTCTAGTTTTTCTTCATCTATTTGACTTTGTAATTTTTTATTTATTGCTTTTTGAGAACGTTTTCTTATTGTTGTTTCTTGTCTTTGTTTAATACTTATTTTACTTTTTATATCTGCTATAAATCTTCCGTTGAAACTCATTTGCCCTTGATAAATAATTGGTTTTTCATCTACTACTAAAATATCCCCCATGTCGATAGTTGGATCTATAATTGTTGTTCCTTCAAAACTATTTATTGTTAAACCTTTAAGTTTGTTATATATATTTTGTACTTGTTCTTCATCTGTAATAAATATATTGTCTTGATTAAGCCAAAGAGTATTTCTGCTCTCATCTCCAAATTTAAAACTTTCAATTCCATTTTCATATGCTACTTTAGAAATTTTATATTCTTCTCCAATTTTATAAGTTTTAAATAAATTTAATGGTATTTTCTTTGTGTCTTCTCCTAAAACTTTTACATATATTTTTCCATCTCTTCCTGCACATACAAATCCTGCTCCATTTTCTCCTATATAACTCATATACTCTTTTGCTTTTATTTCATTGTCATATGTATATATTTTTTTATTTGAATTTAAAAAAGAAGTAGAACCGAAGTTCTAGCCCCTTTTTAGTACATATATCTTGTGCTATTTCTCCTAAAGTTGCATATCCTTTTTGATTTATTAATTCACTTGCATCATAATATCCATCATCTAAATCAAATTTTATTACATTGTCTGATGCTTTTATATTAATAACATTGTCATCTTCATCATCATAGTCATCTACATTATAAATTCCCATAGGTATTATTTCAAAACTACTATCATTTTTTGATAAACTTTTTACTGGTATTCCATTTAATGTTCCTACTAACATTTTATTAACTTCTTCTACTGTTAGGGCATTATTAATTAATATTCCATATTCAATTCTTATAACTTTTGGAATTTGTATTTTAGCTTTTTTATGTATTTGTATTTCTATATACTGACTTGGCACACTACCTAATTCTAAATCATTATCAAATAATTCATTTCCGTGGTTTAAAGTCTGTAATATAATCTGGATTTATTAATACACCATCAAAATATATATTCATTACTGATTGAACATTTTTATATATATTTTCGTTCCATTTGGCACTTACGTCTTTATACATTATTTGCCTCCTGTACTGCTTTTATTTGAGCTTGTGTTAATTTTTTTTGCATCATATTAAAAGACACTTGCCAAACTGATTTGGAAGTGTCTTCATCTTCTCCTGTTAAATGCATTTTTGATTTTCTTTTACTTACTCTAAATTCAGCATTTTCAAGTAATCCACCGAGGAACACTAGGAGCTTTTATTGTTACTATCATAGGATTTTGATATGTAGCTTGTAATAGTTCTTCTGCTTCTTCTTCTGTTAATAAATCCCAACTCATATTACATTTTAGCAATCCAACTGCAATAGGATTGTCTATTAATGAACCATCTATAATTGATGAATAACTGTCTTTATCCGTATCTTCTATATCATCATCATAAGTTGATGGCGATTTCATTAATTTTCCATTTAATTTCCAAAGCATAATCTACCCTCCTACTAAAGTTTCAATATCTTTTCCTGTGTGTCTTACTTTATCTTTTAAATCATCTAGTAATATTTGTCCTAGTTTTTTATTTCCTACATTTACAGTCAAGTATATAGGTTGTCCATTATTATTATCAAAGAATTGTGCATCTTCTATTGCTCTTCTCATTGTGTCATACATTATATTTTGTGGAGTTACAATTTCTGGATTGTTACTTGCTCCTTGATATTCTCCACCTATAAATGCTGTTTCTTCATATAATACTCCACCTTTTGCTAATCGTGGTAATGATAAATAACCAATATGTCCAACATACACTCCAGGTATTAAATTAATTAAATTAATACCACCATTTATTAATCTTATTGCTCCATTTATAGTATTTTGTATAAGCGAAATCACTCCATTAATTCCTGATTTTACAGCTCCTGATATTGCATTACCTATTGATGTTCCTAAATTTGAGAATGTATTTCTAATTCCACTCCAAATACCACTAAAAAAGCTACCTATTCTACTAAAAACATTTACAATTCCATTGTAAGCACTTTGAAATATATTTTTAAACCATTGACCTACTCCTGAAAAGATATTTTTTATACCGATTCCATATATTTGATGCTACATTTTTTATACCGATTCCATATATTACTCCATGTTGTTTTTATTGTATTTAATGCATTTGATATTGTATTCTTAATTCCATTTATTATATTAGAAATAGCACTTTTTATTCCATTCCAAATATTCGAAGCAACATTTTTTATTCCATTCCAAATATTACTCCATGTTGTCTTTATTGTATTTAGTGCGTTTGAAATAGAACTTTTTATACCGATTTATTAAATTTGAAATTGTACTTTTTATTCCGATTCCAAACACTTAAAGTTGTACTTTTTATTCCGATTCCAGATATTTAAAACTTTATCTTTTATAGAATTAAAAACATCTATTGCTATTTCCTTCATGTTATTCCAAATTTCTTTTATTTTGTTTACTAAACTTTGGATTCCATTAAATAATCCTTGAATTATATTTTGCCCAAATTCAGCAAATACTGTACTTGGAGAATTTATACCTAATGCTTCACAAAATGCTTTTATGAATGGATAAATCATATTATCATAAATCCATTCTCCTATACCTATAAGCCCATCTACAATTCCTTTGAGCAATCCTAAAATTATATTTCCTCCACATTCTTCTATCTTTTCATTGAAGAAATTTGCTAAAGGATAAATTATTCCATCTAACAGTAACTCTGCAATTAATGCTGATGCTCCGCCTATTGCTGCACCAAGAGCAGAGCATAAACTAGATATTACTCCTCCCCAATCTATATTAGTTATAAAAGTAATAATACTTGAGCCTATCATTGTCCAATCAATTTCTTGTAAAGTTGTACCTATAGTATTAAATACTCCTTTTATTCCTTCTCCTAATGTTTTTCCAGCAGTTGCCCAATCTACATTCTTAAAAAAGCCATTTATACTATCTCCTATTGCTTTTCCAAATTGCTTCCAATTAAAAGTAGTAATAAAGCTGTACCCAAAATATATAACTGTATTTAACCCTTGTGCAAATGTATTTCCAACTTGATTCCAATCTGTTTTACCTATAAAGCCATTCAAAAACTGTGCTATATTAGTTGCTATACTTTTTGCAGTCTTTTGGATTTTGTTCCAAGGAATACTTTCTAATGCATTATTTAATTTTTCTCCCAATAAAGTTCCTATTTGATACCAATCTCCATTTTTTATTGCATCTAAAATATTGCTTTGGATATCTTCTACTCCTGATAAATCAAAACTTGGTGCTACACTACCGCTTCCTCCTCCGTTATCATTTGAATTATCTTGAGTTTGAACATTATTAATTTCATCATGAATACCTGCCAATTGCTTTGCTTCTTTTGTCGCTTTTTTAGTGTTTCCTGCTACATTTCCCATTGATTTAGCTGATGCATTTGCAAATATATTTACCCTAAACAAAGCATATACAACACTTTGAATTGCTTTCATTAATTGGTATACTAAATTAGTAACAAATTGAATAACTGGAGCTAAAGCTGAACCCATAGCATTTTTCATGTAATCAATATTAGCAGAAAGTTGTTGTGCTCCTGCATTTTGTGATGATAACCAACTTTGAGCTGAACTACTTAAAACTGAATAAATACCTCTTAGAGAAAATAAAGCTCCTGCATATTTTAAAACCTGTCCTAATCCACTTTTTAAACTTTTTCCCATGCCTTTTATATTATTTGTTATATTTTGCGTTATTTTAGGCATTTGACTAAAACTATTTTTAAGACTTCCTATGCTTCCTTTTGCTTGATCTAATTTACTTTTAAATGCACTAAAAAAACTAGCCAATTTATTCTGACTAGTTCCTGTTTGTTCTGTTTCTTGTCCTAATTCAGACATTTTATTTTTAGCTTCACTTAATTGTTTGTTATACATAGCAATTTCCTGTGTCATTTTTTCTTCTTGTGCAATTAATGAAATATATTCTTTATTACTATTTAGACTATTATTTATGGCTTGTTGTATAGCTGGATTATTCGGACTTATTCCATTTGGTGTAACATTTTTAGTAGTTTGAGCCGTTATTTCATCTAATCTTGGAGTTATTACATTTAATTTCATTTGTCGGGCATTTATTTTTTCTTGTAGACTATCTATTTGCTTTTGTAGTTGTGAAATCTGTTTATTTGCGTTTTCTGTTGTTGCTTTAATTTCTATAACATTTGATTTATTAGAATTTTTTAAGTTTGCTATTTTTTGTTTTACTATTTTTACTGCTTGTTGTACTTTTCCTGTTATACCGCTAAAATCAGCATTGTTCATCTGTTCTTTGATTTGTTTTACTTGCTTTCTTATTTCTGGTACAAGTTTTTGAAATTCTTTAACTGCGCCTTCTATACTTGCTTGCACTAAGATATCAATTTCCTCAACTGTCATAGTCTATTCCCCCTTTCAGGCAAAAATAAAAACACCTACATAAATGTAAGTGTTATAATTTTAATACATTGAAACTTCTACTATTTTAAAAGTAGCATTTTTAATATTTTCTAACATATCAGAAGATACAAATTGAAATGCTTTGAAATCTTGACTTTGTCCAGCATTCAAATTGTTTGCGTATATTGTGTCTGTTGTTATTCTTGAACCATCAGCTTTTACTGCTTCAATTTGTATACTAAATGTTTTATTTTCTGATGATTTGTTTTTTACTGTTACAGGAAGTTCTGTTTCAGTTATATATTCATTTTTGGTTGTTTTAAACTCTCCCATATTAACATCTAAATAGTTTGCTAGGATTTCTTCTGTATTTCCTCCCGTCATTGTATTCATATTGTCATTAAATGTATCAATTGCATCATTCAATGTGTCTGATAATGTTTTTTGTGATTGTAAAACAACAATTCCTGCTATTATACATATTATAAGTCCCGCTATTGCCATTCCTTTGCTAGCTTTTTTTACTAATGATACAATAGCAAATATTCCTCCTAATAATGCTAATATAAAAGATGCGTTGTTTACAATTGGAATAAATGAGGTGCATAATCCAATTATCCCTAATACTAAACTTGCTACGGCAAAACCGCTTTTCTTTGTTTCTTCCATAATACAATTCCTCCTTTTATTTTTATAAAAAAAGTATATTATTACTATTACAAAATGTCAATATTTTTTACAAATTTTTACTTTTTTTTGAATAAATCTTTAAATATTCTTCTAAGAGGAACTATTTTAGGTTTTTTACGCATACTATCTCCTTGTAAAAGTTTATCTGTTACTGCTTCTTGTAATGTTATTTCTTGTTTAAAATCTTCCATTATTTTTATAAATTGTATTTCACAATACAAATATATTTCTTTATATCTACTACTCCAAAATTCTTGTGGTTTTATGTTGAAATAATATGCTAATGGTTCTATACCATAAACCATATCATTTAAAGTTTTTGCTTCTTTTAGGTTATTAATTATATCATCTAAATTTAAGATTTTGCTTGTTCCATTGCCTCTTTCTCTACTATTTTTGTCATTGCTTTTTCTGCTGATTCTTTCATTAAACTGTTCATATCTATTCCTGATAAAGGATTTGATATCTTTTGAGTTAAATCTTTCTTGCTCATTTTTGTATTGAAAAAACCCTCTTCATTTATTACCTCGGCTATTTCTTTAAATATATCTTCATAGCTTTTATTGCTTTCTTTTTTATAACAATCTAAAAAATCATATACTTCTTCACTTGATTTAAAAGATTTTGCTCCGTTTTCTATATCTTCAGCAAATGTAAATATAATTTTAGATAATGCATCTAAATCATTTTCATTCATTGCTTTAAAATATAGATCTTCAAAATTTTTTTCTCCTAATAATTTAGATATATTTACTATTTTTCTTGTAGTAAATACTAATTCTATTGTTTTATTTTCTGCTATTAATTTCATTTTTTTACTCTCCTTTGCAAAAGAGAGCAAGATTTTACTCTTGCTCTTGTTTTTCAGAGGCTATTTCCTCTGTTTCTATTTTTTTATTTTTTGTGCTAATTTTTTTACTTGTCCTAACTCTAGCACTTAAAGTAGAACTAAGCACTGGGCGGAAATTCCTCATAACTTTCTTCTACCTTTGATGTTCTATAAATAGTTACTGTGTCTTTTATCCATTCTTCATCTGAAAGTTCATCTCCTACTGTTACTAAACTACCTTGAAATATTTTTACAAGTGGTTTTTCTTCTGCAGGTGCTGTATTTTTAGGATACACTACAAAGAAATATCCATCTTGTCTTTCAATTCCTTTTAGCCATTTGTGTTGTTTATGTGTATAATAAACTGGTACTTCTATTGTTCCAGCTTTTACTTTTCCTGGTCGTGAAAATTCATAATCGATATCTACTGCACTTCCTGTTATTTGTTCTGGTGCTTCTTCTAATGCTGGTATACTTTCTGTTAAGCATATTTGAGTTACATCTGCTCCTTCTTTTGTTTTTGAATAGTACAATTTTGATAATGTACTAACATCAGGCATTTCATCATAAAATGTTTTTGGTTCTGCCATATTTATCATTCCTTTCTATCTTACATATTCAAATGAGTTAGTTATTGCATTATACCTAACTTCATAAGTTGTTATTAGCCTATATTTTTTAGTTATAGGGTCAAATAAAATAGGACTAGTATTAGTCCTAACAATGTTCTTTTTTCTTAATTCTAAGTCTGTATTATTTACCATTTCCATACAAAATCTTTGCTTATCTCCCCAATGTTCAATTGAAAACTGGAATGTTTTTCTTATTGGTATTGCATTTCTTGATTTATTTACACTTTCAAGAGGTGTATTAATGACTCTTACTGGAAACTTACTTTCTGTTGTAGGTGTTGTTAACGTTGTTTCTGTCTTTGTTCCTTTAACATCTTCTATGTTTTCTAACATGTCATTTAACATGTCAGACATCTGTTTAGTTGTAAAATCATTCATCACTTAGCCACCTCTTTCAACATTTCATTTATTCTTTTTGTTACTATTTCCTTGTTTTCTTCTCTTGTTTTAAATTCAGCATCAGTCATAAAGTGATTGCTTTGTACACCATGAGCAATATAGAATTGCGTTTCATTTATTGTAACAATAGGATAATTCAATGTTCTTTCAACTTTATTTACTGGGATAAACCATTGTGTAAAACCACTTTTTATAAAGTGTTCTGTAGTTCCAACATGAGGTAATTCTGCAAATTGTCCGTGTTCCCCAATGTTCAAACATTGCAAAAGGTAACTTTTCTTTGCTTGTATATACTCTTCCTTTTACTTCCATGTTAGAAATATCTACCATTTCTACAAGAATACCATCTTCATGATTTCCTTTTTCTAGTTTAATAGCATATCCTTGTATGTTTTTTAGTACATCTTCAACACTTTCCTTTATGGTATTAGGAAGTTCTTTAATTATTTTATCTATCTTTTTGAAATTATGTTTTACTTTCACATCACAATTCAATTTTATGCTCATTTTTAATCTCCATTGTATTTTTCTAATTTATATAGTGTTGCATTTCCTATTTTTGGATTATCAGTTACAGTATAATCTGGTTTAAATTCTTTTAGGTTCGATATATCTGTTAATGATATTCCATTTCCTTTTTGTATATCATAATCTATAGTAGTTCTTCCATTTACTATACTATAATCTACTTCTCCTGCTGAATTTCTGTCTAGTTCGTTTACATCATGTTGCAAATTTAAAAAAGCCGTTTTAGTTTTTGTATTTAAGGGTTTATAATACCATTTTTTAGATTTTTCGCCATGTTCTTTGACTTCTTCATAGTATGCAACCCATACTTCTTTTAAATCTCGTAATAACATTACTTAATCCTCCTTAAATGAGCTTTTATAATATTATTTCTCATTTTTTCAACAATATCTTCATACGAACTAGATATGCTTCCTTCGCTTCGTGAAAGCAATCCCTCTGCTCCTCTTGCTAAATATTCACTTTTTACTGCCTTTTTTATGTATGGAAATAACTTTTCATCATCTTGTTTTCTATTAGAAATATCACAGGCAATAGAAGTCATGTCTCCTATTATATCCTGTAATACTTCATCTGTATTTTCAATATAATTAGAACCTAAATTAGCCTTTATTTTTTCTAACATTCTATTGCCTCCTTAATTATCCTTTTTTTGGTAATAAAGTCAATAAATCCGCTTTAGTTGCTGATTTGTCATATTCTATTCCTAATGTATCTAATTGTTTTTTTATTTCTGCTACTGTCATGTCTTTAAAACTTTTTTGTGCTTTTTTATTTCTATTTCTTCCTATTACTGTTGCCATTTTTTATATCCTCCTTATTATTCTGCTTTTGCTTCTAGCTCTACACCTGAAATATCAAGTGTTACTGTTGCATTTTCTTTGCCTTCTACTGTTATAACAACTGATTTCTTGCTCTTTAATTTTATAAGATATTGATAATCTTCTGGGCTTAGCTTTGTAGCTTTACCACCCTCAAATTTGCAAGTTACAGTATTTTCTGCATCTTTTGCCTGTGGAAGTTCTAAAACTAAATAGTTCCCTTCTCCACCAGCTTCGGTTATATCTGTAACATATTTTGATTTACCAGTTACTTTGTTATCAGCAGATACTACGATATTACTTTGAATATCTTTTGCTTGTTTATTATTAACAATAGTTTCTTCGCTTGGCACAGCCACGGTTACTTTATTCGTGGCTGAACTAGGGTGAAACAGGAGCATATGAGCAATATACACCTGCAAGTTTGTTTTCATATACATGTCCATATAGATTGTTACTTCTATATTTGAATACATTGTCATCTGCTTTTTGGTCTTCATCTGGTGTAAAATATTTAATATATTGGTCTAAAGCTGTTACTGCTGCTGATTTTTCTACACATAAAAAGTTAATATCACTAGCACCATCATTCTTTTTGTATCCATAAGATTCTTTACCGTCATTTAATTTTACTTCTGTATACATTCTTGTTTGTGGTACTTCAATTATTGTAGAAAATCTTTCTAATACCTTTTTAGATTTAGTTGTATCTAAATCATCTATCATTCCTTTTAATGTTGGAGTGATAAATAATATTCTATTTTCTGTAGAAACTTCATCTTCGTCCATTTTGTTTGTACATGCTCTTAAAGCTGTTATTACTCCTGCACCATCAGAAAGTGTTTCTTCTTTTTCTGATATTCCTTCAACTCCTGCAATTTTTGCAATTCTTGCAGCATCAACTTCTGGAACTACTTTTGTTCTTAAAAATTCTGATGCTAATTTTGCAAAAGGTAACCCTAATGCTTCTTGATTGTCAAGTCTATCAACTCTTAGTTCTTGAGAACGTTCTTTATCATATTTTACTGTTTCCCAAGTCAATTTTGTACTTCCTGTTGTATATCCTGATTTTCTGTCAAAATCTCCTAATGCATCCATGTCTAATTTTGCTATTTTAATTTCTCCGTTTAATCCTTTTTGTACTGTTGTTTCATCTCCATCTAAAATAGATGTTTTTGCTTCATTTTTATATACCTCATCTAACATAGGTAAATAAATTGTTGATAATTCAATATTGTTCATTTTTTATTCTTCCTTTCTTACTTTAATCCCATTGCCTTTCTAATTGCTGGATCAATACTTGGCTTATTACCTGATGGGTCAGGGTTATATGGTGGCTTTTCTTTTGACCACTCATTTACTGTTTTTTCAACTATTCTGTCTTGAATAGATTTAATAAGTTTTGTTTTTTCCTGTAATTGCTCTGCTGTCATATTTTCATAATCAAATAAGTTTAAAAACTCTGGGTCAAATGCAGTGTCTTCTGTTGTTGCTATTTTTAATGCTTCATCTTTTAAATCTCTTGCATTTAACTTTTTTTGTATTTCTTGAATACTTTTGTCTTTTTGGCTTAATTGATATTGTAATTTTTGTGTTTCGGTCATTTGAGCTAATTTTTCTGCTTCTGTTTTTTCTGTATCTCTTTCTAATTCCCATTGTTTTCTTGCATTTTCAATGGCTGTTTTATTAGAATTTGATATTCTGCTGTCCAAGAATGATTGAAGTTCTTTATCTGTTTTGATAAGTTCTTCATAATTTACCTTTTCAGGTTTTGTTTGTTCTGCTCCCTTTTGGTTCTCTGCCCCTAAGTTAGCATTATCTGGATTTTGATTTTCTCCGTCCATTTTATTCCTCCTTGCCCCTTTAGTTCTCTGCCTAAAGTTGCTATTTAGATATTTCGTTTATTTTGTTAAGCCTAACTACGATAAAACGACATAAAAATAAGACGTATCTCTACGTCTTTAAAATTTGTATATAGGTTAGGATTTGCACCTAACATAAATCTATCTTTTCTTGGCTACATACTTCCTGCAGAAAGTTGATGTATTAAACCTAGCGTCTACTATCTAATTCAGCTGACGAGCTAAATTATTAAACCACTTAACAAGTGTCTATTCCGCCACTATATACGTTTATAATTATAAAATTTTGATAACTTATTTATCTTTTCTTATATGGTCATAAAATAAATAATGTTTTACTGAATATATAAATGGACTAAATGCTATCCATAATCCATATAATATCCAATATACAACTCCCATATTTAGTTTTATTCCTATTAACATTAGTAATATATATGACATTTCTTATTCCTCCAATTTTTTGAATAAATGTTACTAGTTAATGGTTTTATAAGAAAAAATGAGTAAAAGTATTGTTAAAATCATATATATCTTATATAATTA
>CANQPY010000033.1 GCA_947625835.1 uncultured Clostridia bacterium | reverse complement strand
TTTTAGATTTAATAAATTGAACATTATTACTAAGAATTCAAAGTAAAAAACTGAACATTTTCACTAAGAATTCACAAAATGTCGAATATTGCGATGAAAAGTTGTTGACAAATTTGCAATGCTGAATTATAATGAAAATACATTTTCAAATTTCTATAATTTATTCAAAATTTTTTAATTCGAAAATTTTATCGAAAAAAAATCCAAACAAACTAATTAAATCGGAAAGGAGGTCTATTTATTTTTGAGTAAAAAGAAAAAAATAATAATACTACTTGCTATTTTATCATGCATTTTGCTAGCATTTTTTGGTGAACAAAGTTATTCTAAATACATATCAGAAATAACAGGAAGTGGAACAGCAGAAATTGCAAAATGGGAATTTTTAGTAAATGGAACAACAGAGCAAATCCAAAACATAAAATTAGCATCTCTATATGATAGAGCAACTGTAGCAACAGACAAAATTGCACCAGGAACCAAAGGCGATTTTTCAATTGTAATCGACACTACAAATGCAGAAGTTAGAGTAGGTTATAGCATAAAATTTGAAAACGAAACAACAAAACCAACTAACTTAAAATTCAAATATAAAGATCATGTTTGCAATAATTTATCTGAATTAGAAGAATTTTTAACTGGTCATATTAATTCAGATGACAGATTTAAAACACTAACATTCAAAATTGAATGGGAATGGCCTTTTGAAACTGGAAGTACACCAGAAGAAAAAGCAAGTAACAACAAAATAGATACGCAAGAAGCGCAAAGCATAGAAAATTATAGTTTCGACGTAGTTGTTACAGGAACACAAATGATGCCACAATAAATTTTCTAATAATTGTAGAAATTATGAAAATGGAACCTTATTATATAATTAAATTTTATTTGTCAATACTTAAAAATGTAGAGACAAGCCAAACACTTGTCTCTACGAATAATAAAAGGAGGGATAAATGAAAAAACACAAAAAAATTATATTTATTATTATCATAATAATATTACTATTCTTTTCAGGTTATAGTTTAGGAAAATCATATCAAAACATTAAACTACAAGCAAGTGGAGAAATTGCAGAACCAATTCTAGTAGTAGAAAATAATCCAACTATAGAAATGAATGGAGAAAATGAAAAAGAATATTACAATTTTAAAATAAAAAACAATACAGAAACAGGAGAAATAAATCGGTACAAATTTAGAATATTATATTGAAATTTTAACAAAAACAGATGAAGCAATTTCGTTTGAATTATATCGTAACAACGAAAAAATTCCATTAAAAAATAACAAAACAAGCAATTTTCAAATGCCAAAAGAAAGTAAAAAAGAAGATGAATATAAATTAGAAATAAAATATGACAAAACCAAAAATCATTCACTTGAAGATATAATACAAGATGTTCAAATTAAAGTGCACTCTGAACAAGTAAAAGAATAGAGGAGGCACTAATATTGAAGAAAAAGAAACACACTATAATTATAATAATTATTATTTTTATTTTATCTATTTTTCTAATTCAACATTTGAAAAAACAAAATAATAAATTTCAAGATGATATAATATTTTTTAAATCATTTAATTTTGGAAAAAATCAAACAAATCAAGAAAATTCCAATCAAAATCAAAACTATAATAATGAAATAGCAAAAGTTGTTTTTGATGTTTCATATCATAATATTAAATTAAAAGCTATAAATCTGGCAAATACTATTGATAAAAATACGTTAGTTAACGAAAAAATAGAACCAGGAACATCAGGTAGATTTGAAATAGTATTAAAAACAAATCAAAAAATAAAATATCAAGTAAAGTTTAAAAGCCAAAACGAAAAGCCAGAAAATTTAGTTTTTAAAATAGAAGGAAAAGATAGAAAATATAAAACATTAGAAGAAATAGAACAAGAATTAAAAGGAGAAATAGAAAAAGACAAAACAATTTTTATTAATTGGGAATGGGAATATGAAGTAAATAGTGTTAAAAATAAACAAGATACAAAAGATGGAGAAAAATTAAAACAATACATTTTTACAATTTATGCAATAGGATATAAATAAATGTATCAATTTAAGTGAATTTGTGCAAATTAATATTAACTTTTATTAATTTGTACAATTTTTTTATACAAATATAATGAACTTTAAAAAATTATACTTATTATGTTAAAAATTCTTAAAAATAGTTGAAATTTTTTTGATTTTAATATAGAATTGAGAAAGACAAATTAGAGGAGGCAAAATAACAAATGGTAACTTTACAAGATGTAATTGAAAATGAAGAGGTAGATGCCTTAATTAGAGGTGCCCAAAAACAATTAGATGGTCTTGGCTATACAGAACATAGTCATAGGCATATTTCAATTGTTTCAAAAAGAGCAGGAGAAATATTAGAAACTTTAGGCTACCCACAAAGAACAGTTGAATTAGCACAAATAGCGGGTTATTTACATGATATAGGAAATTGTGTAAATCGAACAGACCATGCTCATAGTGGAGCAATACTTAGTTATAATATATTAAAAGACATGGGAATGCCAGTAGAAGAAAGAACAGAAATAATGATGGCAATTGGAAATCATGATGAACAAACAGGTACAGCAATTAGTGAAATATCAGCAGCAATCATTTTAGCAGACAAATCTGATGTACACAGAAATAGAGTGTGTAATACTAATTTATCGACATTTGATATACATGATAGAGTAAATTATGCAGTAACAGATGCAGAACTTAAAATAGATAGTAAAGAAAGAAAAATAGTGTTAAACTTAACAATTGATACAAAAATTTGTCCTGTATTAGATTACTTTGAAATTTTCATGGATAGAACCATGATGAGTAAATATGCAGCAAAATATTTAAATATATGGTTTGAGTTAGTAATAAACAATACTAAATTATTATAATTTTCATAGCTATGTATGCTTTAGAGCAAAGCAAGAAAGGAATGGGTTTAAAATGAAAAAAATAAAAATATTAACAATTATATTAGCAGTCGTATTAATAATAATGGTAGGATTTTTTGGTGTTTATACACAAGTACAAAATAGGATGGAAAATCAATTAAAAGATTATTCATATGCAATGGATTTAAAAGGAACTAGAAACATTATATTAAGTGTAAATGAAGATAGCAAAACACTTATAAAAGATGCAGAAGGAAAAGAAGTTGAAGATGCAGATAATTTAACAGATGAAGAAATAGCAGAAAAAGGATATGTAAAAGAAGAAGTTCCATATAATAAAGAAGAAGTAAAAACACAAGACAACTATAAAAAATCTAAAGAAATAATAGAAAATAGATTAAAACAAATAGGAGTAGATAACTATATATTAAGATTCAATGAAACTTCAGGAACAGTTGCCTTAGAAGTAACAGAAAATGAGCAAGTAAGTGATATTTCAAATATTATTACAACTACAGGAGAATTTGAAATTAAAGACTCAGAAACAGATGAAGAATTACTAAACAATGATAAAATTAAATCTGCTACTGTAACATCAGATCAAACAGAAGAAGGAATGACCATATACTTACAACTTGAACTTAATGAAGAAGGAAGTAAAAAAATAGAAGAAATTAAAAGTAGTATAGCTTCACAAAATAGCAATGATAAAGAAAAAGAAGATGAATCAAATAACACAGAAGATGAGACAAAAACAGAAACAGAAAACGAAACAACAAATAGCTCCTCAGAAGAAGAAACTCAAGAAGGAGAAGAAGAGGAAGCAAATGAAAGTGAAGAAGATTCTGAAGAAAGCACGGAAAAAACAGGAAAAGTAACATTTGATAGTCAAGAAATTGGTGAAATTTCATTTTTAGAGCAAAATAATCCACAAAAAATAAGAATAGCAATAGGAAGCCAATCAACTAATACAACAACAATAAATCAAAATGCAAATGAAGCTTCATATATTGCATTTATGATAAACACAAAAAATTTACCAATAGTGTATGAAGTAACTGGAAATCAATATATATTATCAGATATAACTAATAATGAATTACAAATTGCAATGTATATAGCACTTGGAATAATTGCATTAGGAATAGTAATATTAATATTTAAATATAAACTATCAGGATTATTAGTAGCAATATCTTATATTGGATTTATAGCAAGTTTTGGACTTGTAATTCGTTATACAAATGTTATTTTATCAATAGAAGGATTTTTAGCAATAGGAATTGTATTAATACTAAGTTATTTATTAATTATGAATTTATTGAAAAAGTCATATAAGATGGAAACATACAAAGAATTTTTAATAAAAATATTACCAATCATTGTTTTATCAATAGTATTTTGCTTTGTAAACTGGGTTCCAATGAGTAGTTTTGGA
This sequence comes from uncultured Clostridia bacterium, assembly GCA_947625835.1. Lineage (GTDB taxonomy): Bacteria > Bacillota > Clostridia > TANB77 > CAG-508 > CAG-269. The sequence goes on along the minus strand of CANQPY010000033.1, from coordinate 19,467 downwards.
ATGATTCTATTCTGGGGAATAATTTTACTTGCAATATATAATATGTTAATAACAAGTAACTTAATAAAAATAAAGGAAGGAAAGGATAAATAAAAATGAAAAATATAAGCATAAAAACAAAGATAATAGCAATTTTGGTAGCAATTATAATAATAGTAGGAATATATATTACATTAACTACAGGTTTAAATTTTGAATTAAAATACCAAGAAACTCAAAGAATGCAGATATATATTGGAAAAGAATTTGAAATAGAAGATATAAGGCAAATAACAAATGAAGTATTTGGAGACCAAACAGTAATAATTCAAAAAGCAAGAGAATTAGAAGATGTATTAAGCATTACGACAAAAGAAATAACAGAAGAGCAAAAAAATAACCTAACATCAAAATTAAATGAAAAATATGGAACAGAAATAACAGAAGAACAAAACGAAACAGTTCAAATACCAAAAGCAAGAGGAAGAGATTTGATAAAACCATATATAATACCTTTTATTATATCAACAGTTATTATATTAGTTTGTATAGCAATTAAATATAATAAATTAGGTGCACTAAAAACTATAATAACATCAATTTTGAGTGTAGTAATTGCGCAATTAACTTTATTGAGCCTTATTGCAATTACTAGAATTCCAGTAGGTAGATTAACAATTCCAATGGTGTTAATAGTATATATTTTAACATTTATAGGAATAACTAGACATTTTGACAAAAAACTTAATAAATTATTAGAAAATGAAAAATGACTTTCTTAGAATATAAAAAAACGGAATAAAGATTTTCTATGCAATAAAATTGCTTAGAAAATCTAAATTCCGCATAATTATCTTCTACGGAAAGTCTATCATTTTCTAATTCAGACTTTCCTAGAATATAAAAAATACTTTAGATATAAAAAATCTAAAGTATTTTTTTGAAAAAACTATACAAAAATAAAAAACTAATGATATAATAAAAGCCAAAGGAAAATCCAAAAAGTGGAGGATAAAATAAAAATGGGAAATATAGTATTATTAGATGAACTAACAATAAATAAAATAGCTGCAGGAGAAGTAATAGAAAGACCGGCATCAGTAATAAAAGAAATGGTCGAAAATTCAATTGATGCTGGAGCAAATAACATAACAGTTGAAATAAAAAATGGTGGAATATCATACATAAAAGTAACAGATAACGGAAAAGGAATTTCACAAGACGATTTAGAAATTGCATTTGAAAGACATGCAACAAGCAAAATAAGAACAGCAGATGATTTAAGCACAGTTACTTCTATGGGATTTAGAGGTGAGGCATTAGCTAGCATTGCAGCGATTAGCAATGTAGAAATGATATCTAAAACAGAAAACCAAGACATAGGTTACAAAATTGTAGTAGAAGGTGGAGATGTTTTAGGAAAAGAAGAAGTAGGTTGTACAACTGGAACATCTATAACTGTCAGAAATTTATTTTTCAATACACCAGTAAGATATAAATTTTTGAAAAAGGATTATACAGAATCAGGATATATTGAAGATGTAATAACAAGAATTGCATTAGTAAATCCAAATATTTCAATAAAATTAATAAATAATGGAAAAACAGTTATACAAACAAATGGTGATAGCAATTTGCAAAGCGTAATTTATAGCATTTATGGAAAAGATGTTGCCAATGGAGTAATGGAAGTAAATTATCAATATGAAGACATTAAAATAACTGGTATAATTGGAAAACCAGAAGTAGCAAGGTCTAATCGTTCTAACCAATTATTTTTTGTAAATAAAAGATACATTAAAGATAAAACATTAACATCAGCTACTGAACAAGCATATAAAGGATTAATACCATTAGGAAAATTCGGATTTGTAGCTTTAAATCTAGAAATGAATCCTGCAAAAGTTGATGTTAATGTACACCCAGCAAAATTAGAAGTAAGATTCGAAGAAGAAAGTAAAGTTTTTCAATCTGTTTATCATGCAATAAAAGATACATTGTTAAAAAATGAACTAGTAGCAGAAAGTGCACCAAATCGTAGAGAATTAACTTTTGAAGAAAGATTAAATACAATAAAAGAAGCTAGAAAAGAAAATTTAAATGGCGGACTATTTTCATTTAGAAAACAAGCTGAAAAGCAAATTGAAAAATACACAGATGAAGAAAGCAAAATAAAGACTAATATACCACAAGAAGTTCAAGAAGAAACTGAAAAATATGACTTTAACGAAACATATTCAAAAATGTTTGGAACAGCACCAACTGATGCCAAATTTGAACCAGAAGATCAGTCAGAAAAAGAAGAAATTACATCAGAAAATCAAAATGATGAAAAGCCATTAGAAGAAACAGAACAAAAAGAAAAAGTAGAGCAAACAGAAGAAATAGAGCAAACAGAAGAAAAAGCTGAAATAACTGAAATAGAACAACCATCTATATTTGAAAATACAGAAGAATTTAGTAAGCCTAATTATAAACTAGTAGGAATTGTATTTAAAACATATATTGTCTTAGAAATAGACCAAGAAATGTACATATTAGACCAACATGCAGCGCATGAAAGAATTTTATATGAAAAGGTAAAGAAAAATTATTATAGTAGTGTAAATAAAGACTCACAAATGCTTTTATTACCAGATATAATAACTTTATCACATAAAGAAATGGAGTTAGCTCGAGAAAATTTTGACTTGTTTGAACAAGCAGGCTTTATTTTAGAAGAATTCGGGGACAACACAATTAAATTAAATGGTGTACCAACAATATGTGTAGAGTTAGATACAAAAGAATTATTTTTAGAGACTTTAGATGAAATTAACAATATGTCAAGAACTTCAAAACAAGAAAAAGAAGAAAAATTTATTGCAACAGTTGCGTGCAAAGCAGCAATAAAAGCAAATATGGCAATAGACGAAAAAGAAGTAACAGCTTTAATGGATGAATTATTAGAATTGCCAAATCCATTTACTTGTCCACATGGAAGACCAACAGTAATCAAAATGTCAAAATATGAAATAGAAAGAAAATTTGCAAGAAAATAGGAAGGAAAAATATGATAATCATTACAATGACGATAACAACAATATATTGTGTTTTAATTGCTTGGACTTGTCAAAGTTTAGGATTTTTTGATAAACCAAAAAAAGTTGCCTATTTGATAATAGGCTTTATAATAATGTACATCATAACCTTAATTGTATTTCAAACAACAAAGTCAGAAATTAGTTACCAAAATGTGCGAATGCAAAAAGATGTACAAAATATGATAGTTCTACTTTTTACTGGAATAAATGGACTTATTACTATGCCACAAGTAGGAAAAATATTAGACAAAGCAAATGAAGGCGAAAAGGAAAATGGAAGAAAAAAATTAATAATACTATTAATTATATTTATTATTTGTTTAATAATAGAAAGTGGATATATGAAAAGTATACAAGAAGGAATTTTAAGTGTATATAGGAGCAATATAAATGGATAAAGTAATTGTAATATGTGGACCAACTGCTTCTGGCAAAACCCGGATTATCAATTGAACTGGCAAAAAAAATAAATGGCGAAATTGTATCATGTGATTCAATGCAAATATATAAAGAAATGGATATTGGAACAGCTAAAGTAACTAACAAAGAAATGCAAGGAATAAAACATTATTTAATAGATTTTGTTTCGCCAGAAAATAGATATAGTGTAGCAGACTACAAAAAAGATGCAAAAAATGCAATAAAAGAAATTATAAACAAAGGAAAAGTCCCAATAGTAGTAGGAGGAACAGGACTTTATATAGATAGTTTAATTTATGAAATAGAATATCAAACTATTGAATTTAACCAAGAATATAGAAAACAATTAGAGGACCAAGTAAAAAAAGAAGGTCTAGACAAATTATATGAACAAGCAAAAAAAATAGATCCTTTAGCCATTCAAAAAGTAAGTAAAAATGATGAAAAAAGAATTCTTAGAATATTAGAAATATATCATGCAACAGGAAAAACAAAAACAGAGCAAGAAATAGAATCAAGAAAAAAATCACCAGAATATCAATATTTGGTATATGCTTTAAATTGGAATAGAGAAGAACTATATGAAAGAATTAACAAAAGAGTAGACAAAATGATAGAACAAGGTTTAATAGAAGAAGTAAAAAAAATCTTAACAAATCATAAAACTTTTCCAACAGCAATGCAAGCATTAGGATATAAAGAAGTAGTTCAATACTTAAACGGAGAAACATCAAAAGAAGAAATGTGTGAAAAAATAAAAATGGAAACAAGAAGATATGCAAAAAGACAAATGACATGGTTTAGAAAAAATAAGCAAACAATATGGCTAGACGGACAAGCAGATATTAAAGATAATATAAATAGAATAATAAAAGATTTTAATACTTAAAAAAAGGGGGAAAAAAGAATTTTGGAAAACCCAAAAAAGGAAATAAAAAAGGCAACAACTTCTAAGTTAGTTATAATTGTAATTATTTTAATAGCTATTTTAATTTATGTTTTTTATACCCTTTATCTTTTACTAAAACAACCAACTGACATTTTTACCATTGAAAAGGGAAATTTGTACCAAGAAGAAACTGATATTGGATATGTAATAAGAGACGAACAAGTTGTACGTGGTGAAAATTATAAAAATGGCATGATGCAAATAAAATCAGAAGGCGAAAAAGCAGCCAAAGATGAGAATATATTTAGATATTATAGTTCAAATGAAGAAAATTTAAAAAAGAAAATAGAGGACTTAGACAATAAAATACAAGAAGTCATGATTAATGATACTAGTTTATTTTCATCTGATATGAAATTATTAGAAAACCAAATTGATGAAAAAGTAGAAGATATTAATAAAATAACAGATGTAGCAAAACTTGCCGAATATAAAAAAGAAATTAATAATTTTGTAACAAAAAAAGCTCAAATTGCGGGAAGTCTAAGCCCAAAAGGTTCATATTTAAATCAATTAATTGAAGAAAGAAAAGGTTACGAAAGCGAATTAAATTCTGGAGCAGAATATGTAAAAGCACCAAGAAGCGGAATAGTGTCTTACAAAGTAGATGGATTAGAAGAATCTTTAAATCCAAACAATTTTAGTTCACTTAGTAAAGAATATTTAGAAAGCTTAAATTTAAAAACAGGAAAAATAGTTGCAACAAGTGAAGAAAGTGGTAAAATTATAAACAATTTTGAATGTTACATTGCAACAGTTTCTTCATCAGATGAAGCAAAACAAGCACAAGTAGGTCAAAAAGTTCATATACGTCTATCTAACAATATTGAAATACCAGCTGAAATAACGAATATCATGAAGGAAGACGAAAATCAAATTGTAATTATTTTGAAAATAGAGGAGCAAATAGCAGAATTAATAAATTATAGAAAAATTACTTTTAGCTTAATTTGGTGGAATGCTGAAGGATTAAAAGTACCAAACCAAGCAATTGTTAAAATAAATGATTTAGATTATGTTGTAAGAAATAGAGCAGGATATTTGAGTAAAATATTAATAAAAATAAAAAAACAAGGGGAAAAATATTCAATTATTGATTCTTACACAACAGATGAATTAACGAAAATGGGCTGGACAAGTAATGATATAGTGCAATACAAAAAAATAGCTTTATATGATGAAATTTTATTAAATCCAGATTTAAGTCAAATAGAATAAGTATTACAAAAATGTTACAAAAATATTAAAATTAAATAACATTTGAAAAAGGTATTGACAATATTGAAAAAAAAGTAGATACTTAGAGTAAATAAACAAAGGAAGTAAATTTTAGGAGGTTTTTTTTATGGCAGGAGCATTAATGGATAAAGTATGGGGATTATTCGGAATGGACACACAAGAAGATGAAGATTACGAAGAGGAAAATGTGTATGATTATGATGATGAGGAAGAAGAAGTAGAGGAGAAAAAGCAATTATTTGGAAGAAAAAATAAAGTGGTTCCTATGCCACAAGCAAATACAAATGCAATAAAAATGGTTATATCACAACCTACTACATTTGAACAATCAGATGAAATATGCAGTTTCTTAAAAGAAAAGAAATCTGTTATTGTTAATTTAGAGTATGTAAACAAAGATGTTGCAAGACGTATTGTTGATTTTATAAGTGGTGGAGTATATGCTTTAGATGGATATATCCAAAAAATATCAAATTCAATCTTTTTAGTTGCCCCATCTAATTACGAAATTACAAACGAAATGGCAAGAGAAGAAATGAAAAGTAAACTTTCAGTTTCTTGGCTAAAAAATAACGGAGTAAATTAGGCAATCCGTTTATTTAAGGAGGAAAAAAATGATAACACCATTAGATATCGAAAACAAAAAATTCTCTAAACAAATGATGAATGGATATAGTGTTGAAGAAGTAGATGATTTCTTAGATGATTTAACAGTAGACTATACTAAAAACTATAAAGAAGCAAATGAATTAAGAAATAAAATATCAGAATTAGAAAAAAGTATAGAACATTATAAAACTATCGAAGAAACATTGCAAAGCACTTTACTAATGGCGCAAACAACAGCCGAAGATGTAAAAAAAGTAGCAAGCCAGCAAGCAGAACAAATTGTAAACGAAGCAAAGGTGTCAGCTCAAAAAGAAGTAACTGATTTAGAAAATGAAATAAAATTAAAAAGAAAAGAATTAGATGACATTAAGAAACAATTTGACGTGTATAAAGCAAAAATGGAATCTCTATTAATTTCACAATTAGAGTTATTAAAAGATATTAATAAAGACGTGGAATAAAAGAAGATTAAAAACAGAAGAAAAAGACTGTCGAAGTAGATAGTCTTTTTTGTATTTATAAATAGAAAAATGTTACAATTTAGGAAATATATTACAGAACTATTAAATGTATGTTACATTTCTATTAATATACTTGACATTCTAAGAAAAAGGAATAAAATAATAATATGAGAATTATAGGTGGAAAAGCGAAAGGAACTAAATTATATACATTAGAAGGAAACAGTACAAGACCAACATTAGATAGAGTAAGAGAATCATTATTTAATATTCTTCAAACAGATATAAAGGACAGTGTTTTTTTAGATTTATTTTCAGGAAGCGGAGCTTGTCGGATTAGAAGCAGTAAGCAGAGGTGCTAAAAAGGCAATTTTATGTGATAAAGAAGGAAAAGCCATAGAAATAATAAAGAAGAATATAGAAAAAACGCATGCAGAAGAAAAAATTGAGTTGTACCAAGTTTCATTTGAGAATTTACTAAAAAATAAATTAAATGAAATACCTAATATTATTTTTCTAGATCCACCATATAATACAGACTTTGCATATCAAGCAATTAAAATAATGGAACAAAAAAATTTAATACAAGAAAATAGTATTATAATTATAGAAACAGATCAAGAAGAAAAAGTAAAAAATGAGTTAAAAATGCTAAATGTAGAAATAACAGACACAAGAAAATATGGAAGAGCATATCTTATCTTCTTAAGCAAAAAAAGGAAGGGGTAAACCATGGAAATATTTACATTATTAGAAACATTGGAGGAATTATTAGAAAAAAGCAGAAATGTACCATTTTCTACAAAAGGAATTGTAGATAAGGAACAAATGCTGGATTTAATAAAAGAAATCAGGCTAAAACTTCCTGATGAATTAAAACAAGCAAAATGGGTAAAAGAAGAAAGACAACGTATTTTAGTAGAAGCTAAAAAAGAAGCAGATGGAATCGTTAAAGAGGCAGAAAATAGGATTATAGCAATGATAGACGAACATGAAATAACAAGAAAAGCATATGATCAAAAAACAGAAATTATTGAAACTGCAAATGAAATGTCAAGAGAAATATCAAAAGGAACTAAAGAATATGCAGATAGTTTACTTGCAAGTACAGAAGATGTATTAAATAATACATTAAATAAACTAGGAAGCCAAATGGCAGAAGCAATAAATTTAATGCAAATTTCTTTAGAAGATAACATTAAAACAATACAAAATAGTAGAAAAGAATTAAAATAGAAAAACCTAAAAGTCAGATGTCAGAAGTCACAAAACAACGACTTTTGGTAACTGGCTTTTAAAATTTTAAAAGGAAGGAAAACGTAAACATGGCAGGAAAACGAAGATACAAAAAAAGAAGTAAAGCGTCAAAAATAGATGTTGTAGTTGTTTCATTAATAATACTTAGCATACTTCTAGCAGTTTTGATATTTACAAAATCAGGTGTAGTAGGTTTAAAGTTAAATGAAATATTAGGTGGAATGCTAGGAATTATACAATATGTATTACCAATTGGAATTTTTGTTATAGCAATAAAATTAGCATCAGAAGGAAGTGAAAATTTACTATCAAAATTAATTCAATATGGAATTTTATTAGTTTGTTTATCTATTGCATTTAGTGTATTTCAATTTGCATCTGGTGAATTACAAAATAATAAAGAATTATCAGAAGTAATAAAAGATGCTTATTTTTTAGGTTCACAAGGTAAAGGTGGAGGAGCAATAGGAGCAGTAGGAGCAGTTCCTTTAACAAAATTACTAGGAGAAGTTGGAGCAATTATTTTTTGTTTTGGTGTAGCAACTATTTTGGTAGTATTTACTTTTGGAATAAATATGTCAGAGTTAATTAACAATATTATGGATAAAATACAAGAAAAGAGAGAAGAACGACTTGCAAATAAGGAAGAATTAAGAAAACAAGAAAATAACGAAGAAAAAGAAAGCTATAAAGAAAGAAGAAAAAGCAAAAAAGAAGAAAGACTAGCTGCAAAAGAGCAAGAAAAAGCGCCAATGGACAATCAAATAAAAATCAACTTTGGTGGAAGACTAATAGATAATCAAGAAGAAAAGCAAGGCTTGAAAAAGTATGACCACAGTGGAGATGACTTAGAACCATTAACAAAACAATCTAAATTATTTAAACAACAAGAACAACCTAAAGAAGAAATCCAACCAGATGTAATTGAAAATAATTTATTTAAAGATGTAGAAGAAGAAAAAGAAGATAAGAAAAAAGCAGTTTTGCAATTAGAGCATGCAATGGTTGTAGAAGATGAACACTATGAATATCCACCAATCGAATTACTTGGAAAACCAACTAAAAAAGCCCTAAAAGGTGGAGCAAAAGCTTTAACAGATACAGCAACTAAATTACAAAAAACATTGTATAGTTTTGGTGTATCTGCAAAAGTAGAAAATGTATCAGTAGGACCTGCAATCACGAGATATGAATTAAAACCAGCAGAAGGAGTAAGAGTTAGCAAAATTGCAAATTTAGCAGATGATATTGCACTTAATTTAGCAGCAGAAACTATAAGAATAGAGGCTCCAATTCCAGGAAAACAAGCAGTTGGAATAGAAGTGCCAAACCAAGAAAGAGAAGCAGTTCATTTAAGAGAAGTTTTAGATAGTGATGAATTCAAAGAAAGCAAATCAAAATTAGCTATTGCTCTTGGAAAAGATGCAGCAGGAGATATTCAATTAGCAGATATTGCAAAAATGCCTCATGTACTTATTGCAGGTGCAACAGGCTCAGGAAAAAGTGTATGTATTAATACAATTATTACAAGTATTATTTACCATGCAAAGCCAAGTGAAGTAAAATTTGTAATGGTAGACCCAAAAGTCGTAGAATTATCAGTATATAATGGAATTCCACACTTGTTAATTCCTGTTGTAACAGACCCAAGAAAAGCAGCTGGAGCTTTGGCATGGGCAGTTCAAGAAATGGATAATCGTTACAATTTATTTGCTGAAAAAGGAGTAAGAGATTTAAAAGGCTATAATAATGCTATTGAAAAAGAAGAAGGAGCAGGAAAATTACCACAAATAGTAATTATTGTAGATGAGTTAGCAGATTTAATGATGGTAGCAAAAGGAGATGTAGAAGATGCAATTTGTAGATTAGCACAAAAAGCAAGAGCAGCAGGAATGCATTTAGTAATTGCAACTCAAAGACCATCTGTTGATGTTATAACTGGTCTAATTAAAGCAAATGTACCTTCTAGAATCGCATTTGCAGTATCTTCTCAAGTAGACTCAAGAACAATATTAGATAGCATAGGTGCAGAAAAATTATTAGGAAAAGGAGATATGCTATATTTCCCATCAGGAGCACCAAAACCATCTAGAGTACAAGGAGCTTTTGTAACTGATGAAGAAGTAGAAAAAATAGTTGATTTTGTTAAATCAAATGGAACAGCAACTTATAGTGAAGATATTTTAGAAAGTATAGAAAATAGTAATAAAACAGATAAAGAAATTGCGCAAGAAGCATCAGAAGAAGATGATACAGATCCATTTTTAATGGAGGCAATTCAAACTGTTGTAGAAACTCGGACAGGCTTCAACTTCTTTTATTCAAAGAAGGTTCAAAGTTGGTTATGCAAGGGCACGGAAGAATTATTGACCAAATGGAAGAAAGAGGAGTTATTTCAGGTTATCAAGGTAGCAAGCCAAGAGAAGTTTTAATGACTTTAGATAGATGGAATGAATTGAAGATGGGAACAAATTCAACAGAGGAAAATTAGTTTATTTGAAGGGAGAATCATTTTGCAAAAGAAAACAGACAAGTTATTAGAAAAAATCGTAAAAAAAGATTATAATAATGAACTTGAAGAAGTGTTAGAAAAAAAATACTTTGATGAAAATGTAAAAAGCATTCTTCTTAGTATACTATATAAAATTGAAACAGCATATAAAGACTACCAAAATGTAAAACAAGATGTAGAAAATAAAGATGAATTTATACAAAACATAATAAAAGATATAAAAGAAAATTGCAATGATATAAAAATTGTCAAACTAAATTCTGAAGAAAGTGTAATACTAGGAAATAAAACATTTTTAGTAGAAAAAAATAGCAAAAGAATTATATGCTATCCAATTGAAAGAAAGTTACTATATTGCATTTCAAAAATAAGTAAAAATGAAAAAATAATAAAAGAAAAATATTATGTTATAGATAAAACATTATCAGACTTAATAAATGTAGGAAACAATATTAATACAGTTGAACCAATGAGAGATTTTAATGGATATTCTTGGACCACAATTCCAAGAGAAGTCGAAAGCATTTACCACAACTTAGTTTATCAAAATATTAGAATGCTAGTAGGAAATAAATTCTTAACCCATTGGATTAAAAATGGCAAATCTATAATTGATTATTTTGAAGAATTTCAAAACAATTTAGATGCTTATTATGGCGAAAAAAGTCGAAAAGAAATTGTAGAAATTTTAAATAGGTTATCAGTCTTATTGGCTTTTAAATATAATCCAAAATTAAAAAATGTACTTCAAAAAGAGGAAAGAGAAGTCAAAACAAAATTAAATAAAATTAGAAACAATAGCGAATTTGTGCAAGAATTAACACAAGAAAAAAAGAAATTAACAAGAGAAATAAAGCAAATAGATGAAACAATTAACAATAAAAAAGACTTACAACAAGAATATGAAAGAAGAAATGAGTATTTGCCATTAGAAGAAAAAATATTTAGTGTTAAAATTCTTTCAAAACTTATGTTAGAAGAAAGAGAAGAAAAATTAAAAAAATTAGAAAATATAAATAAATTATTAAATCCTCAAAATTTTGTAAAATATAAAAAAGAATTAGAAAATAAAGAAAAATATTTAAAATTTATTAAAGTAGAAGATATAGATAAAAAAATAAAAGAATATATTATGGAATTACAAAAATTATTTTTAGCTTGTTATAAAATTAAAATAGAAAAATTAAATAGTAAGCAAGAATTAACAAAGTTAATATATGAATTTCGTTATTACTGTTTGTTACCAATTACAGATAAAAGATTAGTAAACGAAGTGCTAGACCTTAATTCTTCTATTAAAGAAGTGCAAATGCTATTAATAAAAAAAGCACATGAATTAAAAGTAATTGATTACTTTTCAAACGAAGAAGAGATAGACTATAAAATATTAAAAAACATATTTTTAGTTAGAGTTATTAATTTAGAAGACCTATATTTAAAAATAACAAAAGAAAAAGAAAACTATTATATTCAATTATTTGATGAAAATGCATTTGAGGAAAAAATAGAATTAGAGGGTTTAGAAAATATCAATAAAAAAGATTTATCCTTTAAAATAAACAAAAAAATAAAAATTTTTAATTAATGGAGGAAATTACATGAAAATAACATTTTTAGGTGCAACAAAAACTGTTACAGGCTCTAACTTTTTAGTAGAAGCATGCCGGAAAGAAATTTTTAATTGACTGTGGAATGTGGCAAGGAAGTTCAGAACTAGAAGAACAAAATCAAGAAGAATTCGACTTTACACCAAGCGATATTGACTTTATGCTATTAACACACGCGCATATTGACCATTCTGGAAGAATTCCAAAGTTATATAATGAAGGTTTTAGGAACAAAATCTATGCTCATAAAGCAACTTGTGATTTATGTGCATTAATGCTACCAGATAGTGGACACATTCAAGAAATGGAAAATGAATGGAGAAACAGAAAAAGAAAAAGAAAAGGTGAAAAAGAAGTTCCACCATTATATACAGCAGAAGAAGCAGCAAAATGTCTAGAGATTTTTGAACCAGTTCAATATGATGAAATTGTAGAAATTACAGAGGATATTCATGTAAGATTTAATGATGCAGGGCATATGCTAGGCTCTAGCATTATTGAGCTATGGACAAAAGAAAATGGAAAAGAAACAAAAACTGTATTTACAGGCGATTTAGGAAATAATGATATTCCGTTACTTGACTCTCCAACTATGATTGACCGTACAGATTATTTAGTTATGGAATCTACATATGGAAGCAGATTACATTTAAGAAATGATGAAAAAGCAGAACTTTTCTTAAATATAGTATCAGAGACATTAGATAATGGGGGAACAGTTGTAATACCATCATTTGCAGTTGGAAGAACACAAGAAATTTTATATGAAATCAATAAATTAAAAGAAGTAAAAGATGATGAAGAATTTATTCGCAAATACCAAACTTTAATGAAATCAAACGTGTATGTAGATAGTCCATTGGCTATATCTGCTACAGAAGTATTTAGAGAAAATACAAATCTTTTTGAACCAGAAATTAAAGAAGAAATCTTAAAAGGAGACAATCCATTAGAATTTCCAGGATTAAAATTTACTCAAACAGCAGATGAATCAAAAGCATTAAATGAAGATCCAACGCCAAGTATTATAATATCTGCAAGTGGAATGTGTGATGTAGGAAGAATAAAACATCATTTAAAACATAACTTATGGAACCCAAAATCAACAATACTATTTGTGGGCTATCAAGCACCAGGGACACTTGGATATAGCATTGTAAATGGTGCCAAAAAAGTAAAAATATTTGGAGAAGAAATTGCAGTAAATGCTAGAATAGAATATATAGAAGGATATTCCGGCCATGCAGACCAAGAAGGACTAATGAACTTTATTTATTCTTTTCTAGACAAACCAAAACACATATTTTTAGTACATGGAGAAGAAAAATCTCGGAGAAGTTTTAAAAGAAAAAATAGAGCAAGATGCAAAAATTGATGTTACTATACCAGAATTTGGCGAAACTTATGAATTAAGCCCAGTAATATCAGAGTACGAAAATGTTGTAACAACCCAAGAGAACGTTCAAGAAAACATCCAAGGAGACATCCAAAGAGACATCCAAGGAAAAGTATCAGAATTAGTAAAATTAATAAGTAAAACAGAAAGAAAAGAAAAATACCCTGTTACCTCTGTAAGAAGAGAACTAATAGGAAGACTAGAAAAAATAAAAGACGAAATGAAAGACATGGATACATATGTAAGACAAGACATAGCAGATGAAAACTTGCGAGATGAAGATATATTTAGAATAAATGAAAAAATAAAAGACTTAGAAAAGCAAATCATAAACGTAATAGAAGGCTAGGTCAAAGTGGGGACAGGTCAAAGTGGGGACAGGCACCAGAACCGCAAAAATGTCAAAGTGGGGACAGGCACTAGAACCGCATTAATAATAGTGATAAGAGGAGAAAATATATGGAAAATAAGTATTATAATGAAGCAATAATTGGAAATAAAAGTATGATAGCAACTTTTACAGACAAAGGAGAAATGCAAAGAATTTACTTTCCTAATAAGGATAGTAGGCAATACATAGACTTCTTTCATACAGGAGTTAAAATAAATAATTCAGATTTAATTTATTTGCATGATGATGTAAATAATGTTTATAAGCAATATTATGATACTGACACAAATATATTAAATACAGAAATAACTAATACTTATTTTAATTTAAAAGTAGTACAAACAGATTATATTATGATAAAAGAAAATATATTAGTAAAAAAATATATATTTTTAAATGATGGAAAAATTGATTTAAATACCAGTTTTTATATTCATTCTGAATTATTATCTGATTACAATAACCAAGTAGGCTGTAAAATAGTAGATGGAGGAATGATGCAATATGCACATGACTTTAATTTTTCAACATTTGCAAAAGGACATAAGCTTAGTAAACATCAAATTAATGGTAGTAAAGATACAATTGGAAGAGGAGAAATTTGGGATAAAGATTATATAGGAATGTCAAAAGATGCAAGCATTTGCTATGACTTAGGAACTATCAAGCCTCAAGAGAAAAAAACTTTGGAAATGTGTGTCGTAATAGGCGAAAACCAAAATATTTCAGCAATGGAAGCAGAAATTGAAAGAGTGAAGAAAATAGACTTACATAAAGAATTTAACAATACTAAAATATATTGGAGAAAATATGTTAAAGACCATAATGGGTTAAACTTGAGAGAACCAAAGAATAGTTATGAAGAAAAGATATTTGATATTTATAAAAGAAGTATTTTATTATTTCCACTATTAAGTAATCAGGAAACAGGTGGAATGATTGCTTCTCCAGAAATTGATGAAAATTTTACACGTTGTGGAAGATATGCATATTGTTGGACAAGAGATGCAGTCTTTATGACAAAGGCATTAGATATTTTAAAAATGGAGAAGGAAACAGAAAAATTCTATAAAGTATTTTGCAAAAAGACACAAAGCAAAAATGGCATGTGGGAGCAAAGATTCTACACAGATGGAAGTTTAGCACCATGTTGGGGATATCAAGTAGATGAAACTGCAAGTGTGGTATATGGTGTATATGAACACTATAAATATACAAAATCAGAAAAATTTTTGAAAGATAATCTTTCAATGTGTGAAAAAGCAATTGAATTTTTAAAAAGATATGTCGAAGATTGGCTAAATATAGAAGGCAAAGACGAACACGATAAAGATATTGTAAAACAAGAAATAGAAGCAAGTGCAAACAGACAAGGACACAAATATCATGTAAGCTATGACATTTGGGAAATGTGTGAAGGAATTCATCTATATTCTTTAGCAAGTATTTATGCAGCATTTGAGTGCATTATGAAAATTTATAAAGTATTAGGAAGCAAAACATCTGATTTTGAGAACAATAGATTAAAAGACGAAAAAATTGTAAAAAGTGAAAGAGAACTAGAAAAATTACAAACAGAAATCAAAAAATATATAAATGAAAATCTATATGATGAAGAAAAAAAATCATATGTTAGAAATCCAGAAGACAAAAAGATGGATATCAGTATAATTGGTGCAGTAACACCATTTAATGTATTTAAAGCAAAAGAGAAAAAAGTAATAAATACAATAGAAAGAATCAACCTATCAATCAGAACATATACAGGAGGATACCAAAGATTTGAGCAAGATCATTATATGAATGGAAATCCTTGGCCAATTGCAAATTTATGGATGACCTTATATTACTTAGAAACAGGAGAAAAGAAAAAAGCAAAAGAAACATTTGACTTTGTTGTAAAAACTGCAGGAAAGCACGATTTTTTAGGAGAGCAAGTAGACAATAACACATTAAAGCCAAATTGGGTATTAGGATTAGGATGGTCTCATGCTATGTTTGTAATAGTCCTAGAAAAATTATATGGAAAAAATTAAAGTAAGTCAAAGTGGGGATGTCAAAGTGGGGATCAAAGTGGGGACAGGCACCAAAACCGCAAAAATGTCAAAGTGGGGACAGGTACTAAAATATATAATATATAAATGGAGGTATAAAAAATGAATTCAAAAATAGAAAATATAAATAATAAAAAACATAAGTATTATGAAATTAAAGTAAGTGTTAGAGATACGCACCCACCTGTATGGAGAAGACTACAAATTCCAGAAGGAATAACTTTTCATGAATTAAATGCAATTATACAACTTGCATTTAATTGGTGTGGGTATCATGCATACAATTTTGAAATAGGAACTATATCAAATGAACCAGAAATACTTATTGAATTACCAGATTTAGATGATGGATGGGGAGACTATGAAACAAAAAATTCAAAGAAAGAAAAAATAGATAAATATTTTAAAGAATGTAAGAGAATAAAATACATATATGATTTTGGGGATTATTGGATTCATGATATTGTAGTGGAAAAAACAGTTGAAATAGATACTAAATTGATTAATCCTATTTGTATAAAAGCTAAAATGGCTGATTTACCAGAAGATTGTGGAGGAACATATGGATATGAGGAGTTACTTGAAATATTATCCAATCCAAAAAATGAAAGATACAAAGAAATGAGAGAATGGGTTGATGGAGGATTTACAAATTGGAATGACGATAGAGAATATGTAGATATTGAAGAAATAAATATGAGATTAAAAGACTATAAAGAACATGCAAAATTTTTATTAGGAGCAATGTAAAAAAATGTAAAAAAGTATAGCAAAATATAAAAAATTATGCTATACTTTTTATGTTACATATTTAAATTAAAATTTTAAGGAGGTTATAGAGATTGCCTAGAGAAGCAAGAAGAATATCTAATAATAAAGTATATCATTGTATGATACGAGGAGTTAACCAGCAAGATATTTTTTTCGAAGAACAGGATTATTTAAAATTTCAAGAAATCATTAAAAGATCAAAACAAAAATTTTTATATCAATTATATTCTTATGTTTTAATGCCAAATCATATTCATTTAGAAATCAAAGATGAAAATCAAAAATTATCTCAAATTATTCATAATATAGCAACAAGTTATGCAAAATATTTTAATGATAAATATCAAAGAAAAGGTCATTTATTCGAAAGTCGATTTTTAAGTAAAAATGTTGAAAGTCAATATTATATTTTAAATCTAATTAGATATATCCATCAAAATCCTGTAAAAGCTGGTATTAGTTCAATTGATAAATACAAATGGAGTAGTTACTCCGAATATTTTACAAATGAATATACAGACTGCAAAGACAAAATAGTTGATAAAGAAGAAATTTTAGAAATGATTTCAAGACAAGAAAAAACGGAAGTAAGAGATTTTTTTGAATTTAATAATAGAACCGTTAAATTTGAAAATAGCATTGAATTATTAGAATTTGAAATGAGAAGTAAATTAAAAGATGAAGAAGTGATTTATTTTATAAATAAAAAATTAGGAATTTTCAATATTCAAGAAATACAGAATTACAATATAGCGAAAAGAAATAAAATCATACAAGAAATAAAAAAGATAAAAGGAGTAACACAACCACAAATAGCAAGAATACTAGGACTTACCGTTGCCATAGTAGAAAGAGTAAAAAAACAATAGTCAGACTTGTGATCCATAATACTTGGTCGGATTGGGTCGGATTGGGGACAGGTCGGATTGGGGACAGGCACAACGTTGACAAAAATGTGGTGGTGGTGCCTGTCCCAACTTCCACACTAACATACACTAAAAATATCAAAAAATACTTGAAAAGTATTTTTTTTTGATATAGAATGGAATTGCCAATAAAAAATTGGTAATAATAAATTTAATTAAAAATAAGGAGGAATTTAATTATGTCAGTAAAAATTGGAATTAATGGCTTTGGAAGAATTGGTAATTTATCTTTCCAAGCAGCATTAAAGAAAGAAGGAGTAGAAGTAGTAGCAATAAACGACCCATTTATAACAGCAGATTATATGGCTTATATGACAAAATATGATACAGTTCATGGAAAATTTGAAGGAACAGTAGAAGGAAAAGATAACATATTAACTGTAAATGGAAAAGAAGTAAAAGTATTTAACGAAATGGATCCTCATAACATTCCTTGGGGAGAGCTAGGAGTAGAGTATGTATTAGAATGTTCAGGAGTATTTACGACACTCGAAAAAGCACAAGCACATATTGACGCTGGAGCTAAAAAAGTAATTATTAGTGCACCATCAAAAGATGCTCCAATGTTTGTAATGGGAGTAAATCATACAGAATATGATCCAAGTATGAATATTGTATCAAATGCATCTTGTACAACAAACTGTTTAGCACCACTTGCAAAAGTTATCAATGATAATTTTGGAATTAAAGAGGGCTTAATGACAACAGTTCACTCTACAACAGCTACACAAAAGACAGTAGATGGAGCTTCTAAAAAAGACTGGAGAGGAGGACGTGCTGCTGCGACAAATATTATACCATCATCAACAGGTGCTGCTAAAGCAGTAGGAAAAGTTATTCCATCTTTAAATGGAAAATTAACAGGAATGGCATTTAGAGTACCTACTGTTGATGTTTCAGTGGTAGATTTAACTTGTAATTTAGAAAAACCAACTACTTATGAAGAAATATGTAGTGCTATGAAAAGAGCATCTGAAAATGAAATGAAAGGTATTGTTGAATATGTAGAAGACCCAGTGGTTTCTTCTGACTTTATAACAGATCCTCATACATCAATTTTTGATGCTACTGCTGGAATTATGCTAACAGATACATTTGTAAAGTTAGTTGCTTGGTATGATAATGAATGGGGATATTCAAATAAATTAGTTGATTTAGCATGCTATATTGCATCTAGAAGCTAGAAAGAAATTTAATAAATTTTATTTAAAACAACCTAAAGCTTAATGTTTTAGGTTGCTCTTTTATTATAGCAGATCAAAGTGGGGACAGGCACTCAAAGTGGGGACAGGCACCATTGCCACCTTTTTGTCAACGTAGGGACAGGCACAACGTTGACAAAAAGGTGGCAATGGTGCCTGTCCCCACTTTGACTCATTTTCACTAAAAATTGAAAAAACTCTATCAAACCTCTTGCAATTTAAAATATAAATTGCTATAATAAAAAAAATGTGTAAAAAAATCGACAATAAATAAAAAACAAAAATTAAAAAAATAGCAAAAAGAAAGAAGGGTAAAAATGAAAAGCAACATAAAAAAATTAAGATTAATAGCAAGCACAAAAATAAATATTGCAATAGCTTTTTTTATCGTTATTTCATTTTTATTTTTATTTTAAATAAGGGACATTTATTCCTTATTTTTTTTTGCTTACACAAATGTAACCAAAATGCATAGTACAATGAAAAAACATTAATACACAAAACACTACATAAATAAAATGCAAAAATAGATCTAAAAAAGTAATTCGGTAATATGTCAAGAGAAAAATAAAAATTTCTCAAAAAAATTTTTGAGAAAAAAGGGTACAACA
>CANQPY010000032.1 GCA_947625835.1 uncultured Clostridia bacterium | reverse complement strand
TCAATATCAACACCAACATCAGCACCAACACCAAGAACAGTGCCAACAATCAGTTCAATATCAACACCAACATCAGCGCCAACACCAAGAACAGTGCCAACAATCAGTTCAATATCAACACCAACATCAGCGCCAACACCAAGAACAGCGCCAACAATCAGTTCAATATCAACACCAACATCAGCACCAACACCAAGAACAGTGCCAACAATCAGTTCAATATCAACACCAACATCAGCACCAACACCAAGAACAGTGCCAACAATCAGTTCAATATCAACACCAACATCAGCACCAACACAAAAGCCAGAACCAACAGAAGAACAAGAAAAATTCAAAATTGTAATTGGTAGATCAGGAAAAGTATTTATAGGAGATCAAAAAATAAAAATTACAAAAAATGATATATATGATGGAGCTTTACTAGATAACTATGATAAGTTACACCGCGTTTTATGTTTTGATAAGTGTATAGCATATTTTATAGGAAAGAGTGAAGAAGAACAAAATAAAATAATTGAAAATTTAGATGGAACTGTTCTTCAAAGTATTTATTTAATATGGCGTGACCATATAAATGAAGTAAATGCTGACAAAGTAGAAGACTTAATGTATAAATATGTTTCAAGTATGGAAAATGCTAAAAATGGCAAAAAAGCTGGATTCGAATTAGAATACAATATGAAAGATTTAGCAAAAATTGGACTATTTAATTATTTAAAAGGAAAAGAAATTACTGAAGAAGAAAAATCAGAAATGATAGGATATGCTCAGAAATATGAAAGATATGGTATTGCAAAGAAAGTAGGAAAATATAGAAACTTATTTGCAAATGTAGTCCTAGCATTCACAGAGGAGAAAAGGAAAAAATTAATAACAGGAAAAGATCAAGAAATAGTGGCAAGAACTTATAATGAATTAAGAGATGAAGATTTATTGGATGAATTAGATAATGACAATTTTATGAAGAGTTTAAGAGTAAATGCAATTACTCATGCTAATGGAAACAATAAAAAAATCTATAATAAACGACAAAAAGAAGAACTAATCGACTTACATGAAAGCCAAAAAGATCAAGAAGATGAATATTACTTTGATAAGTAAGATAAAAATCAAATAAAGAGAATTCTATAAAAACTTGGAAATGAAAAAATTTCCAAGTTTTTTATTGACTTATTGGTTTTATCGTGATACAATATAAGGCGTTATGATAAATTGCGTAAAATATGTAATTCCGTAGCAAAAAATAAAAAACAGGAGGTGAAATTTAAGTGCCAACAATTAATCAATTAGTAAGAAAAGGAAGAAAAACAGGAGTAACAAAATCAACTGCACCAGCTCTTCAACATGGTTGGAACTCTAAAGAAAAGAAAATGACAAACAATAGAGCTCCACAAAAAAGAGGAGTATGTACAGTAGTAAAAACAGTTACACCTAAAAAGCCAAACTCAGCTTTAAGAAAAGTTGCAAGGGTTAGACTTTCTAATGGTTATGAAGTTACATCTTATATCCCAGGTATAGGACATAACTTACAAGAACACAGTGTTGTATTAATCAGAGGTGGTAGGGTAAAAGACCTTCCAGGTGTTAGATACCATATCATTAGAGGTACGGTAGATACAGCAGGTGTAAAAGATAGAATGCAAGCGCGTTCTAAATATGGAGCTAAGAGACCTAAAAAATAAACTAAAAAAATAACATAATAAAGGTTAACTTAGTAAAATAACAAAAAATAGTGCTTGTTAATTCATCTACAATTTAAGGTACTTAAATTTAGAATAAATAAATAAGTGCTATGCGCAAGAAAGTAGAATTTCTTGAGAGTACCTAGATGTTTTCAAAAAATAAAACATCAAATAAAAATTAAGGAGGGAAGAATAGTGCCAAGAAAAGGATATATAGCAAAAAGAGAAGTATTACCAGATCCAATTTATAATAGCAAAGTTGTTACAAAATTAGTAAACAACATCATGTTAGATGGAAAAAAATCAATTGCACAAAAAATTGTATATGATGCATTTGATATCATAAAAGAAAAAGAAGGAAAAAATCCTTTAGAAGTATTTGAAGCAGCTTTAGAAAATGTTATGCCAGTTCTTGAAGTAAAAGCAAGAAGAGTAGGTGGAGCAACATACCAAGTTCCATTAGAAATTAGACCAGAAAGAAGACAAACTTTAGGATTAAGATGGATTGTAACATATGCAAGAACAAGACATGAAAAAACAATGGCAGATAAATTAGCTGGTGAAATTATGGATGCTTGTGCTGGAAATGGTGGAGCATTCAAGAAAAAAGAAGACACACACAGAATGGCAGAAGCTAATAAGGCTTTCGCACATTACAAATGGTAGAAAACGAATGAAAAGCAGCATCTTGCACATTTTTAATTAATAGTCCAAACTTCGATGTACCAACGTACACCTTCAGCTTGTCCTATTAATGAAAAATGCACAATATACTACTTTTGCTTCGTTTTTAACAAGAATCAAGAAATAAATAATAAACAAAAAGAGGAAAATTGAAAGGAGGAAACAATTAAAATGGCAGGAGGAAGAGCATACCCACTAGAAAGAACTAGAAATATAGGAATCATGGCACATATAGATGCCGGAAAAACAACAACAACAGAAAGAATATTATTCTATACAGGAAAAACACATAAAATAGGAGAAGTTCATGAAGGTGAAGCAACAATGGACTGGATGGAGCAAGAACAAGAAAGAGGAATCACAATAACATCTGCATGTACAACTTGTTTTTGGAACAACAACAGAATAAACATTATAGACACACCAGGTCACGTTGATTTCACAGTAGAAGTTCAAAGATCACTTAAAGTATTAGATGGAGCAGTAACGGTACTTGCTGCAAAAGGTGGAGTTCAACCACAAACAGAAACAGTTTGGAGACAAGCTGACAAATACAATGTACCAAGAATGGTATATGTAAATAAAATGGATATCACTGGAGCAAACTTCATGCTTTGCGTAGATCAATTAAAAAATAGATTAAAAGCAAATGCCGTTCCAATTCAATTACCAATTGGAGCAGAAGACAATTTCCAAGGAATTGTTGACTTAATTAAAATGAGAGCATTTGTTCATAAAGATGATTTAGGAAAAGACATTGAAGAAAGAGACATTCCAGATGATATGAAAGACTTAGCACAAGAATATCATGATAAAATGGTAGAAGCTGTAGCTGAGCAAGATGAAGAATTAATGATGAAATATTTAGATGGAGAAACACTTTCTGAAGAAGAAATCAAAAAAGGACTACGTGTTGGAACAATATCAAACGCAATAGTACCTGTAACATGTGGATCTTCATACAAAAACAAAGGCGTTCAAGAATTATTAAATGCAGTTGTTGACTACATGCCATCACCACTAGATATAGCACATATCAAAGGTGTTGACTTAAATGGAGAAGAAGTAGAAAGAAAAACTTCTGATGATGAACCATTTGCAGCATTAGCATTTAAAATTGCAACAGACCCATTTGTTGGAAAATTATGTTTCTTTAGAGTATATTCTGGAACATTAGAATCAGGTTCAACAGTATTAAACTCTAACAAAGACAAAAAAGAAAGAATAGGAAGAATTCTTCAAATGCACTCTAACCACAGAGAAGATATCGATAAAGTATATTCAGGAGATATAGCAGCAGCAGTTGGTATAAAAGAAGTAACAACAGGAGATACTTTATGTGATATAAATCACCCTGTTATATTAGAATCAATGGAATTCCCAGAGCCAGTTATTGACGTTGCAATCGAGCCAAAAGACAAAGTAGCACAAGAAAAATTAGGAATTGCACTTGCAAAACTAGCAGAGGAAGACCCTACATTTAAAACATACACAAACCAAGAAACAGGTCAAACAATTATCGCAGGTATGGGTGAATTACACTTAGACATTATCGTAGACAGATTAAAAAGAGAATTCAAAGTAGAATGTAATGTAGGTAAACCACAAGTTGCTTACAAAGAAACAATTAGAAATAGTGTAAGAGTTCAAGGTAAATTCATTCGTCAATCTGGAGGTAAAGGACAATATGGTGATGTATGGTTTGAAATGGAACCATTAGAGCCAGGAAAAGGAATTGAATTCGAAAGTAAAATTGTCGGAGGAGCTGTTCCAAAAGAATATATCAAACCTATTGAACAAGGTATGAGAGAAGCAGCAGAAAGCGGAATTTTAGCTGGTTACCCAGTAATCGATTTCAAAGTTACCTTAGTAGATGGTTCATACCATGAAGTTGACTCTTCAGAAATGGCCTTCAAAATTGCCGCATCAATGGCATTTAAAGAAGGATGTAAACAAGCAAAATCTGTTATATTAGAGCCTATAATGAAGGTTGATATAACTGTTCCAGAAGAATATATGGGAGATGTAATTGGAGACGTAAACGCTAGACGTGGAAGAATGGAAGGTATGGATAGTGATGATGGAATGCAAGACATCCACGCATTTATTCCACTTTCTGAAATGTTTGGATATGCAACAGACTTACGTTCTAAAACACAAGGTAGAGGAACATATACAATGGAGCCTTCTCATTACGAAGAAGTTCCAAAATCAGTATTTGAAACTATAGTATCTTCTAGAGCAAAACAAGAATAAAAAAGTTTAAATAGGCAATTTCTATAAAAAGTATTGATTTTTTACGGAAAATGTTATAAAATGCCTATAGCCAAAATATGTTATTAATCTTAAACATAAATAAAAATTTAAAGGAGGAATTTAAAAATGGCAAAAGCAAAATTTGAGAGAACAAAGCCACACGTTAACATTGGTACAATTGGTCACGTAGACCATGGAAAAACAACAACAACAGCAGCTATTACAAAATATTTATCATTATTAGGAAAGGCACAATATGAAGCATATGATCAAATCGATGGTGCTCCAGAAGAAAAAGCAAGAGGAATTACAATCAACACAGCACACGTTGAATATGAAACAGACAACAGACACTATGCACACGTTGACTGTCCAGGTCACGCAGACTATGTTAAAAACATGATTACAGGTGCTGCACAAATGGACGGAGCAATCTTAGTAGTATCTGCAGCAGATGGACCTATGCCACAAACAAGAGAGCACATTCTTTTAGCAAGACAAGTAGGTGTTAAATACATCGTTGTTTACTTAAATAAATGTGATATGGTTGATGATCCAGAATTATTAGAATTAGTTGAAATGGAAGTAAGAGACTTACTTACAGAATATGATTTCCCAGGAGATGAAATTCCAATTGTAAAAGGATCTTCATTACAAGTATTAGAAACATCATCTACAAATCCAGATGACGAAGTATATAAACCTATGAAAGAATTAATGGAAGCAGTTGATAGCTACATCCCAACACCAGATAGACCAGTTGATCAACCATTCTTAATGCCAGTTGAAGACGTATTCACAATTACAGGACGTGGAACAGTTGCAACAGGTAGAGTAGAAAGAGGAACAGTTAAAGTTTCTGACGAAGTTGAAATCATTGGATTATCAACAGAAAGAAAGAAAACAGTTATCACAGGTGTTGAAATGTTCAGAAAATTATTAGACCAAGCAGAAGCTGGAGATAATATCGGAGCATTACTAAGAGGAATTGATAGAAAAGAAATTGAAAGAGGTCAAGTTCTTGCAAAACCAGGAACAATCAATCCACACACAAAATTCACATCAGAAGTTTATGTATTAACAAAAGAAGAAGGTGGACGTCATACACCATTCTTCAATGGATACAGACCACAATTCTATTTCAGAACAACAGACGTTACAGGTGTTATTGAATTAGCAGCTGGAACAGAAATGGTTATGCCAGGAGATAACGTATCTATGACAATCGAATTAATCACACCAATCGCTATCGAAAAAGGATTAAGATTCGCTATTCGTGAAGGTGGTAGAACAGTAGGTTCTGGTGTAGTTGCTGAAATCTTAGCATAAAAAATAATAAAATAATTATGCGGAATTTAGATTTTCTAAGCAATTTTATTGCATAGAAAATCTTTATTCCGTTTTTTTAAAAATCTATTGCTTTTTTTCATAAAGAATAATAAAATATACTTACTGAAAATAATGCAATATAGGAGGAAGCAAAAATGCAAATAATACTAGATGCTATGGGTGGAGACAATGCCCCAGATGCAAACATAAAAGGAGCTGTAAACGCAATAAATAAAGTAAAGGCAGAAGTTGTATTAGTAGGAAAAGAAGAAATAATTCGTACCAAAATAAAAGAATTTTATGGAAAAGAAATAGAAGAAATATCAGATAGGCTAAAAATAAAAAATGCAACAGAAACAATAGAAATGGAAGATCAGCCAACAGTTGCAATAAAGCACAAAAAAGACTCATCAATGGTAGTAGGATTTAAAATGCTAAAAGAAGATGAAGGAGATGTGTTTATTTCTGCTGGAAATTCAGGAGCTTTGCTAACAGGAGCTACTTTACTAGTAGGAAGAATAAAAGGAATAGATAGACCAGCATTAGCTGGAATATTGCCTGCATATAAAAGTCAGCTATTACTAATTGATGCAGGATCTAATACAAACTGTAAACCAATAAATCTTTTGCAATTTGCGCAAATGTCTAGTATTTATTTAAGAAACACATATGGAATAGAAAATCCAGCAATAGGATTATTAAACATAGGAACAGAAGAAACAAAAGGAAATGAATTAGTAAAAGAAAGCTATAAATTACTAAAAGAAAAATCAGAAGAATTAAACATCAATTTTGTAGGAAATGTAGAAGGAAGAGACGCATTTTCTGGAAAAATAGATGCAATAGTAACAGATGGATTTACTGGTAATGTATTTTTAAAAACAACTGAAGGATTAGGAAAATTTGTAAAAAGAAGTTTAGTTGAAAGTTTTACACAAAATATCTTTGCTAAAATTTCTTATTTAATAGCTAAAAAGCCAATAAAAACACTTTCAAAAGCGATGGACTATAAATCATATGGTGGAGCACTATTTTTAGGAGTAAAAAAACCGGTAGTAAAAGCACATGGAAGTAGTGATGAATTATTATTTGAATATACTATTATACAAGCAGAAAAATTTGTTGAAAACAAAGCAGTAGAAAATATGATAAAAGAATTTCAAAAGCAACAAAACGTGGCAAACGAAAGTGATTCAGCGAATTAATAAACTGACTTATTAGTACAAAATAAAAATATTTTGAAAATATACTTGACAAATATAATAACATATAATATAAATGAGGTATGAATGAATAATTCGAAAACTTGAGAGGAGGTGAACTCTAAAAATATGAGTTCAGAAGAGGTTTTAGAAAAAGTAAAAGGAATTATTGTAGAACAACTAGGAGTTGCAGAAAGTGCAGTAACAATGGAAGCATCTTTTATAGATGACTTAGGAGCTGATTCATTAGACATAGTTGAATTAGTTATGGCACTAGAAGAAGAATTTGATATAGAAATTCCTGATAGTGATGCAGAAAAAGTTGTAACAGTAGGAGATGTAGTTGACTACATAAAAGAAAATGTAAAATAGAAATTAAATAAAAAAATACCAATGGAAATCTCCATTGGTGTTTTTTTATTCTAGGAAGGTAGGTCTAATGGTTCAAGTAAAATTTGCAATTCATCAGAATAACACTTAAAAAACCTATACATATAATCAAAAACATTATTTTTTCTTATATATGAATTAGAAAGAATATCTAATTTTAAAATATTATATCCCTTAGAAGAAACAATCAAATTGCCAAGGCATTCTTCTTTATTTAAAGGGGCAGATAGATAAGAGCAAAGATTTATATTTGCTTTTATATCAGGTATAAGATCTTTTTTAATGGCAACTATAGGCATTTTATCAATAGAAGCATCAACTTTAACATCAACATCATTTGAAAATCCTTTATTTACAAAAAAATAATTAGAATTATCTTTTTTCCAATTGTTCAAAAAATTAGTAGCAAAATCTTTTACATTAAAATACTCAAAGTTTTTAAAAGTATATTCAATTAATTTAATACTATCCTTTGTTCTAAAATTCTTAGTATCAGCACCTAAAACAACACAAATAATATCCATATCTCCTCTTTTACAACTAGTTACCAAACAACGATTAGCACCATTTGTAAAACCAGTTTTAACACCATATACACCATTTAAATTTCCTAATAATTCATTAGTATTAGATAAAAGTTTTGGATAGCCATTAATGGTTACTGTATAATTTTTAGTTCCTACTATATTTAAAAAAGTAGAGTTTTTTAAAGCATAATCTGTAAGTAGTGCAAGTTCATAAGCGGTAGTATAGTGATTATCTGAATCTAAACCATGAGGAGACTCAAAATTAGTATTAGAAAGACCTAAAGATTTTGCTTTTTTGTTCATTAATTTTGCAAACTCAGGAACACTTCCAGAAACTGTTTCGGCTAATGCAACAGCAGCATCATTTCCAGAACGCATTAATAAACCATATAATAAATCACGAACTGTAATTTTATCACCAGTCTTTAAGCCTAACCTAGAACCACCAGTACCAGCTGCTTTTCTAGAAACCTCAACTGTTTTATCTAAAGAAATATTTTCAATAACAACCGTTGCAGTCATAATTTTTGTGGTAGATGCCATTTTGGCTTTATTTTTTTCATTCTTTCCATATAAAATTTGTTTAGTTTTTCTATCTAAAACAACACAAGAACGAGAATTTAATGTTAAATTATCTGAATCTATATTACTAGAAGTTTCCATAGATATATTTTGTATTTCAGTTGCAATATCTAGATTTTCTTCATCTTCATCAATATCATCACAATATACTGGTTTAAATGTAAAAATAAAAAAGCAAGTAATTAATATTAGAAAAAGTTTTTTCATCATTTATCACCTATAAAAATATATTTTACAAAAATAAGGAATATGAATTTAAAATGTAAAAATTATAAATATCTACGGACACACAAAAAAATCAACTTAATTTACGTAAAGTATTGATTTTATTTCAAAAATGTAATATAATTGTAATGTAGGGGCTTTTTTAAATATGACATTTTTAAATAATACTTCCGTAAGGGAAAAAAACAAAAAGAAAAATGCATTAAAATAATCATAAAAAAGACTATTGACTTAAAAATAAAAAAGTGTAAAATAAATTATATGCAAGGATAAATTTAAAAATAAAATTAAAAGGAGAGGGAAAAATGAACTTGAAAAAAAATCTATTAAAAGTAATTGCAGTTATCCTATTTGCTATTTTTGCAATAGCACAAACGAAAGGAGTATATGCACATGACCAAGAACCAGCAGTTTGGATGGGGTTAATTCCATTAATGACAAACGATGAACCAAATACTGGATATTCTATTAATATACCAGGTCAAGATGGAGCTGCACAAATTTGGAATATAGTAAGATATCAATCAGAATCAGCGCCTAGCTATATAGATGAAGTAACAAACATCTATTGTGTAAAATCAGGAATAGGATTTACTAATGATACACTTGGAGCGGATGGAAAAAAGAAGGCAGCATATGATCGTTATTATGATATGAAAACAGAAAGAGAAGCTATTAGTAGTCAAAATACAGTATTAAACCAATTAGTAACAAAGGAAATTACAGAAACGAGCTTAAATTATAATAGGTATAATGCTCTTTTAGCCCTTCTTGATGAATTATATTTGCCAGGAAAATCAACAGAAAATGAAAAGAAAGAGTTAATTTATAAGCTTATTCAAATAGCAAATGAAAGAGGGAATCAGTATAATAGGTACGTTAACGAAGAATTAATAAAAGCATTCGATTTACCACCAGATGTTGAAGAAGATTTAGGAACTTTCTTAAGTAGTGGTTCTCCAACACAATATGCTTTAACTGAATATGCTCCAACAGATGATGATATAAAAGCAGTACAACAAGCTGCAATATGGTATTTTACAAACTATGGTGAAGATGATGGAAAATATGATAAATTTACTACTAGTGACCGAGCACGTACTAATTGGTTGTATTATAGTTTAACAGGTACAAGTGACTATGATCACTTAAGCTCTTATCCAACAACAGGAACAGCAAGAAATTGTTATGCAGAACTTTTATACAATTATTTAATAAAAGAAGCAAAAGAAAATGCTAGTAAATATGCAGGATCAAGTTCAGATATAGGAGCTCCTATAAAAATAGATAAAAAAGTATTAAAAAGAGTAGCATCAGGAGAAGATTACATTATAGGACCATTTAATATAGAACAATTAAATTCTAGACCATATACACTTAGCTTAGAAGTGAAAAATGGTGAGAGTGGTGTAACATACACATTATTAAATGGAAACAAAGAGCCAGCAAGTGGAGACTTAAAAAGCTTAGTTGGTAAAGGAGATTTCTACATTAAAGTAAAAGCAAATCAAGCTGATAATCTAACAATGACATTTAATGGAAGTTACAGTAAAAAAACAATGAAATTATGGGCATCTAATGCAAATGGTCAAGCACAACCATTAGCAGAATTAGACAAACAAGATGAACCAATAAACGAAATTTTTAAATTACAACCAGAAGATCCATTTGATTTAGCTTTAAGAAAATATATTACAAAAATAAATGGTACACCATTAACAGAACAAGGAAAGGCTTCTAGAGTTCCTGTTATTGAAAAAAGTACAATCGATACTTATAATACAGCAACATATAACCACAAAAAAGACCCAGTAATAATCAAAACAGGGGATGAAGTTACTTACGAAATTACAATATATAATGAAGGAAAAAAACCTGGATATGCAACTAAAATTATAGACCAATTACCAACAGGTTTAGAATATGTAGAAGTAGAAAGTGGAAATTTTGTAAAAGACACATATAGCACAACAGATAATAAATTAACTTTAAAAAGAGCAGATGGAAATAAAACTGATTTACCAGCATATAATGGCAGTGAATTAAAAAGTGAAACAATTGCAATAAAATGTAGAGTAACAGCAACACCTGATACTAAAAATAAAAAAGTATTAACAAATATTGCTTGGATTGCAGAAGAATATGATTCACAATTACAAAAACCAATTGAAAATGATGTAGGAGACGATATAGACTCTGAACCAGGAACAACACCAAAAATAAATAATGCAAATGTAAATAAAGACAATATGTCAGATTACACAGGATATGGTAATAAAAATGATTTAACAGATTCAGGATTTTATTATAAAGGACAACAAGATGATGATGACTTTGAAAAATTAGTATTATTACCAGAAGCATTTGACTTAAAATTAATAAAATTTATTACAGCAGTAAATGGAGAAGCAGTTCCAAACAGAGTTAAAAGTGTAGATGCAAGTAAATTAAATACATTAGATACTAGTGGAAATATGATAACAACTGCAGATTATACTTTAGAGAAAAATCCTGTAGGAGTTGCAAAAGGAGATATTGTTACATATACATTTAGAATTTATAATGAAGGAACAATAGATGGATTTGCTGAAGAAATAACAGAAGATGTTCCAGAAGGATTAGAATTTATCTGGTCAGATAAAACAGACGAAAACTTAGATGCAGATAACACATATACACAAGAAGAAAAAGAAGCTATAAAATTAAACCAAGACAATTTATGGGGTTCATTTAAATATGACAAACCTGGTGGAAAAATTACTCAAGTTTCTTCTAACTATTTATCAAAATCAATTAATGAAGGAAACTTAATTACAGCATTTGGAAGAAATGATGATGGAACAAAAACTGAAGAAGATTTACATTACAAAGAATTAAAAATAGCATTTAAGGTAGTATCTGAAAATGTATCTGGAACAATAATAAGAAATGAAGCAGAAATTTCAGAAGATGCTGACTCAAAAGGACAAACAGTAGATGATAGAGATTCTGATACAGAACAATGGAAAAAAGAACCAAGTGGTAGTTATTATGATGATGATAACAAATGGCCAAAATATAAAGAAGATGATGAAGACTATGATAATCTTGTATTAAAAGCATTTGATTTATCATTAAGAAAATTCATTATTGCGGTAAGTGATGACCAAACTATAAATGATAATGAATATTTAAAAGATGAAGATGGATCTTATACAAGAGAACCAGAAGTAGATACTTCTAAATTAAATACAATTGGTCCAGACGGAAAAATGATAACAACATCTACATATAATCATCCAAAAACACCAGTAGAAGTAGAACAAAATGATATAGTTGTTTATATGTTAAGAGTATATAACGAAGGTGATATTGATGGATATGCAGCAGAGATTAAAGACCATTTACCACCATATCTACAATTCTTAGATAATGACTACAATAAGCAATATGGCTGGACAGTATCTAGTGATGGAAGAACAGTAACAACAAAATATTTAGAAAATGAGCTAATAAGAAAAGCAATGCCAGTATACGCTACAGGCTATGAACCTGCATTACGAGGATATACATTATCTTATAAAGAAGTACCAATTATGTGTAAAGTAACAAGAGGTTCAAAACCAAGTGAACCAATTACAAATATTGCAGACATTACTAAATATTTAAATAGTAATAAAGAAACAGTAACTGATAGAGATTCTAAAGAAAACAACGTAGTACTTCCAAAAGATGAAAATTTACCTGGATACAAAGACAATGAAACAGGTTCATATGTACCAGGACAAGAAGATGATGACGATTTTGAAAAAGTAGTAATCAAACCATTTGATTTAGCTTTAAGAAAATTTATAATTGCTGTAAGTAAAGACGAAACAATTAGTGACAGTGAATATTTAAAAGACGCAAATGGAGCTTATACAAGAGCACCACAAGTAGATACATCAAAATTAAATACAACAGATGAAAACGGAAAAATGATAACAACAGCTACATATAATCATCCAAAAACACCAGTAGAAATAAGCAAAAATGACATAGTTGTTTATATGCTAAGAGCATATAATGAAGGTGATGTTGATGGATATGCAGCAGAAATTAAAGATCACTTACCATCATATTTACAGTTCTTAGATAATGACTTTAACAAACAATATGGATGGACAGTATCTAGTGATGGAAGAACAGTAACAACAGAATATTTAGAAAATGAAAAAATAGTAAAAGCAGAAAAAACTTCTAATGGATACACATTATCTTATAAAGAAGTTCC
This sequence comes from uncultured Clostridia bacterium, assembly GCA_947625835.1. Classification (GTDB taxonomy): domain Bacteria; phylum Bacillota; class Clostridia; order TANB77; family CAG-508; genus CAG-269. The sequence goes on along the minus strand of CANQPY010000032.1, from coordinate 11,497 downwards.
AATTATGTGTAAAATAACAGATGAAGCAAAAACAGATGAACCAATTACAAATATTGCGGACATTACAAAATATTTAGATGGTGGTAAAGAACAGATAGATGATAGAGATTCTGGAGAAAACAACGTAGTACTTCCACCAGATGAAGACTTACCTGGCTACAAAGATGAAGAAACAGGACCATATGTACCAGGACAAGAAGATGATGACGATTTTGAAAAAGTAGTAATTAAACCATTTGACTTAGCTTTAAGAAAATTTATTACAAAAATAGAAGACAAAGTAGTTGATTCACGTATACCACAAGTAAACTACGATAAAGAAAATGATAAAATCACATATGAACATGACAAAGATCCTTTAACAGTAGTAAGTGGAAATATAGTAGAATATACTATTAGAATTTTCAATGAAGGAGCTAGAAATGGATATGCATCTCAAGTATTAGATGATATTCCAGATGGATTAGTATTTTTACCAGACAATTCAACAAATACAGAATATAGATGGACAATGTACAGAAAAGCAAAACAAGGAGAAACAGGAACTATAGTACAAGATGGTGAACAATATGTAGAAACAAAAGACCCAGAAGAAGCAGAAGTAATTGTAACAGACTACTTATCAAAAGAGCAAGGCGAAGAGAGAATGCAAGATAATTCAGAAAATGCTGAAAATCCTAACTTATTAAAAGCATTTGATAAAAAAGCAGAAATTTCTGACACTAACCCAGATTTTAGAGATATAAAGGTAGCATTCAAAGTAATAGAACCAAATTCATCAAGTAGAGTTATTGTAAATGCAGCACAAATTTCAGAGGATAAAGATGAACATGGTGAAGACGTTGATGACGATGACTCAGAACCTGGTAAGTGGAATGAAGGAGAAGACGACCAAGACAAAGAATACATTGAATTAAGAGAATTCGATTTAGCTTTAAGAAAATGGGTAACACAAGCAATTGTTATAGATAATGGAAAACAAACTGTTACACAAACAGGTCATAAACCATATGATGATCCAGAACAAGTTGTAAAAGTAGAAATTGTACAAAGTAAATTAAATAAAGTAACTGTTAAGTTTAGATATTCAATTAGAGTAATTAATGAAGGTGACATCGAAGGATATGCAAAAGAAGTAACAGACTATGTACCAAAAGGATTAAAATTCATAGCAGCAGACAACCCAGGATGGAAAGATGAAGGAAACAACGTTATATCTACAAGATTACTAGAAAATAAATTATTGAAGCCAGGAGAATATGCAGATGTAGAAGTTGTACTTACATGGATTAACAGTGAAAGCGGATTAGGTACAGTTATGACAAATACAGCAGAAATATCAGAAGATGATAATCCATACGATGTACCAGATAGAGATTCAACACCAGACAATAAAAAACATGGAGAAGACGACATTGATGATGCACCAGTAATTCTATCAATTAAAACAGGTCAAGCAAAAATCTACTTTGCATTAGGATTTACAATTTTAATTACAACAGGATTAGGAATTGTTTTAATTAAAAAATATGTATTATAATAAAATAAAGGATTAGGAGAGTTGTTCTCGTAATCCTTTTACATTTTTTATATTCTAGGAAAGTCTGAATTAGAAAATGATAGACTTTCCGTAGAAGATAATTATGCGGAATTTAGATTTTCTAAGCAATTTTATTGCATAGAAAATCTTTATTCCGTTTTTTTATTGTTCAAAAATGTTGCAAAAAAAAATAAAGTATAGTACAATAAAGTTGCAAGCAAAAAAAGAGGTAAAAAATTTATGGAACAAAATATAGAAAAATTGGCAAAAGAAGTAGAACAAGAAATAAAACCCATAATAGAAGAAATAGATAAAACATGTGAAGAAAACAGTAAAAAAGTATTAAAAGCATTTCAAGAGTGCAAACTACAAGAAGCACATTTAAACACATCAACCGGATATGGCATTGATGAACCAGGAAGAAACAAAATAGAAGAAATTTACAGTAACATCTTTAAAGCAGAAGACAGTTTAGTAAGAGCACAACTTATATCTGGTACACATGCATTAGCAATTACATTATCTGCTATTCTTCGTCCAAATGATATAATGCTTAGCATTACAGGTGAACCATATGACACTTTACAAACAGTAATCGGAATAGGAAAAGAAGAAAGTAAAAGTTCCTTAAAATCATATGGAATTCATTATGAACAAATTAATTTATTAGAAAACGAATTTGACATTTCAAAAATACAAGAAAGATTATCCAAAAAAGATATAAAACTTGTAGAAATTCAAAGATCAAGAGGATATTCTACTAGAAAAAGTCTAACAATAGAAAAAATAGAAGAAGTAATAAAAGCAATAAGACAAATCAACAAAGATGTAATAATTATGGTAGACAATTGCTATGGTGAATTTGTAGAAGAAAAAGAACCAATTGAAGTAGGAGCAGACGTTGCAGTTCGGATCTTTAATGAAGAACCTAGGAGCTGGAATTGCTACATCAGGAGCATATATTGTTGGAAGAAAAGATTTAATAAATTTATGTGCTGAAAGATTAACTTCGCCAGGAATTGGAAAAGAAATAGGACCATCTTTAAACCAAAATACATTATTTTTAAAAGGGCTATTTTTTGCACCAAGTGTTGTGGCAAGTAGCTTAAAAACAGCAGTTTTTGCAAGCAGAATATTAGAAAAGTTAGGATATAAGGTAGAGCCAAAATTTAATGAAAAAAGAGCAGATATTGTGCAAACTATCCATTTAGGAACAGAAGAAAAGCTAATAAAATTTTGCCAAGGTATACAAAAAGGTTCACCAATAGATTCAGATGTTCTTCCATATCCTGGAGAAATGGGTGGCTATGAGGATAAAGTTATAATGGCAGCAGGAACTTTTACACAAGGGTCAACAATAGAACTTAGTTGTGATGGACCATTAAGATATCCTTATATTGCATATTTACAAGGTGGACTTACATATGAATATGGAAAATTGGGTATATTAAAAGCAATAAAATATATACAAATGTAAAAAAAGGAAGGGAGATAAAAAAATGGTAGTAGTTATTATTTTATCAATTTTAATATTGTTAATTATTGCAATATTAATTGTAGGAGGAAGTAGCCAAAGAAGGGCATATCGCAGGCAAGAAAAAGAAAGAAAACAGGAAGCAAAAAATGCCAAAAAGCAAATGAAAAGTAAATCTAAGAAAAAGAAAAAAGAAGACTATGTTGATATTTTAAATAGTGCATATAGTGAAGATTCTAGAACAACAGAAGAAAAGAAGCAAGATATACTTCAAGAAGAAAAAAGAAAAAAAGAATTATTAGAAGAACAATTAAATGAAGAAAAAGACGATTTAAATTTAGATGATGAAAATCTATTAGATGATGAGGGCGACGATTTAGATTTAGAAGACGAAAATCTATTAGATGAAGAAGAAGACGATTTAGATTTAGAAGACGAAAATCTATTAGATGATGAAGAAGACGATTTAGATTTAGATGATGAAAATCTATTAGATGAAGAAGAAGACGATTTAGATTTAGATGATGAAAATCTATTAGATGATGAAGAAGACGATTTAGATGACGAAAACCTATTAAATGATGAAGAAGATGAATTAGAAGGTACAAGTGTGGAAATAGGAATTAATGATAAATTAGATCAATATATAAAAGAAGCTCAAGCAAATGACATAGGATATCTAAATGGTGATGACAGCGAAGATACAGTAGAAAGTAATGAAAATATTAATGTTGAGGAAGACAATTTAAACGAAGAAACCGATGGAAATTTCTTTATAGATGATGGAGATAATCTATTAAACGAAGAACCAAAAGAAGAACCTAAAAAACAAGAAACAAAAAAATCAACGACTAAAAAATCAACCGCAAAGAAAACAACAACTGCGAAAACAAGTAAAGCTTCTAGTAAAAAATCAACCACTAAAACAACAAAAACAACTAAAAAGACACCAGCAAAAACAACCAAAAAAAGTGATAATACAAAGAAAAAATCAAATAATCGGAAAAAAGAAAGAGAATAAATAGATGAAAATAATTGTAATTGGTGGTGGACCAAGCCGGAATGATGGCAGCAATTTCTGCAAGTCAACATGGACATGAAGTCATATTACTAGAAAAGATGGAAATGCTTGGTAAAAAATTATTAATAACAGGAAAAGGAAGATGTAATATTACATCTTCTTTAGGTATGGAGGACTTTATAAAAAATACACCAGGAAACGGGAAATTTTTATATAGTTGTTATAAAAATTTTACAAATCAAGACATTATAGAATTTTTAAGAAAACAGAACTTAGAAGTAAAAGAAGAAAGAGGAAATAGAATTTTTCCAGTAACAGATAAATCACAAGATGTTTTAAACTGTTTTATAAAAAAATTGAAAGAATTAAAAATAGAAATAAAATATAATACCGAAGTACAAAAAATACTTACAGTAAAAGCAAATAATGAGATTCAAATAACAGGTGTTAAGACTAATAATGGAAAAATAGAAGCAGATAAAATAATTTTAGCAACAGGAGGAAAAAGCTATCCATTAACCGGTTCTACAGGTGATGGATATAAATTAGCAAAAGAATTGGGACATAATATACAAGAACTAAAACCTTCTTTAGTTCCATTAGAAGCATATGAAAAAGAAACTTGCAAAAAATTGCAAGGATTAAGTTTAAAAAACGTATCAATAAAATTAGTAGATGAAAAAATCAAAAAAAGCATTTATGAAGACTTTGGAGAGATGTTATTTACCCATTTTGGTGTTTCAGGACCAATCATTTTAAGTGGTTCAGCACATTTAGTTCGTTATAAAAATTTATCAAATATAGTGCTGCATATTGACTTAAAGCCAGCATTATCCGAAAATAAATTAGATGAAAGAATAATAAGAGATTTTTCAGAAGCTAAAAATAAACAGTTTAAAAATAGTTTAGATAAATTATTACCACAAAAAATAATACCAATAATAATTGAAAAAAGTGGAATTTGTCCAGATAAAAAAGTAAATGAAATTACAAAAGAGGAAAGAAAAAAACTAATAGAAATATTAAAGAATTTTGAAATTAAAATAAAAGGATTTAGACCAATTGAAGAAGCAATTATAACAAGTGGAGGAGTTTCAGTAAAAGAAATTAACCCAAAAACTATGCAGTCAAAAAAAATAAAAGGACTATATTTTGCAGGAGAAATAATTGATGTAGATGCTTACACAGGAGGATTTAATTTACAAATAGCATATTCTACTGGATATACTGCTGGAATGTTGCAAGAAGATTAATTCAAAAAAAAAGGGAGAAAAAAATGAATTTTATAACAATAAAAGAAGAAGCGAAAGCGGAAATAACAGAAAAAAAATCGAAATTTATTGCTCATTTATTTCCTGTAGACAATATAGAACAAGTAGAAGAAAAAATAAAAGCAACAAAAAAGAAATATCATGATGCAAGGCACAATTGTATTGCATATAGAGTAATTGAAGAAAATTCAGTTATAGAAAAATCAAGTGATGATGGCGAACCTTCGCGGAACAGCAGGAGCTCCTATGTTAAATATTTTACAAAAAAATAATATTGTAAATGTATTAATTGTGGTAACAAGATATTTTGGAGGAATTTTGCTTGGAACAGGTGGATTAGTTAGGAGCTATACGCAAGCACTTCAAAAAGCTTTAGAAAATAGCAAAAAAGTAGAAAAATGTCAAGGAATTGAGATGACAGTAAAATTAGATTATAATGAATATAGCAAATTTCAGCATTATTGCAAAGACAATCATATTTTTATATCAAATGTAGAATATACTGATTTAATGATATGTAAAATAGAGTTAGAAGAAGAAAAAAAATCAAAATTGAAGGAAGATTTTGAAACAAAAACAATCATTTTAAAAGATATAAAAGAAATACGTAAAAAATATATAACGAAAAGTATATGAAAATATCACTTTCATAAAATTTCTGGAAAAAATTTCCAGAAATTCTTGCTTTTTCCCGAATAAATAAGTATAATTACAAATGTAAAATTTTTACAGTAAATTTAGGAGGGAAAAAATGAAAGAAAAACTTAGTATTTTAATTGCTGATGATAATCAAGATTTTAGTAATACACTACTTTCTTATATTAATCATCAAGAAGACATGGAGGTCATTGCTATTGCAAAAGATGGGAATGAAGCAGTAGATATGATAACAAACACACTACCAGATGTTGTATTATTAGATGTAATTATGCCACATTTAGATGGATTAGGAGTATTAGAAAAAATAAATACCATAAAACCAGAAAATAGACCAATTTGCATTATGCTATCAGCGGTAGGGCAAGACAAAATAACACAAAAAGCGATTGTATCAGGGGCGGATTACTATGTAGTAAAACCATTTGATATTGAGGTTTTAATAAAAAGAATAAGAGAAATTAAATTCTTTAAACCAAACCAATCAGCAACGAATTTTATAAGTAGGGAATCTAGACCAAAATACATAGAATTATCAGAAAATGAAGCAAAAAAGGAAGATAATTTAGAAGCTTTAGTAACAAATGTTATTCATGAAGTTGGAGTGCCTGCTCATATTAAAGGATATCAATATTTACGAGAAGCAATTATGATGGTGGTAAATGATATTGATGTAATTAATCAAATAACAAAAAGTTTGTATCCTAAGATTGCATTTAAATATAGCACTACTCCAAGCAGAGTAGAACGTGCAATTCGTCATGCAATAGAAGTTGCATGGGGCCGTGGTGAGCAAGAAGCAGTAGAGCAAATTTTTGGATACACAATTTCTGCTAGCAAAGGAAAGCCAACAAACTCAGAATTTATTGCAATGATTGCAGATAAATTAAGATTAGAATTAAAAAGTGCTTAAATATTTTACTTTGTCAATGATTTATTGTATAACCTTGAAAAAAATGGAAAAACTTTAAATATAAAAGTAAAATTTTCAAGGGAGGTAACTATGGAGACAAGTAAAATGAAGAATATGGTAGTATTAAAAAACTTACCATCTAACTTAGTAGAAGAAGCAATAGTTATTTTAAAATCGAGTAAAAAAGTTAAAAAACTTGAAAAAATAGAGAAAAACAATCAAATAAATAAACAAGAAACAGTAAAAAAAGAAAAAGATTATATATTAAAAGAAGCAGAAATGTTAGTCTCAAGTTATATTTCAAAAATAGAAACTGATACAGAACAAAAAACAATAAAAACAATAAAAAACAGTAAAAAATATATGAGGCTAAAAAAATATGCATATATATCAAGTATCATTATGATTGTTCAAGCAATATTATTAATTGTAAAATGAGTAATAAAACCTCTTTCTTATACATATGTTGTATTAAGTTAGAGGTGTTTTTATGGAAAGAGTAATGAGTGTAGAAGAAAAAATAAGACGAGCTGAGGAAATTTATGAAAGAAGGAAACAAAGTGAGACAAGACCTATTGCTAAAGTAAATGTAAATAATAAAAAGGATTTTAAACTATTAAAAAAAATGATAATACAAATGATTATTTGTGTTATGATTTATTTAATTATATATACAATTCAAAACAGTGAATTCATTTTTTCTCAAGACTTTATTAATAACGCTAACCAAATTCTTTCTTATGATACTAATTTTATGGAATTGTATGAAGGAATAAAAAATCAAGTAATGAGTTTTATAACTCCAAAAAAAGAAGAAGGAAAATTTCAAGGTTTAGCAATTGGAGGCACTGTTGAAGAAGAACTAAACAACCAAACTGTACAACCAGCAGAGCAAGAAGAAGTAGATAGCCAAACTCAAACTTTATCACAAGAAGAAATAGATATAAAAAATATAATAGCGACTACAAGCTTTATTAAACCAATTGAAGGCATAATTTCTTCTCAATATGGATACAGAGATGTAGAACCAACAAATGTAAATATTTCTAAAAATCATACTGGAACAGATATAGCAGCAAACTTAGGAACAAAAATAAAATCTGCAACAGACGGAGAAGTTGTTCTAGTTTCAGAAGAAGGGGGATATGGAAAACATATAAAAGTTCAAATAGGTGAAGTAAGCATTATTTATGCACATTGCAATAGTATATATGTAAAACAGGGAGATAAAATAGTACAAGGTCAAGAAATCGCAGAAGTAGGTTCAACTGGAAATTCAACAGGACCACATTTACATTTTGAAATTAGAATTTCAGAAAGGACAATAGATCCACAAAAGATTTTGGAATTATAGAGGAGGAATTATGCTATTTAGAATTGATCTAAAAATATTTCTGTTTATTGTTTTATTTTATTTTACGAATCAAATAGAAATATATGCTATGATAATGTTTTTTGCTATTCTTCATGAATTAGGGCATCTAATTGCAGGGCTATTATTAGGAATGAAACCACAAAAAATAGAAATTGTCCCATATGGATTATCAATTTCGTTTAAACTAATGACAAACGATTATAATAAAAAAATAAGAAATGGAAATAAGTTTGAACTAAAAAAAATATTAGTAGCAATAAGTCGGACCATTAACTAATTTACTTATAATATTAATAGTAATGAATTTAAAAATAAATATTTTTTCAATTTTATCAATTATATATTCTAATTTATTACTAATTTTTTTCAATCTATTGCCAATTTACCCATTAGATGGAGGAAGAATTTTAAAAGGGATTTTACATATTTTATTTGGAAAGATGAAAGCAGAAAGATATATAAATAAAATTTCATTTGTTAGTTTGATATTAATAACCTTTTTAGCAAGTATTATTATTTACGAAGCAAAAAATATAGCAATATTTTTTATTATTTTAGTATTATGGGCAATTGTAATAAAAGAAGATAAAATTTATCAAAAAAGAAATAAAATTTATAATATGATTGAAAAAAATACGACAAGTGAAAAGTTAAATGCAATTGAAAAAAATATATAAATTAAAACAAAAAACTATTGAAATAAAATTAAATAAATAGTAAACTAATATTAGATAAAAAATTAGTAGGAGAATGTTCAAATGATAAAAGAAAAAATTAAAAATAATAAAGGAATTACCTTAACTGCATTAGCAGTTACAGTAATTATATTACTCTTTATTACAGGAATTATAATTTATAATCTTAAAGACAATCTTAGAATAAAAAACCTGCAACAATTGCAAAATGATATAGGCAATATAAGAGATAAAATTTCAGACTATTACTTGAAAAATGGTAGTATACCAGCTAAAGGAAAATATACAAATACTAGTAAGATAAACACAATTAGCACTGCCGTTGATACAGGTGATTTTTTAGTAATTGATTTATCTGCTATTGACAATTTAACACTTTATTATGGAAAAGACTATGAACAAGTAAAAGAATTAGATAACTTTAAGTCTAATAGAGAGTTAACAAATGAAGAAATGAATCAATATAAAGATTTATATATAATAAATGAAGCAAGCCACAATATATTCTATGTAGATGGAATAAAAATTGATGAAAATACATATTACACAGATTATACTGAAGAGGATGTTGACAAAAAGGCAATTGATTTAAGATATATAGATGGTGTACAAATTCCAGAAGGCTATTTTTATGTAAGTGGTATAAAAGATACAGGAATAACTATTAAAAATAGTGATGACACAGAACAATATAAATGGATTGTAGAAAACAATGAAATAACAGAACTTCCAAATGATGTAGAAATAACAACAGGTGAAAATTGGAAATTTATAGACAGTGTTAATCATTATAAAGGATATTATAAAAACACAAATAATAATAAAGTAGTTTTTTTGAAAACAGATAATTGGAGTCCAATATATGACAAAGAGGGAACATATAAAGATAAAAATGGAGATACTGCAAATATTCCACAAGGCTTTTGTTTATCTACAACACCAGGAGAAAATACAGTTAGTGAAGGTTTAGTTGCAAAAGATTCTAATAACAATGAATGGGTATGGATTGAAGTTCCAAAAAATATTATGCCGGCAGATTTAGTATTTACAAACGAAACAGGATATTCTGCAGAAGATGAAGTAAATTGTGCAACTATAACAGCAGACTTAAAAACATATGCAAACCCATATACAAAAGGAAGTGCAAAGCAAACTTACAATTGTATAGATGAATGGTATGCAGATAGTGGAGAAGATAATGAAGAAGGAAAAGATATAATAGTAACAGAAAATACAGCTCAACCTAATCAAAAAGAATTAAAAACAGGATGTGGATTAACATTAAATGAATATAAAGAAACATATCAAAAAATGATAAAGAGTGTATATAAAAATGGAGGATTTTGGATAGGAAGATATGAAGCAGGAATAAAAGGAACAACAGGAACAGAACAAGGAAATTTTGAATTAGCAAGAACAGCAAAAGAAAATCCAATAGATGCAGAACAAGTAATAATACAAAAAGATGCAATACCATATAACCGTGTGACTTGTAGCCAAGCAGAAACATTAGCAAAGGATATCTCACCAGATAGTAGTAAAACAAGTAGTTTATTATTTGGAATCCAATGGAATTTAGTATGCAAATTTTTAGAAGTAAAAAGTAATGATATAAATGTAGTAGATATTAATTCAGATAGTGAAAAATGGGGAAATTATAGTAATGTAGGATTACCAATAACAAGCCAAAATGCAAAGGGATATTCATATAACGGTCAAATATGGAGTAAAATATCAGAAAAATTATCACATGACAATAATAATAAAGATGATACATTACTTTCAACAGGAGCATCAGAAACTACTAAAAAGTTAAATATATATGATTTTGCAGGAAATGAATATGAGTGGACTTTAGAACATGCAACCGTGCGTACTGACTGTCCTTGTAGACCTAGAGGAGGCAGTTACAACGATGACAGTTTTAGTTCTCCAGCTTCTACCTGTGCCTTTAACTATACGACCGATGCCTACAGCACTGATTCGTTTCGCCTGGCTTTATACTGACAATCCTAAAATTTTCAAGTATCAGTACAAGTGGCAAATAAAGATATTAAGCAGAAAAATTTTCTGACTGGTGTAATATAAGTTTACTCATATTAGCATCAGTTGGGAAATTTTTTTATTTTGTATTTTAAAATAATAAACGAAACAAGGTAAAAGGCATTATAATTATATTTGTTATAACTGATTAAGAGAGCAAACGAAACAAAGAGAAGTGCAAAATGGAATAACTTACATTTAAATTTTCAATCTAAAAATGTAAAATATTTCCAAAACCTATTGACAAATTTATTAAAAAGTATTAACATAAACATACAATCAAAAAAAGATTTCCAAAATTTTTAAAATCAAAGATTTAATTTTTTATTCAAAATCAAAAATCCAAAAAAAATTCAAATTGAATACCACAGGAAAAAAGTAAGCAAAAAAGCACAAATGAAAAATATTCGTTGCTTTACTTGAAAATAAACATGTCAATATTTTTTGATTAGTTCACCCAAAAAAGTGAAAATTATTTTGTGACTTGTTCACCCTTCATGAGGTTAAT
>CANQPY010000031.1 GCA_947625835.1 uncultured Clostridia bacterium | reverse complement strand
GTTTTCATTACAAAACTGTTGCAGTCAATTAGTTTTTTGCTTATTTTAGTTTTAAAACCATTAACTAGTAACAAAAATTGAATAAAAATCAAAAATATGCACATAACAATAGAGAAAGAGAGTGAGTATTTTATGGATTCAAAAAGAAAAGAAAAAGAAATGCGGTGTAGAACAAGCAGTCTCAGAAGTAGGAGAAGATGGAACAAAATATGGAGAATTTATTTCTTCTTATTTTGCTTGGGTAACATTGCCAGAACAAAAAGAAAAAGTAGAAGAATTACAGAATATGACAAAAAAGAATAAAAAACAAAAATAAAAAGAGAAAAAGAGAGAAAATAATAAAAAAGCAAGTAAAAAATCAAACAAAAGGTCAAAGAAAGTCAAAAAATGCTCTTGAAAAAAATATAAAAAAGACTATAATAAGATTGTAAGTCAAAGAAAGTCAAAGTCAATAACAACAAAATAGAAGGAGAGTGATGAGATGCGAATATCAGATATAATAGAAGAATTCATAAAAGAATTATTTGAAGAGGATGACAGCATTGAAATACAAAGAAACGAACTTGCAGAGCAATTTAATTGTGTGCCATCTCAAATTAATTATGTGATAGCAACAAGATTTAAGCCATCACAAGGCTATTATGTAGAAAGCAGAAGAGGTGGAGGAGGACATATCACAATAAAAAAAGTAAATAACACAAAATCAGACTATATTTTGCACATTATTAATAATATAGGTCAAGAAATAACTTCAAACGAGGTTGATATACTAATTAGTGATTTTCTAACATATGATATCTTAAGTGCAAAAGAAGCAAAACTATTAAAAGTTGCAACAAGTGATAATGTATTACAACTAGATAAAGAAAATAAAGATAAAGTAAGAGCAAGAATTTTTAAAAATATGTTATTAAATTTAAATTAAAGGAGGAATTTAATATGTTGTGTGATAATTGTGGAAAAAGAGAAGCAAATGTAAAATATTCAGAAAATATAAACGGAAGAAAAAAAGAGTTAAATTTATGTGAAGAGTGTAGCCAAAAATTAGGAATAACAAATATGGATTTTAATATGCCAATTGATTTTTCTAGCTTTTTTGGAGAATTTATGGAGGATTTTGCAAAACCAGATTTTATGCCTTTATTAGATGAAATAAAAGCATTAAAATGCGATCAATGTGGGTATACTTTTGATGACATAGTAAATACTGGAAGACTAGGATGCGGAAATTGTTACGAAATATTTGGAGAAAGACTAGACCCAATAATTAAAAAAATTCAGGGGGCTAATCGCCATGTGGGAAGAATCGGAAAAATTATAGACAATAAAATAGAACAAAAAGAAGGAAATAAAGAAAAGTCAACATCTCCAAAAGAAACTAAAAAAGAAGTCAAAAAAGAAAATAAATTAGAAAAATTGCAAGAAGATTTAAAACAAGCAATTAAAGAAGAAAGATATGAAGATGCAGCAAAATTAAGAGATGAAATAAAGAAAATGGAGGGGTAAATATGAATTGGTATTTGCAATCAAGCGAAAATTCAGATGTTGTAAAAAGCACAAGGATAAGATTTTCTAGAAACATAAATGGATTTCCATTTGATTTAAATAAAGAAGAAAGTAAAAGATTAGAAAACAAAATAAAAGACTCACTTTATGAAATAGGATACAATTTAAAATTTTTCAAATTAGCCGATATGGATGAAATTACAAAAATGAGTTTAGTAGAAAAAAATTTAATTAGCCCAGATTTTGTCTTAAATAAAAATGAAACAGGAAGCATTTTAATAAATGATGAAGAAAATATTTGCATTATGATTGGAAATGTTGATCATTTAGAAATACAAGTATTTAATTGCGGATTAGATTTAGAAAATACTTTAAATTTAGCAATAGAAATTGACGAAAAAATAGGGCAAATCTTAGGATATGCAATGAATAAAAAATATGGATACCTAACATCTTATCCAAATAATGCAGGAACAGCTCTTAGAGCATCTGTTATGGTACACATGCCAGCACTTTCTAGGACAAAAAATACAAGAAAAGTATTAGATGCAATTAATTCATTTGGCATAAATATCAGAGGTGTTTATGGAGAAAATACGGAAAGTACAGGAGATATGTATCAAATATCTAATAAACAAACACTTGGAATATCAGAAAAAGAAATTATTGAAAACTTGCAAGTAATAGTTGAAAAGATAATTAAGCAAGAAAGAGAAGCAAGAAAATTACTTGCAAAAGATGATGTTAGTTTCGAAGATTTAATTTACAGAAGCTATGGAATTTTAAGTTACTGCAAAAAGATTTCACAAGAAGAAACAAGAAACTTACTTTCTAACATCAAATTAGGTACAGACTTAGGAATTCTAAAAGAACTAACTGATTTAAAAGTGCAAAAATTATATCTTTATACTAAACCTGCAAATTTACAAAAATTTTTAGGAAATCAGTATGAACCAATTGAACGAGATATAAAAAGGGCAGAAGTTATTCATCAAATTATGAATGAAAAATAAAAAGCCCCACAAGGGGCTCTATGCATTTACTAAGAAAAAAGATACTGCGAAGCCAATTATTAATAATACTGTTCCACCTATAAAAAGTGGTATACAACAATACATTGGCATCTTCTTCTTCAGGAACAAGATGAAACTATCAAAAATGTTCATCAATCCCGAGATAAAAGCTACAAGTATCAATGCTACAGCTAAGTATTCTGCTTTTATCATGACAGTAGAGCCTCCTTATAAGGTCTCCAACAAAAGTTGGGCAAAAACCTAAAAATTAGGTTTTATTAAAAAGTTACTAATCACTACTTATATTATACCATATTTTATAATCAAAATCAAAAATTGAAAGGAGAGATTTTAAATGATATATAAATTTACAAATAGAGCTAAGAAAGCAATTGAACTTGCAAATGAATTAGCAATTGAATTAGGACATAATTATGTAGGTACAGAACATATTCTTTATGGCTTAGCAAAAGAAGGAAGCGGAATATCTGCAAAAGTTTTGGAAAATCAAGAAGTTACACCTGAAAATATCATTGATAAAATAGCAGAACTAATTGGACAAGAAGAGCCAATTTCTGAAACATTAGGGTTTACTCCAAGAACAAAAAGAGTAATAGAAAATGCGTTTATTGAATCAAGAAAACTAGGATATAACTATATTGGAACAGAACACATACTAATTGGAATTTTAAGAGAAGGAGATTGCATTGCTGCAAGAATTTTATTGGAACTAAATGTTAATATTCCAAAATTATATAATGAAATCATAAAAGTAATTAACGAAGGAGAGGATTTATCAGGAAATCGAGAAGAAAAGGAAAAAGAAAACGGAAAAAGAAAAGGAAGTTACAATCAAACTACTACATTAAATCAATTTGGTGAAGATTTAACTAAAAAAGCAGAAGAAGGAAAACTAGACCCAATAGTTGGCAGAAAAGAAGAAATTGAAAGAGTAATACAAATATTATCTAGAAGGACTAAAAATAATCCTTGTTTAATTGGAGAGCCAGGTGTTGGTAAAACAGCAGTAGTAGAAGGATTAGCTCAAAAAATTGTACAAGGAGATGTACCAGAAATTTTAAAAGACAAAAGAGTTGTAAGCATGGATATATCTGGTATGGTAGCAGGTGCAAAATATAGAGGAGATTTTGAAGAAAGAATAAAAAAAGCACTTTCAGAAGTAAAAAAAGCAGGAGATATTATTATCTTTATAGATGAAATTCATACAATAGTTGGTGCAGGAGCAGCAGAAGGTGCAATAGATGCTGCAAATATTTTAAAACCATTATTAGCAAGAGGAGAAATTCAATTAGTAGGTGCAACAACATTAAATGAGTATAGGAAATATATTGAAAAAGATGCAGCATTAGAAAGAAGATTTAGCCCAGTTACTGTAAATGAACCAACACAGAAAGATACAATAAAAATATTAGCAGGAATTCGTGATAAATACGAAGCTCATCATGGAGTAAAAATTACAGATGAAGCAATTGAAGCAGCAGTAAAAATGTCAATCAGATATATTAATGATAGATTTTTGCCAGATAAGGCAATAGATTTAATTGACGAAGCGGCATCACGTGCTAAATTAAAAACATATACAGAACCTGAAAATTTAAAAGAATTAGAGGAAAAAATAGAAGAAACTAAAAAAGATAAAGAAGAAGCAGTGCGAACACAAAAATTCGAAAAAGCAGCAACTTTAAGAGATAAAGAAAAAGAATTAAAAGAAAAATATGAAAGTGAGCAAAAAAAGTGGAAAAATAAAAACACAAAAGAAATAACCAATATTACAGAAGAAAACATTGCAGAAGTTATTAGTAATTGGACTGGAATACCTGCAAGTAAAATAACAGAAGATGAGAATGTAAGACTTAAAAACTTAGAAAAAAATCTTCACGAAAGAGTTATTGGACAAAACGAAGCGGTAGAAGCAGTATCAAAAGCAATTCGTAGAAGTAGAGTTGGCCTAAAAGATCCAAAAAGACCAATTGGTTCATTTCTTTTCTTAGGACCAACTGGAGTAGGAAAAACAGAATTATCAAAAGCATTAGCAGAGAGCCTATTTGGTGATGAAAATGCTATGATAAGAATAGATATGTCAGAATTTATGGAGCCACATTCTGTATCTAAATTAATTGGTTCTCCTCCAGGGTATGTTGGATTTGATGAAGGTGGACAATTAACCGAAAAAATAAGAAGAAAACCTTATTCTGTCATATTATTTGATGAAATTGAAAAAGCACATCCAGATGTTATGAATATGTTATTGCAAATATTAGAAGATGGACGTCTAACAGATAGCCAAGGAAGAACAGTAAACTTTAAAAATACCGTTATTATCATGACATCTAACATTGGAGCACGATTAATTACTGACAAAAAATCATTAGGATTTAGCCAAAATAAAACAGAAGCAGAAGATAGCAAAAGAGAATATGAAGAAACTAAAAAGGAAGTAATGGAAGCATTAAAAAGAGAATTAAGACCAGAATTTATAAATCGTATTGATGAAATTATTGTATTCCATAAATTGACAAATAATGAAATAGATAAAATTATTGATATAATGCTAAATGAAGTAGTAAAAAGATTAGAAAATGAAAAAATAAAAATTGAATTAATGCCAGATGTTAAACAATTAATTGCAAGTAAAGGTATTGATAAAAATTTTGGTGCAAGACCTTTAAGAAGAACTATACAAAATGTATTAGAAGATAAATTAGCAGAAGAAATTTTAGATGGTAATTTGAAGAAAAATAAGTTAGCTCAAATTGGTGTTGAAGATGAAAAAATTGTTGTAAAAAAATAGATATAGTATTTATTTTACAGAGCTAGTTACAGTTCAGAGTTCAATATATTTTTAATATACATTGAACTTTTTTATATTCAAGGAAAATCATAATTAGAATAATAAACTTTTATAATATTTTTTATAACTTTTGTGTGTCGCAACTTACAAAATAAAAAGATAAATATGTAAGTTGCTCCAATCGCACTTCGCTTTGCTCCGTTTGGTCGCTTACGCAAGTTATAAAAAATATTATAAAAGTTTTTCTTATGCATAATTAAGTTTAGTTTGATTTATAAAGAGTAGAAAAATTGAAGATTTAACATATAAAAGAAATCAAAAACCTTTAACAAATCGAAGATTTAGCATTTACAAATCCAAAAAAAGCATGATATAATAGAAATACTTTAAAAAATAGGTGATAAAAATGTTAGAAAAAATAAACTCGCCAGAGGATGTAAAAAAATTAAATATAGAAGAAAAAAAGCAATTAGCAGAAGAAATTAGAAAATACATATTAGAAGTAGTATCAGAAAATGGAGGGCATTTAGCATCAAATTTAGGAGTAGTAGAATTAACAATTGCTCTTCATAGTGTATTTAATTTGCCAGAAGATAAAATAGTATGGGATGTAGGACATCAAACTTATGTGCATAAAATCATAACCGGAAGAAGAGAACAATTAAAAACACTAAGAAAATTAAATGGAATAGCTGGTTTTCCAAAAACAAACGAATCAGAATCAGATTGCTTTAACACAGGGCATAGCAGTACATCTGTATCTGCTGCACTTGGTATGGCAAGAGCAAGAGACTTAAAAGGAGAAAACCATTCTGTACTTGCAGTAATTGGAGATGGAGCTCTAACAGGTGGAATGGCATTAGAAGCATTAAATGATGCAGGATATAGTAAAGAAAGAATGACGGTAATATTAAATGATAACGAAATGAGCATTTCTAAAAATATTGGCGGAATTAGCATGTTACTTAGCAAATTAAGAGCAAAAAGATCTTATAACAAATCAAGTGATGCAGTTAAAAAAGCTATTTTGCATATACCGGGAATTGGAAAACAAATTGTAAAAATAGTTCAAAAAGTAAAAAGAAGTATCAAACAATTAATTATTCCTAAGATGTTTTTTGAAGACATTGGGTTTCGTTATTTAGGACCAGTTGATGGACATGATATTCAAGAATTAGAAAGAATGCTAAAAATAAGTAAAGAATTAGATGGACCAGTTTTAATTCATATTTTAACTAAAAAAGGAAAAGGATATAAAATAGCAGAAGAAAATCCAGACAAATTCCATGCAACAGGACCATTTGATTTAGAAACTGGAAAAAGCAAAAAAGAAAAAAAGCCAGACTATTCAAAAATATTTGGGGAAAAATTAATAGAACTTGCAAGAAAAAATGATAAAATTGTTGCAATTACAGCAGCCATGAAAGATGGAACAGGGCTTGCAAAATTTGCAGAAGAATTTCCTAATAGATTTTTTGATATAGGAATTGCAGAACAGCATGCAATAGGTGTAGCAGCAGGTATGGCAAAAGCAGGTATTATACCAGTTGTTCCAATTTACTCATCTTTTTATCAAAGAGCATATGACCAAGTAATTCATGATGTAGCATTGCAAAATTTACCAGTTATTATGTGTGTTGATAGAAGTGGAATAGTAGGTCAAGATCGGAGAAACACATCAAGGAACATTTGATATGGCATTTTTTAGACTAATACCAAATTTAACAATTATGGCACCAAAAAATTTTAGAGAATTAGAAGAAATGTTAGAATTTGCTATAAATTTAAAAAAACCAGTAATAATCAGATATCCAAGAGGCGGAGAAAATGAAATAAAAATTGAAAAACATGAAAAATTAGAATATGGAAAAGCAGAAATATTAAAAGAAGGAAATGATTTAACAATTGTAGCAATTCGGAAAAACAGTAGCAAGAGCAATAAACATAGCAAGAAAAATAGAAGAAAAAGAAGACAAAACAGTAGAAGTAATAAATACTAGATTTCTAAAACCGATTGACAAGCAAACTATAAAAAAATCAATTGAAAAAACTAAAAATGTTATAACAATCGAAGATGGAACTATAATAAATGGCTTAGCAACAGCAATTCAAGAAATAATATTAGAAAGTAATTTAAAAGAAGTAAAAATGAAAAATTATGCTTATCCAGATGAATTTATAAAACATGGAGAAGTGGAAAAACTAGAAAAAATTTACGGTTTAGATGAAGATTCAATTGTAAAAGAAATTATACGAGAAAGGGAAACTTATGAACAAATCGCAACTATTAAGTGACTATAAAAAGCAAGAAGATAAAATATGTTTAGCACAAATATTAGATAAAATGGAATTTTCAAAAGAAAGACACAAAATAGAATATACTGATTTTTTAGATAGATATCAACTATCTTTGGTAGAAAATTTTTTAAGAAAAATAAATTTTAAAAATTTCAAATTATATGGAGGATATGAAGAAGCAGAAAGAAAAATTGTTGTTTTCTATCCAGAAAATTATGATGAAATAACAATTGAAAAAAATTATACGAATATATTAAAAATTGTAAGAATTATACTTCCAGAAGAAGCAAAGGGAAAATATTCTCATAGAAATTACTTAGGTGGTATTGTAAAATTAGGGTTAAAAAGAGAAAAAGTTGGAGACATTATTGTATATGATGAAGGAGCAGATATAATAACATTGGAAGAATTTTCATCAATACTAGAAAGAGAGATATCCTCGCTAACACGATTTGAAGGAAGCACAATAACTAAAGAAGAAATTGAAAAATTAAGTAAGAGAGAAATTAAAATAGAACAATTAAAAATTATTGTTCCTTCATTAAGATTGGACAATTTTGTATCAGACTTAGCAAAAACTTCTAGAAGTAAAGCAGTTCAAATTATAAATCAAGAAAGAGTTTTTATAAATCGGGCAAAATGAAACAAAAGTATCAAAACAACTAAAAATAAATGATATTCTTACAATTAGGGGAAAAGGAAGGTTTATTATAAGAAAAATTGAAGGAACTACAAGAAGCGGAAGAACAGTTGTAATCATTGACAAATACGTTTAAAAAGTAATTTGTCGAATTCGGTCGAAATTTATCGATAAGTTTTTCTTGACATATCAGTATCAGTAATGTATAATAATAACACAATCACTTGCATAGAAATAAAAACGAGAAAGGAGGTAAATGTTATGAGCCAAAAAGAAATTGAAGATATCATAATTAATATTCAAAACGTAACCTTGAATATTATGAAAAACTTACAAACAGTAGAAAAAGATCAACAAGAGATGAAAAAAGAAATCAAAGAAATAAAAAATGAACAGCAAGAGATGAAAAACGAAATAAAAGAAATAAAAGCAAAGCAAGAAAAAATGCAAGACGAATTAACTAAAATAGGAAATACTGTTACAGTAATGGAATATGAGCATGGTGAAAAAATACAATTAATATTGGACACTTTAGTAGGACATATCGAAAAATTTGAAGATCATGAAGAAAGATTTGCTAAAGACGAAAAAATAATAGAATTGCATGGGCATCAAATATACGGATTAGAAGCAAAAAATAATACAAAGAGTCCAAAACGTAAAAATAAGTAATAGACTCTTTAAATTTACTATTTTAATTCAACAATTGTTACACCCATTTCACCTTCGCCAAAAGTGCCAATACGGTAAGACTTTACATGAGGATGATTTTTTAAAAAGTGATGAATGCCATCTCTTAATTTTCCAGTGCCTTTACCATGCACAATTCTTGCAGTTTTAAGTTTCACCAAACTGCAATCATCTAAAAATTTATCTATAATACCAATTGCTTCTTCAACATTTAAACCTATAACAGTTATTTCAGTATTCACATTTTTTGCCTTAGAAAGGTTAGAAAAAGTTGAAATTGCATTAATATTGTCAATTTTACTCTCAGCAAATAGAGGCTTTGCCAAATTGTTAATAGAAACATTTAATTTTAAATTTCCAACTTGCACTTGAACTTCTTTAGATCTAGAAATATGCGAAATTACAATTCCATTTTTATTTAAAGTAGTAACAAAAACTTTTGCATTTGGAACAATTTCATCAGGGCTTAAAATTTTGTAAGAAGAATTTGTTGAATTATCTTTTTTAATTTTGATATTTTTTATTTTATTATTTAATTCAGTTCTTAAATTTTCCAGTTCTTTATAATTAGATGACTGATTCATTTGTTTTATAATTTGATTAGCATCTTCTTTTGCTTCTAATAAAATTTGTTTAGCACTTTGTTTTGCGTTATAAATTAAATTTTCTTCTTGAATTTTTAATTTTTGATTTTCTTTTTCTAGCGATTTTCTAAGAATATTTACTTGTTCTAGTTCTTGAGTAATTTGTAATTTTTCTTTTTCTATCAAAGCTTTATCTGTATAAATAGTTTTTAATAAATTTTCAATATCAATTTGATTAGATGTCATAAGAGATTCAGCTTTCTTTATAATATTATTATTTAATCCCAATTTTTTACTAATTTCAAAAGCATTACTTTTGCCAGGGATGCCAATTAGCAAACGATAAGTAGGAGACAAAGTAGAAACATCAAATTCAACAGAAGCATTTTTAAAACCACTTGCGGTCAAAGCATATTGCTTTAATTCTTGGTAATGAGTAGTTGCAATACATAGAACGTCTAAAGATTTTAAAAAGTCTAAAATACTAATTGCCAGTTTTGAACCTTCTAATGGGTCAGTACCAGAGCCTAATTCATCAAGCAAAACTAAAGAATCTTCAGTAGCATTATTTGTAATTTCTACAATATGTGTCATATGGGAAGAAAAAGTGCTTAAAGAATCATAAATACTTTGGTCATCTCCTATATCTGCAAAAATAGAATCAAATACATAAATACTAGAATTTTCATCTGTTGGAATATTAAGACCACTACAAGCCATGCAAATTAAAAGCCCAACAGTTTTTAAACTAACAGTTTTTCCACCAGTATTTGGACCTGTAATTAAAAGCATAGAAAATGTATCTCCCAAATCAATAGAAATAGGAACAACTTTATTTGCATCAATAAATGGATGCCTTGCATTTTTTAAATGAATTTCTTTTTTATTATTAATTATAGGAGTAATTCCTTTAATTGACTTTGAAAACTTTGCTTTTGCAAATATAAAATCTATTTTACCAATTAAGTCAAAATCTAATTTTAATTCTTCAATATATGGTAAAAACAACTTAGTTAAATCCTGTAAAATTTTTTCAATTTCCAATTCTTCTTGAGCTTTTAATGTATTTAACTCATTATTCATTTCAAAAACAGGCAAAGGTTCTATAAAGACAGTAGAACCTGCATTTGAAACATCATGTATAAAGCCCTTAATTTGTGTTCTATATTCTTCTTTAACAGGAATTACAAATCTGTCATTTCTAAGAGTAATAACGTTTTCTTGAATATATTTAGAATAATTAGATGAGTGAATTATCTCATTTAATTTAGATCTAATGTCTTGCTCTAAATTTCTTTTTTGCTTTCTAATAGATAATAAATTTTTAGAGGCATTATCATCAATTGTATTTTCATCTATAATGCAAGAAAAAATTTTTTTAGATACTTCTTGATTAGAATATAAACGATTAAATAAATTATCTAAAATAGGAAAATCCTCTTTACTAATATAATCCTTTTGAAAATAATTTTTTAATTCTTGTGATTGCTTTAATATAGTAGCTAAATTTATAAGTGATTTAGCAGGTAAAATAGAATTACTTTCTAATTTTTTTAAGTCAAGCAGTATATCAAAAATTTCATAAAAAGTAGGTATACCATTGCAAAAAGATAAATTAACAGCTTCAAAAGTTTCCTCTAAAAGCTCTTTTACAATATCTTTTTTATTACTTGGCATTAAACTTGCACTAAATTCTTTTCCTTTATTTGTAGAACAAAATGAAGTTAAAATTTCTATTATTTTATCAAACTCTAGTTTTTTTAAACAATTATAATCCATATAAAATCTATTCCTTTCGTAATTTGTTTGAAAAAGCATATATAGCCAATAATACTTACAACTAATTAATATATTGATTATACAAACTATTTTTATTATAGTCAAGAAAAATAAAATTAATAAAATAATTGCAAAAAACATAAACTTGTGATATAACGTAGGTAGAAAAAAAGAGGTGAAAAAATGATAAAAGCTTATGCAAAATCAGATATAGGCAAAGTAAGAGAAATAAACCAAGATAGTTATTATATATCCGATTCAATTGATGAAGTGCAATTATATATGTTAGCAGATGGTATGGGAGGCTATAATGGAGGAGAAGTTGCAAGTAAATTAGCCATACAAACTGCAAAAAGTTATATTGAAAATAACTTTAATCAAATTGATAAAGACAAAGACAGTATAATACAATTATTAGCAAGTAGCATGGAATATGCAAATATGATTGTTTTTGAAAAATCAAAAGAAGACAAAGAATTAGAAGGAATGGGGACAACATTAGAAATTTGTTTAATTTATAATAATAAGGCATTTATAGGCCACATAGGAGACAGTAGAATTTATAGAATTAGAAAAGAATTCATAAGAAAATTAACACAGGATCATAGTTATGTTCAAAAATTAGTAAAAGACGGAAAAATAACTCAAGAAGAAGCAGTTCACCATCCACAAAAAAACATGTTAATGAAAGCATTAGGATGCAATGCTTTTGTAGAGCCTGATGTTATGGTAAAAGGATTTTTAAAAGATGATATTATAGTAATGAATTCAGATGGACTAACAAATTTAGTAACACAAGAAGAAATATTAAAAATAGTACAAAAAAATATTGAGCAAGCACCAAAGGAATTAATAAAATTAGCAAACGATAGAGGGGGCTATGACAACATAACAGTTGTTACAATTAAAAATATATAGGCAAATCCACACTAAAAGATAATTAAGGGGGATAAGTATGAATATAGAAGGAAAGTTATTAGGAAGCCGATATGAGATAATTGAAAAAGTTGGAAACGGTGGCATGTCCACAGTATATAGAGCAATTGATAAAATTTTAAAAAGAAATGTAGCAGTAAAAATATTAAGGGATGAATTTACAACAGATGTAGAATTTATTAAAAGGTTTGAAGTAGAAGCACAATCAGCAGCAAGGCTAGCTCATCCAAATATTGTATCTATATATGATGTAGGTGTAGAAGATAATTTATATTATATTGTAATGGAATTAATACAAGGAAAAACATTAAAAGAAATAATAATTGAAGAAAGAGGACCATTACCTTGGAAATGGTCTGTTAATGTAGCAATTCAAATTGCATCAGCTTTAGAAACTGCTCATAGAAATAATATTATACATAGAGACATTAAGCCACATAATATTATAATAACAGAAGATGGAATTGCCAAAGTAACAGATTTTGGAATTGCTAAAGCAGTTTCAAACTCAACTATTACAACATTTGGCACAACAATTGGATCAGTTCATTATTTTTCACCAGAGCATGCAAGAGGTGGATTTACAGATGCAAAATCAGATTTATACTCTCTTGGAGTTGTTATGTATGAAATGTTAACAGGTAAAGTTCCATTTGATGCAGACACACCTGTATCAGTTGCATTAAAACACATGCAAGAAGATCCAGAAGAGCCTATAGAAGTAAATCCTAATATACCATTTGCAATTAATAAAATTATTATGAAAGCCTTGCAAAAAGATGTTACACTTAGGTATCAATCTGCAAGTGAAATGTTAGTTGATTTAAGAAAAGCATTAAAAGATCCAGATGGAGATTTTGTAGAAAATTTAGAATATGACAAAACAGCTAGAACACAAAAAATAAATACAGACATATACGAAAATATGCCAAATTATAAAACAAATAGCAGGGAAAAATCTCATAGCGAAGGAAATAAATTTGTACAATTTATTAAAAATCATAAAGGGCTAAGTGTAATAGTAGGTTTAATCTTATTATTTGCAATTAGCTTAGGCGGTACATTAGGTGTACTAAGCATTACAAATCCACCAGAAGTAGATATGCCAAATGTTGTTGGATTAACAAAAGAAGAAGCTCAATCAAAAGTGGAAGAAGCAAAATTAAAATTTGAAGTAACAAGCGAAGAATATAATAAAGACGTACAAGAAGGCTTAGTTATTTCACAAGATCCATTTTATATGGAAAAATATCATAAAGTAAAAGAAGGAAGCACAGTAAAAGTTGTAATTAGTAAAGGACAAGAAAAAACAACTGTACCAAATGTTGAAGGAAAAGAAAAGCAAGAAGCAATTAAATTATTGGAAGATGCAAAGTTAAAAGCAGAAGTAATAGAAGAATCAAGCAAAACAATCCAAAAGGATCATGTAATTAGTCAAGAAATAGCACCAAATACAGAAGCTTTTGCAGGAGATAGTGTAAAAATTCATGTAAGTACAGGAATTGAGCAAGTAACAGTCGAAGGTGTAATTGGAAAACAAGAAACAGAAGCTAAAAAAATATTAGAAGAGGCAGGACTAAATGTAACAACAACATATGATGAAGATACTTCAAAAAATACTGGTGTAGTATTAAGACAAAGTATAGAATCTGGAAAAATAGTAGATAAAGATTCTAGTATTACTATTACAGTTAATAAAGTAGAAGAAATGAAACAAGGAACAGTAAAAGTAAATTTGAAATCATTACTAAAATATACACCACCAACAACAACTCAAAATCAAACTAACAATACAAATAACACAACCAATAATACAACAACAACAACTACACCTCAAATAGAAAAAGCTACAGTTAAAATTGTAGTAAATGATGAAGATACAATTTATAAACAAAGTGTTGAAAAAACGAAAACAGATATTAGTGCAACTTTTAGTGCAAGAGGAAAAGCAACTGTAAAAGTGTATGTGGATGATATTTTAAAAGAAACGAAAGAAGTAGATATGAGCAGTTCAAACACAACTTGCATATTTGAGTAAAAAAAAGTCTAGTTTTAGATTTTTAAAACTAGACTTTTAATTATAAATAGGAGAAAATACAATGCATGGAATTGTAATAGAAAACCAATCTAATCTATATAAAATTAAACATGATTGCCAAAATTCGTTGTTTTCAGACCCAATTTTTGAAGCAACAGCTAGAGGCAAACTAAAAAACGAAGACATAACACCTGTTGTAGGTGATAAAGTAAAATTTACAGTAATTGATAAAAACAATCAAAAAGCAGTAATTGATGAAATTTTAGAAAGAAAAGTTTATATAAAAAGACCTAAAATTGCCAATATAACACAAATTATATTAGTTGTTTCTAGCAAAAATCCAAAACCAGATTTACTAATGCTTGACAAACAATTAGCTTTTGCAGAATTTTCAGGAATTAAACCTCTAATTGTCTTAAACAAAACAGATTTAGATGAAGAGTCAGAATTTGAAAATATAAAAAAAGTTTATGAAAATATAGGATACATAGTAATAAAAACAGATTGTAAAAATAAAAAAGGCATAAAACTTTTAAAAGGCAAATTAAAAAATAATATAAATGCTTTTTCTGGAAATTCAGGGGTAGGGAAATCCACTTTAATAAATAATATCTTTAACGAAAATATGGCTTTAGAAGGACAAATTAGTAAAAAAAATAAAAGAGGAAAAAATACCACAACATCTATTAAGCTATATGAAATTGATGCAAACACATATATTGCAGACACACCAGGATTTTCAACATTTTCCATTGAAGAAATTAGCAGTAAAAATTTGGACAATTACTTTATAGAATTAAAAAAAGAAATTCCAAAATGTGAATTTGTTGGTTGCACTCATATTAAAGAAGAAAAATGCGGAATTAAGCAAGCAGTTGAAGAAGGAAAAATAGATAAAGGAAGATATGATAGATTTTGCAAAATAAGAGAAGAACTAAATAAAATGGAGGAAAGAAAAAAATGGTAGAAGTTTCAACATCAATTTTATCAACAAAAGAGGGAGAAGAAATAGAAACATTTTTAAAATTAGAAGTAGCTAAAACAGATTATTTTCATATTGATGTAATGGATGGGAAATTTGTAGAAAAAAATACATATGAAAAAATGCTTAAAAATGCATCATATATAAAAAGAATTTCAAATATACCTTTAGATGTTCATTTAATGGTTAAAGATGTTCGGGTCAGCAGTTAATGATTTTTTAGCTATAGAACCTAATATTATAACTTTTCATTTAGAAGCGTGTAAAAGTAAAAGCGAAGTATATGAAATGATAAAATATATAAAAGATAATAACTGCAAAGTGCGGAATATCAGTAAAACCTAATACAAAAATAGAAGATGTATTTGAATTTTTGCCATATGTTCATATGTGCTTAGTTATGACAGTAGAACCAGGAAAAGGTGGACAAGTATTTTTAACAGATATGTTAGAAAAAATAAAAACACTAAAACAATATGTAATAGAGCAAAACTTAGATTTGGATATAGAAGTAGATGGAGGAATTAATTTAAAAACGGCGCCGAGTGTAAAACAAGCAGGAGCAAATATTTTAGTTTCAGGAACGGCAATTATTATGGCAAATGATTTTAAAGTTATTATAGATGAATTAAAGAGTAAAT
The DNA here is from genome assembly GCA_947625835.1 of uncultured Clostridia bacterium. Taxonomy (GTDB): domain Bacteria; phylum Bacillota; class Clostridia; order TANB77; family CAG-508; genus CAG-269. The sequence continues at coordinate 8,971 of CANQPY010000031.1, read as the reverse complement.
AAAAAAGCGGAATTAAGATTTTTTCTTAATTCCGCAAAATTATTTCTGCGAAAAGCAGTTTTTAATTTTCTTTAACTTCTTCTACAACTGCTTTTTTATTTTTGAAAAGAAGATAATATGTAATCATTCCTAATCCTAATATAACAGCAACAAGTGAAACAATTGAACCAATATAAGGAATTAATGCAATTAACCATAAAGCGATAGCTGATAAAATTAATATTCCAAATATAGTAACATTTTTTGTTATTTTTAATTTATTGCAAACAATATTATTTATAGCAATTACAAATACAGAAGTACTAATAGCCATTAAAATAAAGAATAGAACTAGAAGTAACATACCTAAAGTAGAAGTTATTCCCAAAACTAATAATAATATAGATAGAACAACAAGAACAATAGGTGTTAATATTCCGAAGTCCAAGAATAGGCAAGATTTTTTTCTTTGTTAATAAAGAAGAACTTTGTTTTATAAATTTAGGTGTAATCCATAAACCAACTAACCAAATAACTACAACAGTAACAACAAAAGTACCAAGAGCAATAATATAGTCAGATACACTTTTTTGACTACCAGTAGCTACTGCTTTATCAAAGTGTACTTCTCCAGATACACTACCTTCTGGAATAGTAGCTTCTTGGCTAGATGAATAGTTTAAATCTCCTGCAATAATGTATGTAGGCATAGTAGCATTAGTTTCATCTTCACTTGATTCTGATGTATTTTTTGGTGCTAAATAAATACTATCACAATTAACGTAAGCATTTCTGCCAACTAAACCGTTTATATTAATAGTTTGAGAGGTAGTTCTAATATCTCTATATACATATCCATTAATATTTATATTTTTTGAAATACCATATAAATCATATACTATACCATTTATATTTATAATATTACATGCAGCAAATAAGTTACTATAAATATAGCCTTGTTCACCAACAGTTATTTCATTTGCACAAACAAAAACATCTCCACCAATTTGTGAATTTATTGTAACAGTATTTGCAACAACAAATAAGTTTCCATCAATAATATAATCAATCACAACATCTTCACCAGTTAAGTAAACATCTTGTCTTTTATAAGTATCTTCAGCATTAGTAATTGTTTGAGTTTGAGTTTCATCTCCGCTCATCTGTTGGAGCATCTGTAACCTCAGAATTAGTATTGGTATTAGTATTTTCTTCTGTTTCGTTATCAGCTCTTACAATAGGAACTGTAAATAATAAAACGATTATTGTAAAAATAGCAATAAATTTAAATTTGCTTTTTAACATTAAAAATTCCCTCCTTAATTTTTATATTCTGTAAAAAATATATAACTTTATTTTAATTTTGTCAATTAATTATTTTTATTTTTTAAGTTATAAAATTTCGTTTAACTTTTGTTAGAGTTCAGACTAAAATTAATTATATATACAAAGTTCAATATATTTTTATTAATAACAAATCGTGGGGACCAGCAAATTACAGACTGTTAAAAAGCGTTTATAATATTTTTTATAAATTTGTGTGTCGCAACTTCCATAATAAAAAATTAAATGTAAGTTGCTCCAATCGCACTCCGCTTTGCTTCGTTTGGTCGATTACGCATTTATAAAAAATATTATAAACGCTTTTTATTCTAGTCTGTTATGTAGCTGGGAGTTATTAATAAAAATATATTGAACTTTGCATAGTAGTAAGTTAAAGTCTGAACAATAACTAACTTTTCACTTGACGATTATAATAGTTGCAAAATTGCTTTACAACACACGATTCACATTTCGGTTTTCTAGCAATACAAGTATTTCTTCCATGCCATACAAATATATGGTTAATATCTTTTAAATATTCCTTTGGAAAAGCCTTTATTAAATCTTGTTCAATTTTTTCTGGTTCTTTTTGTTTTGATAAACCAACTAAATTTGCAATTCTTTTTGCGTGTGTATCAACTGCAATTCCTTCTGCAATGCCAAAAACTTCTAGTAGAATAACATTTGCGCTTTTTCTACCAACACCAGCTAAACTTGTTAATTCTTCCATTGTGTGAGGAACTTCTCCACCAAAATTTTCTAAAATTTGTTTTGCACATAATTTAATATTTTTTGCTTTATTTTTATAGAAACCACAAGGATGTATTAAATTTTCTAATTCGCGAATATCAATATTTGCAAAGTCTTGGATAGTTTTACAACGAGCAAACAATGTAGGGGTTGTTTTATTTACTCTTTCATCTGTACACTGTGCAGAAAGCATAACTGCAACTACTAACTGAAAAGGAGTTTCAAAATCTAAACTACAGGTTGCATCTGGATAACAGTTTTTTAGCAATTTTATGAATGTTATATAATCTTGTTTTTTCAATTTAACCATCTCCAAAAGTATTTTATAAGATTAAATAAAAATAGTCAATTAAAAATGTTACATTTTGATTACAAATTAGCAAATTTATCAAAAATGATTTACAATGAAAAATTTCTATGCTAAAATTAAAAAGTAGTAGTAATACAAACACAACATAATACACAAAAATTGAACAAACTAACCAAAGAAGGAGAGAAAAAGAAAATGGAGAAAAAGAAGAAAGATTCATATTTGCTAAGAAACAATTTAGTAAGCAAAAACAAAACAGGTGGGATAACACTAATTGCATTAGTAATTACAATCATAGTTTTGCTAATATTAGCTGCAGTGTCAATAGCAACTTTAACAGGAGATAATGGAATATTAACAAAAGCACAAAATGCAAGTAAAAAAACAAAAGAAGAAACAGAAAAAGAACAAATAAAAGTAGCATATGATGCAGCATTAACAGATAAAATGATAGAAGGAAAAAAAGAAGTAACGGCAGAAGAATTAGAAAAAGAGTTACAAAAAATAGAACCAGAAGCAACAGCAAAAGGTGGAACAAATGAAGGAGAAATAGAAGTAACATTTCCAAGTGGCAATAAATATACATTAGAAAGTAACGGAAAAATAACAGGACCAACAAATGATGAAAGTGGAAGCTCTGGAGGAGGAAGTACGGAACAAGGTGTAGTTCCAGAATTTAATGTAGAAGTAGGAGAATATGTTTCAGGAAGTGGAGTAACAATAACAGTAGAAGTAACAAATGATATAGGACAAGTAGATAGCATAACAATAACAAACCTAGACACAGGAGAAACTTATAATGCCGAAATAAGTGGAAAAACAGGAAGTGCGCAAGTAGAAAAAAACGGAACATATAAAGTAGAAGTAAAGGCAACAACAAATGGAGTACAAAAAACAGGAGAAAAAACAGAACTGGTAAATAAAATACCAGTAGAATTTACAACAGCACAAGGAAGAATAGATATAATATGGGTAAACACAAGTAATGAAAGAATAGAGTCTCCATTAGCACCAGTATTAAATGGAATGAAAAAAGTATACTGGAAGGAAGATGGAACAGAAGTAACAGAAGACGGAGATTTTACAGAAAGCGAGTGGTATAATTACCAAGAAGGAAAAGGTTTAGAAGATAACACAAGTAGCAAATGGGCAAATGCGATAAACACAACAACAATTGAAGATACAAGTTATGATAGTTACTTTGTATGGATACCAAGATATGCCTATAGAATAATATATTATGAAGATAAAGAGTGCACGAAAGTAGCAGGATATTGTGATGGAGACGGAATAAGAGATATAGCAGGAAATAAAAAGCCAGAAACCCAAGATGTAAAAAAAGACAAAGGAATAGAAACAGTAGAATATAATGGATTTAAATATATAGTACATCCAGCATTTGAAGGAAATATAGAAAATGGCGGATGGAAAGATGAAGAAAAAAAAGTAGAAGACTTAGCAGGAATCTGGGTAGGAAAATACGAATCAGCAAAAAGTACAGCAAACTCAGAAAATTCATCAACTTACGGAGGAGAAGGAACAAATATAAAAATAGTGCCAAATGTAACAAGTTGGAGAAATATAAGCATAGGAACAATGTATACAAATGCATATAATTATGCTAGAGACAAAGAAAGCCATTTAATGAAAAATAGCGAATGGGGAGCAGTTAGCTATTTAACCCATAGCCAATATGGAAGAAATGGACATGAAGTAAGCATAAATAGATGTAGTGAATATATAACAGGAATGGGAAGTGGACCAAATACTAGCACATATAAATATAGTGAAGTAGAAGAGAATCAAAGGTATAATGGAGAAAATGGGAAATTAGCAAGCTCAACAGGAAATATCTACGGGGTATATGACTTAAGTGGAGGAGCATATGAATATGTAGCAGCATTTAATGAGCAAGATACAAATGATTATGCAACAAAATATGGAAATGAAGACTTTCCAGGAGCAGACAAAAAAAGTACCAAATATGCAACAAAATATTCATCAACAAGTAGTACGCCAAGTTACGATAGTTATATACTAGGAGATGCGACATATGAGATCTATGTGGGAAGTAGCAAAAGCTGGCTGGGCGATGCCGGGTACGTTGTCAGCTCTAGCAATCCGTTCTTCATACGTGGTGGCACATGCAGTTATGGCGCGAGTGCCGGTGTGTTCTGTTCGAAATACGAAGATGGCACTGCTTACATGGGCAACTATTCGTTCCGCGTGGTCTTGCCCGGCGAAGAAAAGAAAAATTAAAATTATGCAAACAAAATTAAGATTTTCTAAGCAGTTAAATAAACTGCCAAGAAAATCTTAATTTCATTTTTTTATATTCTAGGAAAGTCATCATTGAAAATGATAGACTTTCCGTAGAAGATAATTATGCGGAATTTAGATTTTCTAAGCAATTTTATTGCATAGAAAATCTTTATTCCGTTTTTTTATTATACATAAAAAGGAACCAATAAAGAAAACAAATAATATAATATAAAAAAAGAAGGAGGTAATAAAGCATGTTTAGACTATTTAGAAAAACACTTGCTATTTGTTTAATAGGATTAGGCTTAGGAATTTTATTAGTATTATTACTTCCGTTAACAGGTTGGCTATTTATAATTGGTGTGTCAATTATTTGTATGGGGTTTGCATGGCTTGCTTGCTAAAAATACAAGTTAAAGTTAAGGAGAAGGAGGTAAATACATATGACAATTGTTGTAAAAAAAGTGCCAAAATTCTTAAGGGGATTTGTAAAATTAATTTTTGGAATTAAAGACTAAAAGATTAAAAAAAAGAGCTTTTTTCAAAAAATTAAGCTCTTTTTACTTTACCATCTTTTAAACATTTTGCACATACATATATTCTTTTAATATCACCATTAACATTAGCTTTTACTCTTCTTAAATTAGGTTTCCAAGTACGAGTAGTTCTTTTACTAATATGAGAACGAGTAATACTAAGCTTATTTCCGCGGCTAACTGATTTTTGACAAATTTCGCATACTGCCATTCTTAATTGCACCTCCCAAATTTCATAAATAAATTGACTAATACTAAGTTTATCATAAAAAAGAAAAAAAAACAAGTATTTTTTGAAAAATATTAAAAAAATTCCTTGCAAAATAGGAAAAATGTGGTATAATTAATTGGCTATGTTATTTTAGGAAAGGAAGAAAAAAGAATGAATTGTAAAGTAGAAAAAACAAAAAACGCAAATGAGGTAAAATTAGAAATAACAATCGACTCAGAAAAATTTGAAGATGCCATCAAAAAAGTATATTTTAAAAGTGCAAAATATTTTAATATACCTGGGTTTAGAAAAGGAAAAGCACCAATGCAAATAGTAGAAAAATATTATGGAAAAGAAATTTTTTATGAAGATGCATTCAACGAAGTAGCAGGGGAAGCATTAGAAGAAGCAGTAAAAGAGAAAAAATTAGAAATAGTAAGTAGACCACAAGATATAGACATAAAACAAATCGAAAAAGGAAAAGACCTAATATTCACTACAGTATTACAAACAAAACCAGAAGCAAAACTTGGAAAATATAAAGGTATAGAAATCAAAAAAATTGAGTATAATGTTACAGACCATGACATTGAGCATGAATTAAGCCATATGCAAGAACATAACAGTAGGTTAATTTCCATTGACGATAAACCAGTAGAAAAAGGTAACATTGCAACAATCGACTTTGAAGGATTTGTAGATGGAAAAGCCTTTGAAGGTGGAAAAGCAGAAAAACATGAATTAGAAATAGGAAGCAACACATTTATTCCAGGATTTGAAGACCAAATAATTGGAATGAAAATTGACGAAGAAAAAGACATAAAAGTAAAATTTCCAGACGAATATTTTTCAAAAGAATTAGCAGGTAAAGATGCAACATTTAAAGTAAAACTTCATGAAATAAAAAAGAAAGAACTACCAAAATTAGATGATGAATTTGCAAAAGATGTAAGTGAATTTGACACATTAAAAGAACTAAAAGCAAGCATCAAAGAAAAGAAACAAAAAGAAAATGAGCAAAAAGAAAAATACGAAACAGAAGAAGCAGTAATAAAAGCAGTATGTGAAGACATGAAAGTAGAAATTCCATCTGGAATGATAGAACAAGAAACAGAAAACATGTTAAAAGAAGTTGAACAAAGACTATCTTACCAAGGATTGAAATTAGACCAATACCTTCAAATGATGGGAAAGAAAAAAGAAGAAGTTCAAAAAGAATATGAGCCACAAGCAATAGAAGCAATTAAATCAAGATTAGCCTTAGAAGCAGTAGTTAAAGCCGAAAAAATAGAAGCAGAAGAAAAAGAAATTGATGAAAAACTAAAAGAAATGGCTAAAAATTATGGAAAAGAAAATGACGAAGAATTCTTAAAAAACGAAAATATTAGAACATACATAAAAGAAGGAATAAAATCAGAAAAAGCGATTGATTTCTTAGTAAAAAATGCAAAAATAAAATAAACATAGATTAAACCTTAAGGAGGAAAATAATATGTTAGAGAAAAACAGTTTAGTACCATATGTAATTGAACAAACAAATAAAGGAGAAAGATCTTACGATATTTTTTCAAGATTATTAAAAGACAGAATAATTTTTTTAGGAGAAGACGTTAATCCAACAACATCCAGTTTAATTATTGCACAATTGCTATTTTTAGAGTCAGAAGATCCAGATAAAGACATTTACTTATACATCAATTCACCAGGAGGTTCTATAACAGATGGAATGGGAATTATAGACACCATGAATTATATAAAATGCCCAGTATCAACCATATGTGTAGGAATGGCAGCTAGTATGGGAGCAGCATTACTTGCAGCAGGAGAAAAAGGAAAAAGATTTGCAACACCAAATGCAGAAATCTTAATTCACCAACCATTAATCGGTGGTGGAGGAATTTCTGGTCAAGCAACAGAAGTAAAAATTCATGCAGACCACCTAGTAAAAACAAGAGAAAAATTAAACAAATTTTTAAGTGAAAGAACAGGTCAAACAATAGAAACAATCCAAAAAGACACAGAAAGAGATAATTACATGACAGCTGAAGAAGCTTTAAAATATGGACTAATAGATGGAATTATGGACAAAAGAAAATAAAAAATAAAAAAGAAATGAGGTTTTAGAATGCCCAAAAACGAAATGCCTAAAAGTGTAAGATGTTCTTTTTGCGGAAAAGCACAAGAAAATGTTAAAAAAATAGTAGCAGGACCAGGAGTTTATATATGTGATGAATGTGTAGAACTCTGTACAAGCATTATTGAATCAGAACTATATGATGAAGAAAAAGCAGGATACACATTAAACGAAGTAAGCCAAATTCCAAGTCCAAAAGAAATTAGGAAAGTATTAGATGATTATGTAATAGGTCAAGATGAAGCCAAAAAAACACTATCAGTAGCAGTATATAACCATTATAAAAGAATTGCACATGAAGAAAACAATGATAAAGATGATGTAGAAATTCAAAAAAGTAATATTTTGCTTTTAGGTCCAACAGGTTCAGGAAAAACTTTACTTGCAAAAACCTTAGCAAAAATATTAAATGTTCCATTTGCAATAGCAGATGCTACAACTTTAACAGAAGCAGGATATGTAGGAGAAGATGTAGAAAACATCTTACTAAAATTAATTCAAGCAGCAGATGGAGATGTACAAAAAGCAGAAAAAGGCATAATCTATATTGATGAAATAGATAAAATAACAAGAAAGTCAGAAAACCCATCAATAACAAGAGATGTAAGCCGGAGAAGGTGTGCAACAAGCATTATTAAAAATTATTGAAGGAACAATTGCATCTGTACCACCACAAGGTGGAAGAAAGCATCCAAATCAAGAGTTAATTCAAATTAATACAGAAAACATATTAATAATTTGTGGAGGGGCTTTTGAAGGGTTAGAAAACATTATAAAAGATAGAACTGGCGAAAAGGCAATTGGATTTGGAAGCAATATAAAAAGTAAAAAAGACTTAAAAACTTATGAAGTATTTCAAGAACTATTGCCACAAGATTTGCTAAAATTTGGATTAATACCAGAATTTATTGGAAGATTACCAATTATAGCTACCTTAAAAGAACTAGACAAAGAAGCATTAATTAAAATATTAGTAGAACCAAAAAATGCATTAGTAAAACAATACCAAAAACTATTCCAAATAGATGGAGTAGAATTAGTATTTAACAAAGAAGCATTAGAAGCAATAGTAGATAAAGCAATAGAAAGAAAAACAGGTGCAAGGGGGCTTCGCTCTATCATAGAAGAAATTATGAGAGACATTATGTACGAAATACCTTCTAATCCTCATATAGAAAAATGTACTATTACAAAGGAAACAGTATTAAATAATGCAGGACCAGAAGTTGTTATAAATGAAGAAAAACAAGTGCGTAAACCTATAATAAAAAAGAAAAGGCAAATGCCAACAAACAATCAAAATCAAAAAGAAACAGCATAAAAAACTGTTTCTTTTTATAATTTAGATAGAATATTAAAAAAAAATTGTAAAAAAAAAATTCTTATGGTACAATCTTAACTTAAACACTTTTGAAAGAGAAAAACTCTCCAATGCATTGAACAATAACGGCTTGGAGAGTTTGTTG
>CANQPY010000030.1 GCA_947625835.1 uncultured Clostridia bacterium | reverse complement strand
ATCAACAAACTCTCCAAGCCGTTATTGTTCAATGCATTGGAGAGTTTTTCTCTTTCAAAAGTGTTTAAGTTAAGATTTTACTTTATTTTTTCTTTTTGTTTTGCATTTATATTATCTATTAAATAAATGTTTTTGTCAAATGTTTTGGAGCATATTTTATAATTTTTTTGAAAAATTGTTACTGTGCAGACTTTAACTTGCTTGCTATAAAAAGTTCAATATATTTTTTATTTATAACAAATCGGGGAACCAGCAAATTACAGACTGTTAAAAAGCTTTTATAATATTTTTTATATATAATTGATTTTAGTCTGAACATTAACGAAAAATTAAACAGAGCAAATATTTAAGATTATTTACTCTGTCTAAAATTTATATGAAAAGCTTCTACTTACAATAGCCAAATATTCTTCCAAAGCTTTAGTTACTTCAAGGTTTTAAGGAGCTATATTCCAAATTGCAGCTCGAAAGCGTATGCCGGAATCTCCAGCACCGCCCACACCAGCACTGGCCCCAGCCAAAATCCCGCAAATGCACCTACGTAAAAAAGTTGTATATCCCTCAGAAAGGATTCCATATTTACCGTAAATTAAATGATTGCGTCTCTGATAATGCCAATCCCTTCGATAATTCATTATTTGTAAACGCATTTTCTTCAAGTTCTTCAACATATCTTGTATCTTTATTATCTATAAGATTCTTAGAATACTGCTTTACGTATTCATCATTCCCATTAAAGTCCTTCATCAAAGCAGAGACCCATTCATAGTTATAAACACCGTCACGCCCCAAATCTATAATCCCGCTTAAATTGCTAGTCGTAGTGTAATGACTATCAACCCTGTTACTTGTATATCCTTTCGTTCCATTTCCATATGCACTCAAACTCAAATATGCCACTGCTCCCCAATCTTTATTTAATATTAAATGTGGATCTACTGTATTATTTCCAAGTGTAGATGTTGGAGATGATAAATCTTTACAAACACCAAAAGCCCCTGAAATAGAAATATCATCCCATGCAGTGCTATTAGCTTTTGACTCGTACCCTGCTTTAGATATATTAGGTAAACATATCATTATTAACAGAGCTATTGTTCCTATTATTATTAATTTTTTATTTTTCATTTTTTATTTTCTCGTATAATTTTTTATACGATTCTCCTTTCTTATTTTCTTTTTTTATTTATAAATCAGTCTGTATTGCTTGCCTCATATTTACTTATCCAAATTCCTTTTAATTCGTTTCCATCTACTGTAAATGCTGGATGTGGTATATATCCATCTGGTAATTTGTCTCCGTATTTTGCATCTATTGGTTTATTTTCTGTATCTATAAATATTACATCTGTATATTTATTTGGTCCTGCATCTTGTATTTTATATGCATACCTTGGTACCCATACCCACCATGCTTCTTGACCATTATTGTCTGTTTTTACATTTGCCCATATTTTATTTGAATAATCATACCATGGCTTATCAGCATTTTGATTCATTTTGTTTAATCCTGATGATTTTGCATCTTTTAATTTTATTTCATCTGCTCCTCCTTGATATGTTCCGGTTAGTTTTATCATATAACTCTATATATGAATGCTCTTCATCAAATCCTGTCATTTCTGGTTGTAACGCATTATCATTATTTGTTTTTGATTCCATATAACTTGCTTCATATTTACTTATCCAAATTCCTTTTAATTCGTTTCCGTCCACTGTAAATGCTGGATGTGGTATATATCCATCTGGTAATTTGTCTCCGTATTTTGCATCTATTGGTTTATTTTTTATATCTATGAATATTACATCTGTATATTTATTTGGTCCTGCATCTTGTACTTTATATGCATACCTTGGTACCCATACCCACCATGCTTCTTGACCGTTATTGTCTGTTTTTACATTTGCCCATATTTTATTTGAATAATCATACCATGGTTTGTTTGAATTTTGGTTTGCCTTTCCTAAATCTGCATTTTTTAATAATATTTCGTCTTCTCCACATTTATATTTTTCTTCTGTTGTATCATATAATTCTATGTATGTATGTTCTCTGTCAAATCCTGTCATGTCTGGTTGTAATATACTATCATTATTTGTTTTTGAATCCATATAACTTGCTTCATATTTACTTATCCAAATTCCTTTTAATTCGTTTCCGTCTACTGTAAATGCTGGATGTGGTATAAGGTCTGACTCTAGAGTTTCACCATCTTTTTCTGTATTTAATGGCTTATTATTAGTATCTATATATACTATTTCTGTATATTTGTTGGATTCATCTTCATCTTTTATTCTATATGCATATCTTGGTATCCATACCCACCATGATTCTTGCCCATTGTTTATAGTTTTCATATTTGCCCATGTTTTTTCTCCATAATTGTGCAAAGTATATGTTCCATCTTCCTCTGTTCTTTGATATTTTTGACCTTCTTCTATATATTGTTTTGCTTGTACTTCTTTTGTTTTACTAAAATCTGCTGAATAATATACCATATAAGTTTGTTCTTCATTGAAGCCTTTTAAGTTTGGAGCATAATATATATCATTTCCTACTTTTATTTCTTTTGATTCTTCTTCTATTATGCCTTCTTGTTCTTCATCAGATGGATCTTGTCCTGTTTCTCCTCCACTTGTTGATTGTCCACCTTTTCCATTTTCTGCACATTCGTAGCTATGGTAAATTTTACCTCCAATATTTGTTTGTGGAATTTTATATGCCGTGTCTGTTGTTTCATCATATATATATGTATTCTCTTTTCCATTTGCAGTTTCTTTATCTATTATATATATGTCGCCTACAAAGTTTGATATGTCATAGTCACTTGGATTTTTATTTTCTGGCATTCCATCTCTCACATACAATATTTCTTGTTTTAGTGTGTCTGGTATTGCTACATCATTTCCGTTTAGTTTTTTAGTAAATAGTTGTTCCTTACTGCTTCCATCTGCATTATATAATTGATTTTCTGCTTGTTTTAAATGTACATTTTCTTCTATTTGTTTCATTTCTGTTGCAAATGCTGATAGTTGTGCTTTTACAAGTAATCCATTTTCTCCAAATATTGCATTAATTGATATTGCAGCTAAGATTAAAAGTACTATTATGGTTATTACTAATGCAATTAGTGTTATACCATAATTTTTCTTTTCTAGATTTGTTTTTTTCACTTTTTTTCTTTTCTTCCCCTTTCTTAGTTTATTTTAATTATAATTATAATTATAATTTTAAAATTATGTAATTTTTATATACCTAAGTATTTAAATTTTATTATATATATTTTTTCTTGTCAATAAGTTTTTTTATTTGTAATAAAAATGTAATATTTAAAAGTTCAATATATTTTTATAGTAACAAGTTATTTAATTTTCGTAGTAGTAACATTTAAAAAAAAACGGAATAAAGATTTTCTATGCAATAAAATTGCTTAGAAAATCTTTATTTTGCATAATTATATTCTAAGAAAGTTAGAATTAAAAATGATAAACTTTTTTATTTTATTTATTTAATTCTTCTAGAAACATTTTATTTAACATCTGAGGATTTGCTTTTCCTTTTGTTTCCTTCATTGCTTGACCTACTAAAAATCCTAAAGCTTTATCTTTTCCACCTTTATAATCTGCTATTGATTGTGGATTTGCTTCTAAAATTTTAAGTACTACCTCTTTAATTGCTCCCTCATCTGAAATTTGAATCCAGCCTTTTTCTTTAATAATTTCTTCTGGATCTCTTGGATTTTCAAATAATTCAACTAAAACTTTTTTTCCAATACTTGAACTTATTATTCCATTATCAATTAAAGTAACTAATTTTCCTAATTGTTTGCTGTCAAATGGTATTTCTATAGCTTCTGTTTCTGTTTCATTTAAAATTCTTGATATATCAGATATAATCCAATTGTTTACTGCTTTGGGATTATTACATATTTTGCTTGCTTCTTCAAATAAATCAGATAAATATTTAGAAGATGTTATAATATTTGCATCTTTTTCTGATAATTTATATTCTTCTAAATATCTTTGTTTTCTACTTTCTGGCAATTCTGGTAAATTATTTTTAATGTTTTCAATATATTCTTCTGATAATTTAATTGCAACCAAGTCTGGGTCTGGAAAATACCTATAGTCTTGTGCATCTTCTTTATCTCTCATAGAAAATGTTTTTCCAGATACATCATCCCATCTTAAAGTTTCTTGCTCAATTTTGCCTCCGTCTTCTAAAATGTCAATTTGTCTATCTATTTCATATTCAATTGCTCTTGTAATACTTCTAAATGAGTTCATATTTTTCATTTCAGTACGAGTTCCAAGTTTAGTTTCTCCTTTTTTTCGAACTGAAACATTAACATCTGCTCTAAAAGAGCCTTCTTGCATTTTACAGTCTGATACTTCAATATATTCCAAAATAGATTTTAATTTTTTCAAATATTTTTCTACTTCTTCACTGCTACGAAGGTCTGGTTCTGATACTATTTCAATTAAAGGCACACCTGCTCTATTTAAATCAACTAAACTTCCTCCACCAAATTCATCATGATTTAATTTCCCTGCATCTTCTTCAATATGAATTCTAGTTATTCTAATTTTCTTTTTTCCTTCTTCTGTATCAATTTCTACATATCCATGTTCACACAAAGGTTTATCATATTGTGATATTTGATAAGCTTTTGGAAGATCTGGATAAAAATAATTCTTTCTATCGTTTTTGCTATCCCTTGCTATTTCACAATTTGTTGCTAGTCCTGCTTTTACTGCATATTCAACTACTTTTTCGTTTAATACTGGCAAAGTTCCTGGCATTGCCATACAAATGGGACAAGTATGTGTATTAGGCTCTGCCCCAAACTCTGTTGGACAAGAGCAAAATATCTTTGTTTTGGTTGAAAGTTCGCTATGCACTTCTAACCCTATTATTACTTCATAGTCTTGTCTTGACATTTAATTTCCTCCTTAGGTGGTGTTTTTTTGCCCCGTCCCAAAAAACACCTATTCTATTATTTTATAAGCATATTTCCATGCTAATATTCTTTTTACTGCTTTGTCTATTACTTCTTTTGAAATTTTTCCACTGTTTACTGCTGTTATTACTTCTTGTTTTTGTTTTGCAAAATCTGATGATATAATCATATCATTTCCAGCAAGTACTGCTTGCACTGCTGCTTCTCCATTTTCTACATAACTTTTAACCGCATCCATTGCTAAATCATCTGTCATAACAATTCCAGTAAAGCCTAAATCTTTTCTTAAAATTTCATGTACTTTTTCAGATAGAGATGCTGGCTTTTCTGCATCCATACATTTTACTACATTATGACTAACCAATATTGTTGGACCGTTTGCTGCTATTCCAGATTTAAATGGTAAAAAGTCTGAAGTTTCAAAAGTTGTATATGGTCTTTCATCTATTGCTATTCCATTATGTGTATCAACGTTATTTCCATAGCCTGGAAAATGTTTCATTGTTGATATCATTCCAGATTGGTTCATTGTTTTTATTAATTCAGATACATATGTTGCTGTTTTTTCTGCTCCTCTTCCATAAGCTCTTTGATATATAAAGTCTGAACTAGATGTTGGAACATCTACTACTGGAGCTAAGTTCATATTAAGTCCTATGCTCTTTAATAATTCTGATTTTTCTTTTGAATCTTCTAATATTAATGGTAATTGTCCTTGTTGCCATAAAGCTTGTGGTGACAAGAATTGTGTAGTTCTAAAAGCTGGATGATTGCTTACTCTTACTACTGTTCCACCTTCTTCATCTACACTTAAAGCTAGTTTTATTTTACTACTTGATTGGCAATTATTTAATTCTGCAAGCATTGATTCTTTCGTTTTTTCATCAAAATCTCTACTAAATAGCACATATCCTCCTGGATTTTGTGTTTTTATTTCATCAAGTACACCAGTTTCAGGATATCTTGCTAAAAACATTTGACCAACTTTTTCTTCTAAGGTCATAGTTTTTAATAAGTTTTCTGCTTTAGTATAATACTCTGAAAATATTCCATCTTCTAAAGTAGTTTCGCTCGTAGTAGTTGTTGTTTGTGATGTTGTATTTTCTTTTACTTCATTAGTTGTATTTGCTGTATTTGTAGAATTTTCTTCTATTTTATCTCCTACTTTTGCAATGCTATTTACATCTGTTTCTTTGCTTTTTTCAACCCCAAATGGGTTAATTATGAATAATACTGCTGCACTAATTACTAATAATAGTAATATGATAAGTAAAATTTTGTTTAATATTTTTGATTTTCCTTCATGTTCTCCCATAAAAAACACCTCTTATTCCATTATTTACTATTTTTATTTCTTAAATTCTGGTTTATAAGTTTCTCTAAATTTTACTGCTTGTTCAAATGTATATGCTGCATTTAAAATTGTTTCTTCGCAAAATCTATTTCCTATTAATTGCATTCCGATTGGCATTTTATCTTTGTCTACACCACATGGGATAGAAATTGCTGGAAGTCCTGCAATGTTGACAGAAACTGTACAAATATCTGCTAAGTACATTTCCAAAGGATTGTTTGATTTTGTTCCTATGTCAAATGCTACTGTTGGTGATGTTGGAGTTAATATTACATCATATTTTTCAAATCCTTTATTAAATTCATTCATAACTAAGGTTCTTACTTGTTGGGCTTTTTTGTAATATGCATCATAATATCCTGAAGATAATACATATGTTCCAAGTATTATTCTTCTTTTAACTTCTGCTCCAAATGCTTCACTTCTTGTTTTTTTGTATAATTCTTTTAAACTTTTAAATTCAGGTGTTCTATAGGTATAACGTATACCGTCAAATCTACCTAAGTTTGAACTTGCTTCTGCACAAGCAATTATGTAATAAGTTGCTAATGCATAATTTGCTACATCTAATGAGAATTCTTCTATTTGCGCTCCTAAATTTTTATAGACTTCAATTGATTTTTCTAAAGCATCTTTCACTTCTTGATTAATGCCTTCTCCAAAGAATTCTTTTGGAACTCCAATTTTTAAACCTTTTACATCATTTTTTAGTGCTTTTGTGTAATCGATTTTTGGTCTATCTACTGATGTTGAGTCTTTTTCATCATGTCCTGCAATGAGATTTAATAACATAGCACAGTCTTGTACATCTTTTGTAATTGGTCCTATTTGGTCTAAAGATGAAGCAAATGCTACTAATCCATATCTTGATATTAGTCCATATGTTGGTTTTAGTCCTACTACTCCGCAAAAACTAGATGGTTGCCTAATTGATCCTCCTGTATCTGACCCAAGTGCCCATGGTACTAAATTTGCTGCTACTGCTGCTGCACTTCCTCCTGATGACCCACCTGGTACTTTGTTTAAGTTCCATGGATTTTTGGTCTTTTTAAAATAAGAATATTCTGTTGAACTGCCCATAGCAAATTCATCCATATTTAATTTGCCTAAATTTATTAGATTTTCTTTTTCTAGCTTTTCTACTACTGTTGCTGAATATGGAGCTACAAAGTTTTCTAACATTTTAGAACTACAAGTAGTTTTCACACCTTTTGTACACATGTTGTCTTTTATTCCTATTGGAATTCCAGCAAAATCTCCCTCTATTTCCCCATTTTCCACTTTTTCTTGAATATCTTTTGCTTGTTCTAAGGCATTGTCTGTTAATAGTGTTACAAAAGCTTGTACATCTTGCTCCTTTTCGTTAATTCTGTCACAATATGCCTTTGTTATATCTGTTATTGTTAGTTCTTTACTTTTTAATTTTTCTTGTAATTCATGTACTGTTAATTCAGTAATATTCATTCTTTTTTATTCCTCCTTTATGTTTATAATTTACATTGTTTTAAGTATTAAAGAACTTTTGGTATTTTAAACATATTTTGCTCTTTTGCTACGGCATTTTGCAATAGAGCCTCATTGTCTTCAAATATTTTTACTTCATCTTTTCTAAATACATTTTGTGCTTCGTTTGCACCTATTGTTATGTCTAAATCTTCTACGGGTGCATTGTTTACAATATTTGCAAAGTTTAAAATATCTTGCAAGTTTAATAAATAATTATCAATTTCATTTTCTTCTATGTTTAAATGTGCTAAATTCGCAATGTGTAGGATTTCTTCTTTGCTTACTTTCATTTTGATCACTCCTTATTCTTTTTTCGATTTTTATTATATCCTTTTTCTATTAAAAAAGCAACTTTTTTTCTACCCATGTTGCTACATCATCAATTTTTAATCTAATTTGTTCCATTGTATCTCTATTTCGAATTGTAACTGTATCATCTTCTAATGTATCAAAATCAATTGTAACACAATATGGTGTACCTATTTCATCTTCTCTTCTATAACGTTTTCCAATACTTCCTGTTTCGTCATAATCACACATGAAATGTTTTGAAAGTTTTTCATACACTTCTTCTGCTTTTTCTGATAATTTTTTAGATAGTGGTAAAACGGCTACTTTATATGGTGCTAAAGCTGGATGTAAATGTAATACAGTTCTTGTGTCTCCATCTTCTAATTCTTGTTCTTCATAACTATCACATAAAAATGCTAGAACAACTCTATCTGCTCCTAATGAAGGTTCTATTACATATGGTACATATTTTTCATTTGTTTCTGGCTCTTGGTATGTTAAGTCTTGCTTTGAATGGTTCATGTGTTGTGTTAAATCATAGTCTGTTCTATCAGCAATTCCCCATAATTCTCCCCAACCAAATGGAAAAGCATATTCTATATCTGTGGTTGCTTTGCTATAAAATACTAATTCTTCTTTTGAGTGGTCTCTTAATCGAATGTTTTCTTTTTTTATACCTAATGATAATAACCAGTTTTCACAATAGTCTTTCCAATATTTATGCCATTCTAAATCCGTTCCTGGTTTGCAGAAAAATTCTAATTCCATTTGCTCAAATTCTCTTGTTCTAAAAGTAAAGTTTCCTGGTGTGATTTCGTTTCTGAATGCTTTACCAATTTGAGCAATACCAAATGGTAATTTTTTTCTTGTTGTTCTTAATACACTTTTAAAATCAACAAATATTCCTTGTGCTGTCTCTGGTCTTAGATATATTTCTGATTTTGCATCTTCTGTTACACCTTGAAATGTTTTAAACATTAAGTTGAATTTTCTTATTCCTGTAAAGTCATGTGCACCACAATTTGGACAGTTTATTTTGTTGTCATCCATATATTTTATCATTGCTTCATCTGTCATACCATCTGCAATTATGTCTTGACCATTTTCGTGTGCCCATTGCTCAATTAATTTATCTGCTCTATGTCTAGTTTTACAAGATTTACAGTCAATTAATGGGTCTGAAAAGCCTCCAACATGCCCGTGATGCTACCCATGTTTCTGGGTTCATTAATATTGCTGCATCTAAGCCTACATTATATTTACTTTCTTGCACAAATTTTTTTCTCCATGCTTGTTTCACATTGTTTTTTAATTCTGTTCCCAATGGTCCATAATCCCATGTATTAGATAACCCTCCATATATTTCAGAACCTGGATAAATATATCCCCTATTTTTGCAAAGTGTAACTATTGTATCCATTGATTTTAACATAAAAATTCCTCCTTTTAATCGAAAAAACTTTCGCAACCTAGCTATATTGCTAGGGACGAAAGTTTATTTTTCCGCGTTTCCACCCTAATTCTAAAAATATAAATTTCTAAAATTTGTATTTTTAGCACCTTAATTTTTTTATTACTCCAAAGCTCCCCATATGCATTTATTACTAATATTTCACCATCATTAGCTCTCTTTTAAATAAATGTTTTCATATTTTTTCTTCTTCACCGTAATTATTTAATTTCATATATTATATTATTGGTATAAAAAAAAGTCAATAATTTTATTAAAAATTATTGCTTAATTTCTTTTTTTGTGCTAATATATTAAATGTATTTTAAGTTTATAGGGGTATAGTGTTAATGGTAGCACACCGGTCTCCAAAACCGCTTGTGAGGGTTCGAATCCTTCTGCCCCTGCCAAAATTTATTTTTATTTCTTACATCTATTTTTTCGAGGTGATTTCCATTTTAAAAAATTTAAAACTTTTTTATTTGTTGTTATTAATAACATCTTTTTTTGTTATTGTATTTTTTGTACCAATTTTTAGTTCTAAAAACTTTTCTTATTCAAATCAAAGCAATGAAATTTTAGATTTTAATCCAAATGGCTTTGTTTGGCCACTTCCAGGTTATACTAAAATTAGTTCTTACTTTGGGAAGCGTAATTCTCCAACAGCTGGTGCTTCTTCTTCTCATGCTGGAATTGACATTCCTGCTCCTCAAGGTACTAAATTTATTGCTATTCATGATGGTGAAATTACATTTAGAGAGTTTTTAGGAGGTGGTGGCTATACTATTACTCTTTCTTTTGAAAATTATAAAATAAGCTATTGTCATTGCGATCCTAACTTTATTGTAGAAGTTGGAGATTTAGTAAAGCAAGGTCAAGTAATTGGTTTTGTTGGTCCTAAAAATGTTTATGGAGTAAAAGGAAATCAATATAAAGATTCTAATGGTAATCCTACAAATCGGTGCAACAACTGGATGCCATCTTCATTTAGGTATACGCATAAACGAAAAGTATCAAAATCCTTTAGACTATTTTTAAACCAAGTTTTTTCAAAAATGTGAAAAAACTTTTGAATTTTACTAAGTTTTTTCAAAAATATGAAAAAACTTTTGAATTTTATTAAGTTTTTTCAATAATGAAGAAACGGAATAAAGATTTTCTATGCAATAAAATTGCTTAGAAAATCTAAATTCCGCATAATTATCTTCTACGGAAAGTCTATCATTTTCTAATTCAGACTTTCCTAGAATATAAAAAACATAAAAAAACCTTATAAATTTATAAGGCTTTTTTACATATCATCATCTTCGTCGCTACAACCGGTGGCATCCATGGCAATTTCCGCCTTGGCATCCACCTTGGTTTTGCTCTCCTTCATCTACATCTCCTGACCAATCTAATTCAATAATATTTTGGCACTCTGGACATTTTACTTCTGTTTTATTTTCATCTACATCAATAATAAATTCATAATTGCAATATGGACAAACAATTTCAAAATCGAATCCATCTTCTGAGTAAATGTCTTCTTCAATATGGTCTATTACTTGTTGCATTTGGTTTATTTGAGATGTTAATCTATTTTGTGTACTTTCTAATTTTGCAATTTCATCTTGTTTGTAGTCCATAATGTAGTCCATTTGATCTAAAACAATATCTAAAAAACTTGCAAATCTTTGCTTTACATATTGTAAGTCTTCTTTATCTTTCATATTTTTTTCTATGTCATCTAAAAAACTTTTATATTCGTTTTTTAACATTCCCATTTTGTTAATCACCTTTCTTATAATCTTTCCATATATTCACAAGTTCTTGTGTCTATTTTTACAATGTCTCCAATATTTACGAATAATGGAACTTGTAATTCTAAACCAGTTTCTAATTTTGCTGGTTTTCCTGAAGTTGTTGTTGTGTTTCCACTAAATCCTGGTTCTGTATATGTAACTTCTAGCTCCACAAAAGTTGGTGGTTCTACTGCAAATGTATTTCCTTTATATGAAAGTATTGTAACTTCCATGTTTTCTTTTAAATATTTTAAACAATCTCCTAATTGATCTTCGTTTAGTGGAATTTGATCATATGTCTCGTTATCCATAAAATAATATAATCCACTATCATTGTACAAGTATTGCATAACTTTTTTCTCTATTTCTGCTGCTGGGTATTTATCTGATGGGTTGAATGTTTTTTCTAAAGTTGCTCCTGTTATTACATTTTT
This sequence comes from uncultured Clostridia bacterium, assembly GCA_947625835.1. Taxonomy (GTDB): domain Bacteria; phylum Bacillota; class Clostridia; order TANB77; family CAG-508; genus CAG-269. Next base: position 13,263 of record CANQPY010000030.1, on the reverse strand, counting down.
TAATTTTGTTCTTACAAATGCTGATCCCTTTCCTGGTTTTACATGTTGAAATTCTACTACTCTATATACAGACCCTTCCATTTCAAATGTGGTTCCATTTCTAAAATCTCCTGCTGAGTATACTGATGCCATAATTATTTCTCCTTTCTTATTTTCATACAATATATTTATTTTACTACATTTTTCCAGAAAAATCAAGTATTTATTAATGTCTTATATTATAATATAATTTTTCTCTGATTTTGTTAAACTTATACAACCAAATTTTGTAATTTGAACTGTATCTTCTATTCTTACACCAAACTTTCCTGTAATGTAAATTCCTGGTTCGTTTGTAACTACCATATTTTCTTTTAATTGTGTATCAGACTGGTAACTAACATATGGTGCTTCGTGAATTTCTAATCCTACTCCATGACCTAAGCTATGAATTAAATCATATCCATATAATTTAAAATCATTTTCAACCATTTTAGTAAGTAGCCTTGTATTTGCACCATCTTTGTATTGTCCATTTGTTTGAACTTGATTTTTTAATACTAAGTCATATACTGGTTTTATTTCTTCTGGTACACTTCCAACAAAAAATGTTCTTGTCATATCTGAACAATAACCATTTACTTTACAACCCATGTCTATTGTAATTATATCTTTTTTTTGTATTTTTCTATTTGATGGTACACCATGTGGTTTTGATGTATTTTCTCCTGATAATACAATGGTTTCAAATGCTAATCCATCTGTTCGTAATTTGTAATATTCTTCTATTTCATTTGCAATTTGCTTTTCTGTCATACCTGGTTTGATATATGATAAAATATATTTAAAGCAATTATCTGTTATTTCACATGCTCTTTCTAAATTTTTTATTTCTTCTTCATCTTTTATCATTCTTTGTTTTTCAATAATATGCTCTGTTTCTACAAAATTATTTATTTTGAATTTTCTAATATATTCTTTATATTTAGCATAAGAAATATCATATTCTTCAAAGCCCACATTTTCGCAGAACATGAAGAAATTTTCATAATCATCTTTTGATACGTCATGTGCATCATATACAATAATTTCATCATATAAAGTTACAGTGCTATGCACTTGCTCTATATATCTACTATCGGTTATGTAAATATTTTCTTTTCTTGTTAAAAGTAACATTCCTTCTGCTTCTATGTTTGTTAAATAGCGTATATTAATTGGATTTGTAATAATTAATCCTTGCATATCCAAACTTGACATTTTATTTCTTAACCATTGTAACTTAGCATTCATATTTAACCTCCATTATACATTCCTAATGTAAAAATTTCCAACAATATTATTTTTATTTGTTCAAATGGTATATACATACTAATAAATGATGCAATTACTATAAATGGTCCAAAAGGTATATATTCATCTGATTTTTTTATCTTTGTTGCAAGTAATAAAATGCTAAGAATTGCTCCTATTAGAAAAGATACTAATGTTATGATAATAATATTAGATAATCCAAAAAATAATCCGAAGTGCTCCCATTAATTTTACATCACCAAAGCCCATTGCCTCTTTTCCATAGAACATGCCTCCAAGCAATGTTATAATTAGGAAAATTCCTCCACCGAGCAAGCATTCCAAGTAACATATTAATTGTAATTGCTATACTAGATAATCCATATAAAAATGCAAAAACTAATCCTAATTCAAATATTGTTAAATTTAGTCTATTGGGTATTATTTGCAGTTTATAATCAATAACAAATACCGATAAGAGCATTGGTGTTAATACTAAAAATTTAATTAAATCTAAATTTGCAATAAAAGTTTCTTTTATTCCAAAAACATATATTAAGCCAACATAAATTACTGCATTTATTAACATTAATATGTAGTTTGGTTTGAAATCTAGTCGATATTCATGAATAATGTCTTTTGAGATTACTTTTTTGTACTCTGGCAGTCTTTTATTTGCCCAGTCTACTATTTGTCCTACTATCATTCCTACTATTAATGCTGCTATATAATATGCAATGTGTACATCATTTATATACATTTGTTATTTCTCCTATACTTTTCTTTTATTTTATTTTCCAAAGGCCTTTTCCATGCCGTATACCAAAAATCTTTTGAATCGACTGGATCAACTAAAATAGTAAACATTTTAGAGCGATTTCCACCGAATTACATCTGTAAAAATTTGATCACCTACAACTCCTATATTTTCTGGTTTTTCTTTTAATATTTTTTCTACTTTTAAAAATCCTGATTTAAATGGTTTTTTTGCTAAATTTTGATACCCTATATCCAAAGCTTTTGCTACTTCTTCTACTTTATCTTTGTGATTTGTATTAGATAAGATATATAATTTTACTCCTTGTTGTTTTAAATTTTTGGCCCATTCTACTACTTTATTTGATAAATTTCTGTTACAATCTATTAAAGTGTTATCTACATCTAATATTAATGCTTTTATCTTATTTTTTTGTAAAAATTCTATTGTTATTTGTTCTACTTTTTCAAGATACGCTTTTGGATATAGTATCATGTTCTCCTCCACTTGATAAATAATCATTTATATATTATCAATTTGAGGCTACTTTGTCAAGGTCATTTGCAAAATCTATGTTTTCCAATTGTAATAGTCATTGGTCTTGACCAAATCCATTTATTTGTAGCTGTTGCAGGATTAAAATAATAAATTGCACCATAGCTTGGATCCCATCCATTTAAAGCATCTTGTGCTGCTTTTTTTGCATTAGAATCTGGAGTTAAATTAATTTGACCATCACTTACTGCATCAAATGCTCCTGATTGATATACTACTCCTGATATTGTATTTGGAAAAGAACTGCTTTTTACCCTGTTCATTACAACTGCTCCTACTGCTACTTGCCCTGTGTATGGTTCTCCTCTTGATTCTGCATAAATTAATTTTGCTAATAAATTTACGTTGCTTGAGTTGCTAGAACTACTTGTACTGCTTGAATTATTAGAACTAGAAGAACTACTAGAATTATAAATTCCCATTGCTCTTAAAGTTGCAGGTCCTGCTATTCCATCTACTGTTAATCCATTTTTTCTTTGAAAATATCTCACCGCTTCTAAGGTTTTACTACCATAAATTCCATCAATGCTTCCATTGTAATATCCCCATCTCTTTAACTTTGTCTGAATTTGTGTTACTTCACTTCCTCTTGAGCCATATTTAGATAATGTTTCTATTACATTTTCTTGAAAAAGCATTGATATTACCATTATAAGAGTCAATAAAATTACTATAATTGCTAAAATGCTTACATAATTTTTGTTTTTAAACATAAATAAAACCACCTATTAATAAAAATTTTTCTCAACGTTATTTTTATCAATATTTGGTTTTATTATACATTTTATGAGCAATGTTTACAAAGAATTGTCTCTAATCCAATTTGTAAATCAATTAGTCCATTTTTATAGTTATAATCTAAGTCTCTTAAATTTTGCAAAATTTCTTTTAGTTCTAATTCTTGAAAATAATTTGCTTGCATTTTATATTTACTTACCAAAAAAGTTTGATTTGGCTTTAAATCTAGGCTACTTATAATATCTTTTCCGTAGTTTAATGAAAGTTTAACAAAATATAATTTTTTAAAATGATTATATAGTGTAATCAAAATTTTTTGGATTGGCTCTTTTGCATAAATTAAATTTTTTAATACTTCTAGAGCTTTTCCTATTTCTCTTTTTCCTAATGAATCAGTTAAATCAAAAATTATGCTTTCTAATTTTTTAATTGTTAATTTATCTATATCTTCTTTTTGTATTTTTCCATTTGGACCTACATATTCAATCAATTTTCTAATTTCATTAATTAAATCTTGCATATTAGTTCCGAGCACATTCAATAAAATATTTTAGTGTATTATCATCTATTTGTACTTTATATGCATTGCAAATTGCTTTTAGCCTACTTATAATTTGTACTGGTTTTTGATAATCAAATTTACATGTAATTCCAAATTCTTCTATTGTTTTATATAGTTCTTGCTTAGTATCTGCTTCTTCTTCTACAAATACTAATATTACAGATTCTTTTATAATATCAATATTTTGTTTGATATAATTGCTTATTTTTTCTTTTAAATTTGATATCTCTACATTTTTTCTTTTTCCTTCTTTTTTGAATAGCCCAGTATTTCTAGCAATAATTAATTTTTTTTCATAGCCAAAGCTTGGTGTTTCTATATTAGCAATTAATTCATTACAGTTTGTGTCATCTATTGTTATAAAATTAATGCCTTTAACAGTTTCTCCAAATAGGTTTTTAATTTTTTTTAAAGAAGATTCTAATAAAAACAATTCCTCTCCATATAGAAGATATAAATTTTCTAATTTTCCACTTTTTAATTGTTTTTCTAAATTTTCTATTGATAGCATCATTTTCTCCTAGTTTTATCTTTCTAATATAATTCTAAATACTTCTGCTATACTCCATGCTTGATTAATTGCTCCTTTAGGAAGTTGTGGCTTTTTAGAATCGTAAAGTTCTGAAATACCACCTAAGCAACCGTTCTCATAAATTTCCTTTTTAAATGTTTTTTTAGTATTTTCAATAAACTTATCTAACTTTTCCTTCCAAAAATTTTTTTCTTCTGCTTTTTTAGCTATTTGTAAATTATTTTTTAAACTATCATAATATAATCCCAATAACCAAGGCCATGTAATTCCTTGATGATAGCTACTGTCTCTTTTTTCTGGACTGCCTTCATAAACTTCTACATAGTCTTCTTCATCTTTTGCTAGTGTTTTTAATCCATAATGATTTAATAATTTATTTTCAACTGTTTTTATGATTTCTTTTGACATTTCTGAATTTGGTTCAATTACAGGGTGGCTTAAAGATAGTGCAAATAATTGATTTGGTCTAATTTTATCATCTCCAATTACATCATATAAACATTTCTTTTCTTCGTTATAAAATTTATTGTCAAAAGATATCTTACATTTTTCTGCTAAATCTTTATATTTTATAGTCATAATTGGATGCTTGAATTTTTTTGCTAATTCTTGCATAATTTTATTTGCATTGTACCATAAGCTATTTACTTCTACTGCTTTTCCGTTTCTTGGTGTAATTGCTTTTCCATTTACTTTTGCATCCATCCATGTGTTTTGAGTCTGTTTAGTTCCTGAAACAATTAATCCGTCTGAATCTAAATAAATATTGTTATTGTCTACATTAATTCCATTACAATAGTTTTCGATTATTTCTTGCATTATAGGATACATTTTTTCTTTTACAAAATCAAAATCTCCAGTATATTTTATATATTTATAAACTTGTTCAAAAAGTAAAAGTGAAGCATCTACACTATTGTATAATGGCCTATTGTCATAACCAGAATATCCATTTGGAATTAAACCATATTTTACATCTCTAACCATTGTTAATAAAACTTCTTTTGCAATTTCAAATCTTTTTGGTATTAGCAATAGTCCTTCAAAAGAAATTAATGTATCTCTTCCCCAGTCTAAAAACCAAGGATACCCTGCAATAATAGTATGAAGTCCAAAATTTGGTCTATTTACAATAAAATTATCTGCTGCAATTAAATATGTTTTTATTAAATTATCCTGCTCTATTTCTTTTTGTGTCTTTTTTTCTTTTCGGTTATCTATTAATAAAGATTCATTAAATATTTCTCCTAGTCGTATAATTTCATTATTAATAAACTTCCTTACACTTTTTTGTTCAATGTTCTCTTCTAATGAACATATAAATGAAATTTCTTTTTCGTGTTTTGCTGGTATTTCTACTTCATAAACACCAGGAACTATATGATTTTCTATTGGATCAAATCCTCTTTTTTGTTCTTCAATATAGAACATATTATGGAATATGTCATTTTGATGTTCTATATAGTTTCCTTCTGATAGATACATATAAATTGGAGTATGTGGATTATCATCTAAAATCATTTTTACTTTTGTTTTGTTGGCTTCTTGTTTTATTTTAAATTCATGGTCTTTGCTCATTTGATGAAAATCTCTAAAATTAACAATTGGAGCCAATGTCATTTTTGCCTTTGTTCCATCATTTTTTATTTTATAAAAAACTCCTACTGTATTATGACCATGTTCTAGGCATATCATTTTTGTTATTTCAACTTTTCCTATTTTGTATTTAAAAATTGGTACATAGTCTTTGCTAAATTCTTCTTGATATTGATATCCATGGGAAATATATGATTCACATACATTGGTATATAAATCATATTTTTTATTTCTTATTTCGATGCTCTCGTCTAATTTTGATAAAATTAAAAATCTTCTTGCTGGTGGTGTTAATGGTGCAAATAATAATCCATGATATTTTCTAGTATTTGCCCCTATTACTGTTGAAGAGCTAAACCCTCCAATTCCATTTGTTATTATCCATTCCTTCTTTAGTCCTTCTTCTAAGTTTAAATTTTCCTTTGTTATTTTCATTTTTTACCCCTTTATTCTTCTTTATTTTTTGTTCCTCTTTTTAATCCTCTTGCACTTTTTGGTTTTGCATTAGTTTTTTGCGTTTCTGTTTTCTTTTTTGTAGTTGTTTTTTTGGTTGTTGTAGTTGATGATTTTTTAGGTTTTGCACTTTCGCTTTCTTCTTGTTCTTGCAACCTTCTTCTTTCTAGTTCCATCATTTTTCGTCTTTTTTCTAATTCTAATTGTTTTCTTCTTTCTAGCTCCATCCTACGCCTTTTTTCTTGTATTCTTTTTTGCCTTTTTTCTTGTTCTCTTTGTGATTTTAATTTAGCCTTTTCATCTGCTTCACGTATAGAATTTATTCTTTCACTATATTTATTGCTAAATTTACTCTTGCTTTTGAATTTATTAGGATTTTCCTTTTGTGGTTTCTTTGCTTTTTTTGCCATTGATTTTTTTATTTTTTCAATTCTTTTTTCTTGTTTTAGCTTATTGCTTAACATTAAATATTGAGGGTCATTTTGCTTATCTTGATATTTTAAATCATCACAAATTAATTCTATAATAGAAGATGCTACTAAATTAGGGTCATGCCTGATGTGTCCATCTAATATAACAGACATGTTTCTTTGTAAAAATTTAATTCCCTTTACTTTATCTATATTTTGTGCTACTAGGTCTTGACCTTCCATATTATATTTTTTTATAAATTCTGGAATAACTTCACCTGTATCATAAATACAATAATCAATCATACCATTTCCACAGTGCTCTATAATAGCATTTAAATGATCTGATACACTATAATCATCAGTTTGACCGGGGTCTGTCATGATGTTACTAATATATACTTTTATTGCTACACTTTCTTTAATTGCTTTTGCTACACCATTTACTAATAAATTTGGTATGACATTTGTGTATAAACTTCCTGGTCCAATTATGATGCAGTCTGCGTTTTTAATTGCTTCGATTACTCCATCTGCTGGTCTACAATTAGATGGATTTAACATTATACGATTAATTTTAGTTAATTTTTCTGATACTACTTCTGGAATTCTAGATTTTTCTTCTACAATATATCCATTTGCAAGTTCTGCAACAATGTTCATTTCATCTAATGTAACTGGTATAACTTTTCCTATCATGTTGATAACTTCGTTACTTTTTCTAATAGAATCAGTAAAATTATCATTTACTGCATTCATAGCAGAAAAGTATATGTCAGAAAATTTAAGCCCTCTTAATTTTCCACTTGTAAATCTATAGTTAAACAATTTTTTTACTTGCTCTTGCTTACTACTTAATGCAATGATACCATCTTTTACGTCCTCTAATGGTAATAGTTCTAACTCTCTTCTTGAATCGCTTTCTTCTCCATAATCTGAAATTGTTACGATTGCCGTTAAATTACTTGTATATTTTTTTAGTCCAGAAAGCACCGTATTTATTCCTGTTCCTCCACCGATTACAACAATATTAGGTCCTTGGTCATAAACGGTTTTATCAAAAATTAGTGATTTCATATTTATATTTTTTTTGTTATACATACGGTCATCTGTTGCTTCAATTAAAACTTCTAATGTTCTTTTGTTTAAAAAGATTAATCCCAATACAATTGAAATAAACCCTAATACAAATATGACTACAACTTTTGCAACTTCTTGGAAAGAAATTTCCTTCATTACTAATATTTCTGCTAATCCATAACATGTTAAAATAATTCCTACTAATATTAAAAATATCCACCTTTTCATTTTGTTACTAGATTTAAACCATTGCATAAAACCTTTCATTTTACTCTCCCACTATCTCTATTTCTAATTCTATCTTCTTTTTAAATTTTTTATATATGGTGTCTTTTACTTGTTCTATTAATTCTAGAACTTCTTTTGCAGTTGCATTTCCTTTATTTATTACAAATCCACTATGCTTGGTTGAAATCATTGCATCCCCAATGCAAAAACCTTTTAACCCCGCTTCTTCAATTAGTTTTGATGTAATAAAATCTTCTCCTCTTTTAAATGTGCTTCCTGCACTTGGATATTCTATTGGTTGTTTTTCTTTTCTATAGCTTTTATATTTATCCATTTTTTGCTTTATTTCTTCTTGGTTTCCTTTGCATAATTCTAGTTTTGCCTCTAGTATAATGTATTTTTCTTTTTTGAATATGCTTGTTCTGTATCCAAATTCTAATTCTCCGCTAGTAAAATTTTTTTCGTTTCCATCATAGTCTAAACATTTTACACTTTTTAATATGTCTTTTATTTCTTTTCCATGAGCCCCAGCATTCATTTTTATTGCTCCACCGTATTGTTCCTGGAATTCCTGATAATTCTTCTATTCCTGCTATTTGATTTTTTAGACAGATTTGTGCTAATTTAGCTAATGTTTCTCCTGCCCCTACTGTTATTTGTATTTTATCGTCTTTTTCTTTTATTTCTATTTTTTCTATTTTTATATTTAATGTAATTCCTTTTATTCCTTTATCTGATACTAATATGTTGCTTCCATTTCCTATAATTGTTACTGGTATATTGGTTTTTTTTGTAAAGTTTAATACTTCTTTTAAGTCTGCTTCATTATCTATTAGTATAAAGCATTCTGCTGGTCCCCCTATTTTGAATGTTGTGTGCTTAGCCATTTGCTCATTGTATTTTATTTTTTCTTTTGAGATTTTTAAGTTTTTACTTAGGTTTTCCATTTCCAAGAAATTCACTCCTTTTTGTTTTTTTGCTTTTCTCTTTTGTTTTTTATATTCTACGAAAGTCAGAATTAAAAATGATAGACTTTTCGTAGAAAATAATTATACGGAATTTAGATTTTCTTAGATTATCTTTATTTTTATGTTTTTTATTTTACTATATTTTTCTTGAAAAATCAACCCTAAAAAAGTATATAAAATATTATTTATGCTTGAATTGTTACTGTTCAGACTAAAATCAATTATATATAAAAAGTTCAATATATTTTTATTTATAACTCCCAGCCACATAACAGACTATAATAAAAAGCTTTTATAATATTTTCATAATTTATTTATTTTTCTCATATTATTGTTATATAAATTAAAGTTAAGGGGTATTCATATGATATTAAAACCAAGCATTTATGCAATAAAATTAAAAAGAAATTTTTTGCCACTTTTATTTTTAAGCTTTACTTTTTGCTTACTTTTATTTTCTAGTAGTAATCTTCCTGCTATAAAATCTGGGTTAGCATTATGGGCAAATTCTGTTGTTCCATCTTTATTTCCATTTTTTGTTGCAACAGAATTACTAATGCATACAAATGTTGTTACTCTACTTGGCAATATTTTTAATGGTTTTATGAAGCCATTGTTTAATATCCGTGGAGAAGGTGCTTTTGCCTTTATTATGGGCATAATTAGTGGATACCCAGTAGGTGCAAAAATTGCTACTAATTTTAGAGAAAATAATATTTGTAGTAAAGAAGAATGTGAAAGATTACTTAGTTTTACAAACAATTCTGGCCCTTTATTTGTTATTGGTACAGTTGGAATTTTAATGTTTCGAAATACTGTTATTGGAATTTTACTGTTTTGTACCCATCTACTTGCTTGTATTACTGTTGGCATTCTTTTTCGTTTTTGGAAAAAAGAAAAAGAAACATTTTTAAGTTCTTCAAAAAATGTTTCTTTGTATAATTCTAAAAAAAATTATGCATCTTTTTCTAATTTAGGAGAAATTTTAGCAGAAAGTATTACAAGTAGTATTTCTACTGTTTTACTAATTGGTGGATTTGTAGTAATTTTTTCAAGTATTATTTCTATTTTAAAGTCAAGTGGGATTTTAAATAATTTGACTATTCTAATTTCTCCTATTTTTAGGCTATTTAACATAGATTCTAGTTTTGTTCAAGGTGTTTTAGCTGGAATATTAGAAATTACCAATGGAATTAATACTATTTCTATTATTGCTTCTCGAAAACTTTCTATTAATATTATTTTAGTTGCTTTTCTTCTCGGTTTTGGAGGAATTTCTGTTTTGTTACAAGTTTGGAGCATTGTTTCTAAAACGGATTTGTCTATTAAACCATATGTTTATGGTAAGATATTACAAGGATTATTTGCAAGTTTTTATACCTATGTGTTTATTAATGTTTTTCCTTTTTTTAATTTTGATTTATAAGCAAACAAAACTAAGACTTTCTATGCTAATATGTGCTTAGAAAATCTTAGTTTTTATATTTGTTTTTTTATTGATCTATTTAAATAATATAAAACATACTATTCCTGCTACAACTACTGCTAGTGCTCCAAAAAATGCTGTTAATACTAGTGTTGAATCTATACTTAATTTCTTTTTCTCTTGTTCCATTTTTACCACCCTTTAATTTTTAGATTTTTATTGGTTTTATTTAATCATATTTTGTATATATCTGTCAAGTGTTTTTTGATATTTTTTGTCTTTTTTTGTGACCTTTCTTTTATCTACTTTTGTGTGAATTGTAATAAAATCATATAATTTTGTAAATAACTTATTTTTCCTTACTATATGTTATTTTATAAAGCAAAAATATGCTAAAACAATTAAACCTAAAACAATCCTATAATATCCAAAAGGTTTAAAATTGTGCTTTTTAATATAGCTCATTAAGAATTTTATAATTGCGACAGACACTAAGAAAGAAACTATCATTCCAACTAATAAAATTATAAATTCTGTTCCTGTAAATCCTAATCCAAACTTAACTAGCTTTAGTAAACTTGCTCCAAACATTGTTGGAATTGCTAAATAAAATGTAAATTCTGCTGCATTTGGTCTAGATAATCCTATTAATAAACCTCCAAGTATTGTTGCACCTGATCTTGATGTTCCTGGAAATATTGCTGCTAATAGTTGAAATATTCCAATTATTATGGCATCTTTATATGTAATTTGAGAGCTTTTTTCTTTTAGTTGTTTATTACTTTTCTTTTTGTTGTAATTTTCTATTACTATAAAAGCTATACCAAATATAATTAGAGCTAGTGCTATACAAAATGGATTATAAAATAATTCTTCAAATACTTCGTCAAATAAAATGCCCACAATTGCAGCTGGAATGCATGCAACTAAAATTTTTGCCCATAAAGTCATAATATCTTTATTAAAAATTGATAATATTCCCTTTTCTTTAATTGCTTTTTCTTTTTTATTTGTAAATGGCCATATCTTTTTAAAATATAAGACTACTACTGCTAAAATTGCGCCAAATTGTATAACTACTTCAAACATATCCCAAAATTCTGGTGATACTTGTGTGAATTTTACAAATTGTTCTACTAAAATTAAATGACCTGTACTACTAATTGGTAACCATTCTGTTATTCCTTCTACAATTCCAAATAAAATTGATTTTATAATTTCAATTAACATTTTTTATTTTATCCTCCTTTTATTTTTTCTAAAAGATAACAATTTTTTAGAATATGATATATTGTGTCTTTTATAAATTCTGCTGATGTTTCTGGTGCTACTTTTCCAGGAAGTGCTAATGCCCATATTGTTTTTAGCCCTTTTACTTTTGCAGTTTCTAAGTCTATTCCTCCTGGTTTAGAGGCTAAGTCTATTAGTAAACAATCTTTTCTTACATATTCTAATCTTGTTCTATCTAATATTAAGTGTGGCACAGTGTTTATTATGATATCAAATTGTGATAATTTTTTTTCTAAATTGGTTGTATCTATAAAGTTATAGCCATAAGATTTTATCCATGCAAAGTCTTCTTGTTTTCTAGCACTGCAAGTTACTTTGCAAGATAAGCCCTCTAATTTTTTGGCTAATATTTTTCCAATTCTTCCAAATCCTATAATTAATACATTGCTTCCATGTAAAATTCTATCTGTATTTTCCATAGCTACTTGAATTGCTCCTTCTGCTGTTGCAATTACGTTTAAAATGGTTAGCTCTTCTTGTTCCATTATATCTATTGCATCTTTTGAATATTGCTTTATACTGCCGGCAATTAATTTTTTGCCTTTACTTTCATTTATTAAATCTTGTATTGCTATGGTTTCTTTACTAAATGGACTGTTTAGATTTTTTCCATCTTTTGAAAATGGAATTGGTCCAAGTATTATTTCTGCTTTTTTTATTGCTTCTTGCAACGTTTTACAGGATATTATATTATCAACATTTTCTAGTTCTTTTTCCTCTTCTAATCCATAAGTATATACTATATTTTTATCTTTGGCAAGTTTATTTGCTAATTTTATCATTCTTAAATCTCCACCTATAATTGCAAATGTGTCTATCATTTTTTTACCTTCTTTCTTTATTTTCTATTTCCATTATATGTTTTGCGATGTCTCTTTATTTGCAATTAATTAAAAAAGTGGAATTAAGATTTATTTTCTAAAATATCAAAAAAATAAAACCAAGTTTTTACTTGATTTTATTTTTTGCTTTTTATATTCTAGGAAAGTCTGAATTAGAAAATGATAGACTTTCCGTAGAAGATAATTATGCGGAATTTATTAATCGATTATTTTAATTCTACAACTGCTCCAACTTCAGCAAATTTAGCTTTTAATTCTTCAGCTTCTTCTTTAGAAACTCCTTCTTTAACTGTTTTTGGTGCTCCATCTACTAAGTCTTTAGCTTCTTTTAATCCTAATCCTGTAGCATCTCTAACTACTTTAATAACTTTTATTTTTTGATCTCCTGCTTCTGAAAGAACTACATCATATGATGATTTTTCTTCTTCAGCTGCTCCTGCTGCAGCTCCTCCTGCTGCTGGTGCAGCAGCTGCTACTGCAGATACTCCATATTTTTCTTCAATAGCTTTTACTAAGTCTGCTAATTCAACAACTGTTAAGCTATCGATTTCTTC
>CANQPY010000029.1 GCA_947625835.1 uncultured Clostridia bacterium | reverse complement strand
TAAATAATTTCTTTTTATTAATTTCATATTCTTTTCACCTCAATAATATTATATCAATTCATTTCGCAAAAATCAAGCTTTTTCATTTTTGCGAAATGGCATGTAGAAAATTTTAATATCATTTCGCAAAATTGAAATTTTTTTAATTTGGGAACTGTAAATATTATTTTATACCTAAAATTAATTTATTCATTATTTAATTAATCTCTTCAAAATCATTATATTCTCCATATGAAGATAAAGAAAACCTTATAGTTTCCCTTATTTCCTCATCCGTGTAACCACATGCTTTTAATACATATGAAGGTTTAGCATTACTACATGCAGAACCTGTACTTGCTGATAAAACACTTGATGCTTCCTTTAAAAATAATTGATTATTATAATTTTTTATTCTTATACTAACCAAACCAGGAATTTTATTATCATATGTGCTATTAATTTTTATTTTATCGCCGAAAACATTGCTCATCCTATTAATAAACTGAATTTCATATTTTTTTAAAGTTTTAATATTTTCTTCTAAGTTATTATGTGCTATTTCTGCAGCTTTACCCATACCCACAATCTGGTGAACTGCTAAAGTTCCACTTCTCAATCCAAATTCTTGCTCACCGCCATGTAATAATGGGGTTATTTCAGGATAAAATCCTAAATCGTCTTTTCGAACAAATACCATTCCTATGCCTTTAGGTCCATAAAATTTATGTGCACTCATTGATAAAAAATCCACATTGCTATATTCTTCTAAATCTATCAATCCTTTTCCAGCAAATTGAGTTGCGTCGGTATGAAATTTTACATTATGTTTGTGACAGATTTCAGATAACTTTTTTATATCATTAATACTTCCTAATTCATTGTTTGCCCACATAATAGAAACTAATATTGTTTTATTTGTAATACTTTTTTCTAATTCTTTCGGATCGACAACACCATTATGATCGACTTTTAAATATGTAACATCAAAACCTTCTTTTGCTAAAAACTTAGCAGTATTTAATACACAAGAATGTTCAACTTCACTTACTATTATGTGATTTCCTTTGTTTTTATTAGCATGTGTATAACCTTTTAAAATAAAATTATTGCTTTCTGTAGCTCCACTTGTAAAAATCACTTCATCATCTTTACAATTAATAAATGAAGATACCCTTTCTCTTGCTAATTTAACTGCATCTTGTGATTTTAATGCTTGATCATAATATTTACTATTTGGGTTACCATAATATTCAGATAAATATGGCACCATTTCATCATATACTTCTGGTAAAACCTTTGTTGTAGCAGAATTATCAAGATATAACATATTAGTCCTCCATATAATTAAAAATATAGTCTATCATTTTATTATAATTTCCTTTTAACTGATACTCTGTATAAAGCATCTCTACTCCTCTCGAAATATGAGATATTAATAATTCAAGAAATTCTTCATCGGAAATATTCCCTATATTTGAACTTTCGATGATTAAAGCACGATATACTTCTGCTTTATCCCCAACGATTGTAATTAATTGATAAGTTGCTCCATTGTGTTCTTGAATTAATTCTTTTACTTCTTCTCGTGGATCAGTATTAATATTTAGGGAAATACCTATCCCAATTCTCATAACTGCTGCTTTAGTTGATAATTTTAAAATTTTTTGTAATTCTATTATTTTTCTTTCAATTTCAATAGATGTAGTAATTCTTCCATTCATTATTCAAAATATCCTTCCTCAACTACTGTCTTTCCATCTTTTTCGTCGTTAATTAAAATATACTGTTTGCTAATCTGCTTCTTAACAATTTTATATAGATTTCCAACTATTTCTTCATTTGTTGATAATATAAACACTTGATCTGAAATAGTACACAATACTTTTTCTACAAATAATGCTCTATTTTCTTTATCTAATCTGGCCAATGGCGTATCAAAAATAAATATGTTGTTTCTATCAGATAATTTAAAAACAGCCCAAACTATTGCAGATATAAGTAATTGTTTTTCTCCGGCTGACAATATTGAAATACTTTTTTCAATCCCAACATTATCAAATAGTTTTATATCAAATGTTTCTTTGTCAATTTCAATCTTTGAAATGTAATTTTCTTTTTTATTAATCTCTTCAAATTTTTTTACAGATATATCAGATATTTTTGACATTATAGTTTTTAATTGCTTGTCTTTATACTCCTTTGAAATCTTCAATATATTTCTAGCAATATTGAAACTATTTTCTTCTTTTGCATTTTCATTTATTTTTTTCTCTGTATTTTCTAATTTAAGTAATGCAATTTTATTTTCATTTTCTATTATTTTTAGATCTTTATCAACTTCTTTTAACTTTTCTTCTAGTTCTTTAATATCTTTTTCGAACGTTTTTATTTCATCCAATAATTCTTTTAAATCTTTTGCATTATCATTAGTATTATTTGATATGATTCTTTTATATTCTTTTGAATTGATTAAATCTTCTTTATTATTAGATAATAACAATTTTAAATCTTTATTTGATCTTTCATTAAATTTTTTAAAAATTATTTCTAAATCTGTATATAATTTTTTAGAAGAATTATATTTTATTTCATTCTTTTCTTCACCAATTATTTTTTCAAATTTCTTTTTTAATATAGAAACTTCGCTTTCTCCTAAATATTCACCTATTTCTCGTACATATTGCAATAATAATAATGGCTTTTCCATATCTAAAGATTTTTTAATATTCTTTAATCTTTTCTTGTTTAAATAAAAAACTGCATCATCTTCCAAAAATTCTTTTATAATGCTCAAATTGTTTTTTCTTTCCGCTTCTAGTTTTTCTAAAGATTGAATTATGGATTCTTTATCTTTTTCTGTAAGTCCTCCATAATTTTCAAATCTTTTATTTAAATATTTTAATTTAAACTTTTTATCATTAATTGATTTTTCATATTTTTTCTTTATATCAACAATATTTTTTAGAATTTTCTTAGATTCATCATACTTTTTTTGATCCTCTATTAAATTTATTTCTTCTACTGATAAACTTTGGTTATTTTTTTCTTTTTCTATATAATAATTGATATCGCTTTCCATTTTATCAAATATATTAATATTAAAATTTACATCAATCAATTCTTTTAAATATTCTGATATTTTATTATCGTCAATAATTTGTGCAATCTTTTCACCATCAAACAACATTGCATCTATTACAGAAGGTGGCATTATTTCTTTTAATTTAGTCTGTATTTGTTCAGATTCTTCAGAATCAATCTTTCTATTATTTTTTTCAATTACTAATACTTCTGAAATATCATCTTCTATTTTTGTCCAATTTCTATTAAATTTATAAATATTTTCAATATAATTCTCTATTATTGATATTTCTATTTCAATTCCAAAATAAGAAACTTTCTTTTTCGATTCCTTATAATTAAACATCTGAACTAAAGAAGTATAATATATATCACTTGCTGATTTAAGTCCAAAAGCATAAGGACCAAATAACCCTATTTTTATAGAATTAAGCAAAGTTGTTTTTCCTGCACCATTTTTTCCGCCTATTAAAACTATATTATTATTTTTTTTAACAGAAACATCTATTATATTATTTATACCAATATATGGTCCAATGTTTCTTAGTTGAATTTTATTAATTTTCACAGTATACTCCCCTTATATATGTATGTAATCTTGATTTAATAATTTAGCTAAATCTTTTTGCATATTTTCTCTTCTTGTTAATCCATAACTATTTTTTTCTAAGAATAATATTTTCTTTATTAATTCATAATCAACTGAATTATCAATGCAAAGATCTTTTAAAACTGTTCTTTCATTTTCATTTAATAACCTTATATCATCTGAAATAAAATCAAGATCTTCACCAAAAACATCTTTATAAATCTTACAAACATCATTATCCCAGTAACCCTGTTCTAACCAAAGCTTACTAATTGTTAACAATTCCTCTCTTTTAATTAATTCGAGATTAATACCATATTCTTCTTTTATCTGTTTTTGCAATAATAGCAGTTTCCTTAGTATCTCTTTTCTACATTCAAAAGTAAAAGGTCCAATTCCTAATTGTCCATAACCTTCTGAAATTTTACATATGATCCTTGGATCAATCGAAGAGCCTAAGTCAATCTTATTATCTTTAATAAATTTAATTGCATCATTCTTTTTTTCAAAGATATTCCATTTATTGTTATTATTATCAATGCTTGTTTTTATATTTATTTCTATTTTTTCTCTATCACCCTTTTTAGGGATTATTAAAATACCATCTTTTTCTTTTATCGGTGCAAAATATATTTGACCAGTTATTCTTTTTTTCATTCTAAGTGTTCTATCATCACGAATATTATAAAGCCAATTTCTATATTCCAATAATGGTTTTAACCATTTAACACCACTTTTAATAAATCCACTTAATGACTTATCTTCACTTACCACCGTACATACCCAACATCCAAATCTGCTATTTCCACAGCTTCCTGTGTTCTTAGTTTCTTGATCTATCATTAAAGGGCACTCTGTACTAGCAGCGCTATCAGAATATAATTTAAACAATTTTTGATTGTCTCCTCCCCATGGGCAAGGATAATTTAATAATAGATTCCATACATCATCAACATCAAATTCAATAATAGGAGCAAAAGTAAATGCATTGGTCAATGTTGAGTGTTTCATCAAATCACTATTTTCAACACTATGAGATTCCAACACTCTATCTCTTGAATTGCTTTCACCTTTTCTAACTCCTAGAACCATTATTGCTTCGCCATTATTTGCAACAATATCTTTAACAAATTGATTTGCAGGATCAATTTTCATTCTATCTGTACACCATCTAAATGTCTGATTGGGAGAAGGATATCCTCTACCTATGATATTGCTCCAAAAAGTATTATCTATTTGAGGTCGAACTTTATGTGCGCTAATAGGTAGTTTATTTTGCTTTCCATATGATTCAATTTTAAAAAGTGTTGAGTCAATTTCATTTATAATCAATGGGGTTTCAACTAATGTATCTGAACTTATAATATAAACTTTTTTTGTTAATTCCTCTTTCTTTAATTCAGATAATGCATTCAAAACAATTGTACATGTAGCTGTAGAATCTTTTCCACCACTATAACCTATAATCCAAGGAATTGCATCATGTTTATAGACTCTTTTTACCCTTTCAATTGCTCTTCGATATATATCATTTTTTTCATTAATTATATCTTTTAAACTCATTTTAAAATCAGAATCCTTCCTTGTTTAAAATTTCATCAATTGTTTGTTCACTTTCATCATACTCGTTAGCATATTTATCAATAATATTTTTTAAATTATTTACTTGATTGTCAAAATCTGTATTAGATAGCATGTCATATAAAATTTCTATTCCGCCCATTGCATAATCAAAAAATAAATCTCTTCTAATTAATTTTTCTCCTTCTTCTTTCTTTTCTTCAAAGGCAACTTTAATAGCCTCATCTGGATCAGCCTCAATTTCTTCAGACAACAAAACTACTTGTGATAGCACATCTATTTTATCTGCTCTATTATTAAGAACACTTCTAGGTAAATTTGCCGTTGAATCAGAATCATTACTTGATATATCTTTTTTATTATTCAAATACCCGATTACTCCAGACATCATATATATATCAATTAAATCAAATCCGTATTTAATTTTTAATTCTTGAAATTTTTCTGCTTTGGAACCACGTATTACTATATCTGTTGTATATGCTTGAACCGCCATTATTGTACCTCCTTTTTCTCAATAGAAGTATCTCCATTTTGTCTATTCATTTCATACATTAATCCTACTTTATCTATCAAGCTTTCTTTTATTATTCCATTCCATTGTTTATCAACTGAAAACAATATTATTTGATCTGTCAATTTAGGAATTGTTTTACTTATTCCTTCACTATTACTTTCATCTAATTTTGCAAAAGGTGCATCCATAACAAGAGAAAAAACTTTGTCGTCTTCATCAATACTAGACATATTATTATTGCCTTTTTTATCTTCACTATTGTATATTAGAATTTCCTTTGCACATGATATAAGCGCACTAACAAATGCAAAACTAATTATAATTTTTTCTCCTTCTGACAATACTGAAACTGTACCAAATTTATCTAACACAGCAAAACTATAATCATCATCAATAACAACACTTTTTTTTGAATTAATATCATTATTTGGTAACATTGCCTCAAAAATTAGGCTAACATACTTTTGCATTTTTTCTCTTATTTCAGTCTTTTTCTTAGTTAATCTCTTATCAATGTCATTAATAAACTCTTCACATATTTCCACTTTTTTTCTAACAGCATCATTTACATCATTTGACACTGCCAATCTACTTCTTTCACTAGATAGTTTTTGTTGTTCATTTTGTGAAGAAGCAATAATTCCTTTATTTTCACCAATTTTCTGATTATTTTCAATGTAAAGGTTTTTAAGATGTAAATATTCTTTATTTTGTTCCTCAAGATCTTTATCACCAATACTTGATATTTTCTTTTCATTTTCATCAATTGCATTTTCAATATTAACATTTCTTTCAATATATTTGTTATATGATTTATATAAATTATCAAATCTTTCAACAAATTCAGAATTTCTTTCTACCATATTTTTTAAAGAAGTCTCAAATCCTTTTAATGCACCACTATAATCATTTGGTAAAATATAATTAATCAAATCTTTTAAATTATCTACTGCTTCTTGATTTTCATTCAAATTACATCCGCAAATACATTTTCCTCTTTTTAAGATTTCTTCTATTGCTATGCCATGAATTCCTTGTATACTCTTTCCGTTAAGTTTAGTATGTTTGATTTTTTCTTGTAATTCTTTTATAGTATTATTTAAAAAAAGGCTAGGCATTGATAATCCGAAACTTAAATATATATTTTTTCTACATTCTTCTATATCTTTTTCATTTTGAGCTTTTCGTTCATCATATTCTCTTCTTTTTTCTTGAAGATCTTTTAATTTCTCATATCCTTTTAATTCTTCATTCTTTTTGTCTAATTTATTTTCTAAATCATTTTTTGTATCTTCCAATTTTTTATTTTCTGTTTTTGCAGTTTCAATTTTTTCATCATATTGTTCAAGTAAATATCTGATTTGTTCTAATCTTTCGGTATTATCTGAAACAAATTCATTCTCAAATTGTTTTTTAGCTGTTTCTAAATGAGCTTTAGTATTAATAATGACATCTAAACCTAATAAATCAGTAACTGCTTTAGATAAATCTTTTCTTCCTTTTACTTTATTTTCCCCTAATTGTACTAATCTTTCACCATCAAACAAAAAATATGTTGATAAATCTTTTGGAAAAATTGTATTTAGCTCACTTTGATCTATTTTGTATGTTAATCCATTCAATTCTTTTTTGGTAAATGATTGCATACTTTCGATGCATTTATAATCTTTTTCACCGGTTTTTTGGTATGTTTTATAATTCTTACAAGTATATGTTCTATCTAAATGTTCAAACTCAATTAATACTTCTACTTCACAGTCATCACCAATATCCATTTCTGCAAGTTTATTATCATTTAATAACTTAGTTGGATTTTCCAATCCGCTTAAATTATTATAAAAACACCAATTAAATGCTTGTAATAATGTTGTTTTTCCAGTTCCATTATCTCCGATTATTACTGTAACATTTTTTTCTTTATCTGTTGAAAAATCAATTGTTACTTTATCTTTAAATTGTCTAAAATTAGTTAATTGCATTTTTTTGAATTTCATCTTTTTTTACTCCTTTTTCAATAACTTTTTTTATCATAGCAACCATTTCTGGATTTCTTTTCTTTTTAGACTCATCAGCATGATTATTTTTTCTTTCTTCAAAAATAATCTCTATAAGCATTTCTGTTTTTATCTTATTATCAATATTACTATTGCTCATATTCTTCACTCCTTATATTATATTTGTCTCTTACATCTTTAATTTTCTCTATATCAATATTAAAATCATCTACTAATTCAGTAATAAATCTCATATTTTCTTCTTTATTTTTAGATAATATTGAAAATTCATATGCTCTTTTTAACTCTGTTTCAACCAAATTCTTTCCTTTTTTACTTTTTCCATTCGGTATTGTAATAAAATCATAAATACATGCAAAATTTTTACCAGGAAACTTTCGTAAAACTCTGCCTCTTCTTTGAATAAACTCTTTTGGATCAGTAGTACTTGACATTATAAATGCATATTGTATAGCAGGAATGTTAACTCCTTCATCAAGACACCTTATTGCAACAATTGCTTGAAGGGTCATTTCATTACTAAACATTTCTATAATTTCTTGTCTTTCTTCTGAAGACTCTTCTGCAGTAAATTTTCTAATTTTCATGTCAAATTCTCTTCCTAGAATTTTACATACTTTATCAATTTGGCGTTCAGAATTATCATCCTCATTTATATTAGTAGCTCCGCAATAAACTAATATATTATATTTTTCTTTATAGTCTTTCATCAAAGTACGCAATAGTTCTAATTTGTTCTTAGCACCTGCAATAATTTTTGATCGTTTTATTAATAGCATCTTTGCAATTTCATTAATTATTATTTTGCCATTTTCTTCTTGAATATTATGTGCAATTTTTAAAGAAAGATCATCATATTCTTCTTGTTCATCTTCCGTTAACTCTATTACTTTTGGATAATAATAATACTCTGTTAAACATCTTTCGTTCTCATTTCCATATATTGCTCTTTCTAAATCAAAACTAAAAACTTCGCCATTAAAAAAATTATATATAAAATTAGTGCTTTCTTCATCTCTAAATCTTTTTGGTGTAGCAGATAACCCTAATCTGAATTTATAATCAAAATCTAATGCTTTTTTCATTGAATTTGTTCCAGAATTATGTGCTTCATCGACAATCAATAATATATCTGCCCTTATTTTTCTAATAAATTCTTGCATATCTGAAGTAGTAAATGTAGCATTAGTAGTAATAATTGTAAAATTATCAATAGTATTACTATTAATTAAATTTATTCTATTAAAGACTTTTTTTCTCCAATCAATATGACTAGAATAGCATAATATTGGAATAATATTAAATTCTTTCACATCTTCTGCCCATTGTTCCACCAAATGTTGATATGGACATACTATAATAGTTACTAATTTTTTATTACTTAACCATAATTCGGTTAATCCATAAAGAGCTGTTAATGTTTTTCCCGTACCAGTTGCCATACTTAAAAGCCCTTTGAAGCAATTATTTTTCCACGAGTTAATTGCATCAATTTGATATTGCCTTGGCTCAAACCATTCTGGAAGTTTAGGATATCTTTTTATATCAGCAATATCTTCTAAATCATCATTATCAATATCGTTTTTTTCTTCTTCATCTATCACAATTTTTTCTTTTCTATATTCTAGCATTTTTGTTCTTAAAGCTTCTGGAAAGTCTATTACATCTAATCTATTTGTAGAATTATTCCACAATGAATCAAAATCACGCTCAAACTCCTCTATGTATGGATACTGATTACTCTCCCATGATTTAAAAACTACAAAAGATTCAAAGTTAATAAGTTGTCCTCTATAAGTTTCATTCATTGAACCAGTAAATAAAATTATATTATTATCTTTATCCTCTACTATTCCAAATTTTTCATGATAAGCACCATAATCATCCATTAATGCGATTTTTATTTCTAATCTATCATCTGCAATTAAAGTAGCAATATAATTTAGTTTTTCCAAAACATAATTTGAAGTAATGTCATTAAATTCTCTGATTAAAGCATTTAAAACAACATCTTCTTTCATTTTATATCCTGTTTCTATAACCTTTATATCTTCTTCCGTCAACACTGGGGATGCTACAATTTGAACTTTTCCACCATTTTTTATTAATTGGTGTAATCCTTGAGCAGCGTTTATAAGAGAAGAAATTGTAAAATATCCAACTGCTCTTTTATATATAACTGCATTTGATAAAACTGGATTATAGAAATCTTTTACCATATTATTTTTGTTTGTTCTATATGCTTTTTCTAAATTTAATTCAATAAAACTCATTTATAACTCCTTATCCTTTCTATTTATACACTATATTTTATATCATAAAATTCAATCAATTTCAATGAAAGATAAAAAAAAATGCAAATTAATTGAAAAATCTTGCAATTGTTAATTACAGAAAATATAAAAAATTTTACAAAAATACTGCACCTTTTTCTCTACAACTCTTTCCATCAACATTTGGTAAATTACAGTAGATTTCATCCTGCCTAATTGATGGAATAAAGTACTTTCCACAATATTGACATGTTTTAATAGTTCAAATCCACATAAATAGAAGAATATAAATATTGATTAGAAAAAATGTTTAGAAAAATAATTTTAATATGTAAAAGTATTGAAATATAAACGAATATAGTCATTAATACTAAATTGTCACCTCGACCAATAAGTAAAAAGCCTGTAATAGCGATATAAGCTAGATAACAGACTTTTTTGCTCTTGCGAAAAAATAAGTAAAACTTGCAGAAACTATTTTTGATGAAATTGCATTTGACATTTCTTAAAAATCTGTGTATAATAATTATAGGAAATGAACATACAGAAATGTGTGTTACCACAATGTGATAAGCACTACATTGCCGACCAAAGCAAAATGTAGTGCTGTTTTATTTATTCCTTATTTGTCCATTATATCATATAAGGGAGTAATTTTTACATTTTTTCATATAATTCCATTTTATTTCTCCCTACATAATTTTTCCCACATTTTAGCTATAGCTAAAGTATCTAAACTTTCAGCTCACTCAATATTCCACTTTTAAAAACTTATTATTTTATTATACATATCTATTGCATAATTATCTGTCATACCAGATATATAGTATATAATTGCTTGGTAAAAGTCCTTTTCATTTTCAATATTAAAAATAATTTTATTTTTGCAAATTTCATATCTTTCGTGGCTCCAATACATTTTTAACCATTTTTCAAAATCTTTTATAATTTCTGGATACATTTTAGCAATATGTTCTTTATCTGTATAATATTTTTTTAATGTATTATATATAGTTGTAATTATAATTTTAAAATATTCTGTAGAAGGTTGCAATCGTTCATCTAAATAAATATATTTATAATTAAAATTTTTTAATTTTTGTATAAATTCAAAAGATTTATTAGAAAATTGTAATCCTACAGTTGCATTACTATTTTCACATAAATCATATATTAAATTGTTAATTATAATAGTATTATTTATAGCATCATTTTCACTTAAATTCATTATATTTCGCAATTCTTTTAAATGTCTATCTAAAATTCCTACAGTAATAGCATCTTGTATATCTCTACCTAAATATGCTATTTTATCTGCAATTTTTACTACGCATCCTTCCCAAGTATATGGATTATATTGATTTGGAAAATTATAATCATATAAATTAATATATTCGTCTCTTGGTTTTAAACTATTTTCATCAATTTCACCGCAATGTGAAATAATACCATCTTTTACGGCATAGGTAAGGTCAAGATTTTGCAAATTTTGATGGTTATCCTCTAACAAAATAATTTTATCAACCATTTCTAAACCATTTTTTTCATGCCAAAAGGTTTTTCCTACATCATTTTCTGAAATTTCTGATAATATTTTTTCTCCTTTATGTCCAAATGGACTATGCCCAATATCATGGCTCATTGCAATAGCTTTTGTAAGTTTTGTATTTAAACCCAAATATTCGGCTATTGTACTACTAATTGATTCAACTAAAATTATATGTTCCATTCTAGTGCAAATATGGTCATTTGTTGGAGAAAAAAATACCTGTGTTTTGTGCTTCATTCTTCTAAATGCTAAACTATGTATTATTCTTGTATAATCTCTTTCAAATTCGCTACGAATATCATTTCCTCGTGAGTATAATTCATTATCACGTTTGACAATATTATTCCATTTTATATTTTCTTGTGTTGCAGCTTGACTTTTTAAACTATTTTTCATATATTTTAATCCTTTTACTTAATTTTTATTTTTAATATAATTACCATCAAATTCTCTAGCTAATATATCCATGTAAACATGATCATAGTATTTTCCATTTAGAAAATAGCATTCTCTTCTTCTGCCATATTCTTTAAATCCTACTTTTTTATAGCAATTAATTGCTCTTTCATTAAAAGACATAACTCCAAGATGTACATTATTTAGATTTAAGTAATTAAAACAATAATCCAATAAAATTCTTAATACTTCTGCTCCATAACCTTTACTTCTATGTCTTTCATCTCCTATAAAAATTCCTAATTCTGCACATCTATCTTTTTGCTTTATGTTCATAATTCCGCAATTTCCTATTAATTCATCATTTTCTAAATTCACAATTGCAAAACAAAAATCATTATTTTTTAAATTATTCTCAAGCCATTCTCTTTCAGACTCGACAGTATCCAAACTGCTGCTTTTTCCAATTCCATCTGTTGTCTTAAAATCACAAAACCATTCTACATATTTTTCTGCATCTTCTACTCTTACTGGGGATAAATATATTCGTTCTCCTATTAATTTCTTATAATATTTCATTCCAATAAACCTCCTTCTATAAACTATTTTTACACATATATAATAACATTTATATTTATCTTATTCAATATGTAAAAAAATAAAATATATAATTATATTAATTTACAGTATAGTTGAATTATTTAGCTAAATGTGCTAAAATTTTTTGAAAGAGAGAGGAATAATAAAATGCAAAGATATACTAAAAACCAAATAAATGAACTAGCAGATATACTAAAAAAAGATGGTGTAATTAGTGTTCCAACTGATACAGTATATGGCATATGTGCACGTATCAATTCAGTAAAAGCTCATAATAATCTAGTAATTGCTAAAAATCGTCCTGCAAATAAAGCATTTCCAATTATGTGCGCAGATACCAAACAAATAAAAAGTATTGCTATAGTAGATGAAAAAATAGAGAAATTAATTCAAAATTTTATGCCAGGTCCAATTACACTAATTTTAAAGAAAAATCCTAAATTACCTACATATGTCAATAATGGAGGTTTAACAATTGCAGTAAGAATGGCATCTTCAAGAACACTTGAAGAATTGATACGAAAAACAGGTAGTCCTCTTTTTATGACAAGTGCTAATCAAAGTGGTAAAAATGTTTGTACAAATCTGGACGAAATAGAAAAAGCTTGCCCTACTTTAAATGGTATGCTAGAAGGAAATGTGTCATTTGGTAAAGCAAGTACAATTGTGGATTGTACCTTAGAGCCTATAAAAATTTTAAGAGAAGGTCCAATTACATTAGAAGAAATAAATAGTGTACTTTAGACATAATAAAAGAACTAGATTTACTTTTTTAGAAGAAATCTAGTTCATAAACAAAAAATAAGTATATAAATATATGATTTATTAATGAGATTGTAGCAAAAAAAATCTAATAAGTCAATAAAAATGCGAAAATATTCAATTTTTAAATTACTGTTATAAAAAGTTCAATATATTTTTTATTAATAACTCCCAGCCACATAACAGACTATAAAAAAGGCTTTATAATTATATTTTGAATTACTGCGTAAGCGACCAAACGGAACGAAGTGGAGTGCGAATTGGAGCAACTTACATTTAAATTTTTTATTTATGGAAGTTGCGACACCAAAGTAATGAAAAAATATAATTATAAAGCCTTTTTAACATTCTGTAATTTGCTGGTCCCCCCGAATTGTTATTAATAAAAATATATTGAACTTTTTTAATCATTTAAATCATAAAAATCCAAATCACGAAAAGCTGGGTCATAAATATTTTTTCCACGGTAATCAAATCTAGAACCATGGCAAGGGCAATCCCAAGTTTTATCGACATCATTCCAACTTAAAAGACAACCTAAATGAGTACAAATTGGTTTCACAGCATAAATTTTTCCATCTAAGTCTTTATAAATTCCAACTTTTTCATTATTAATTTCAATAATACTTCCAGAATTTTCTTTGATTTCATCGAAAGAAAAGTTAGCTTCTTTTAATTTATCAAAAAATAAAGAATTAGCAGATTGAACAAGCATATTTTTCATTTCATCTCTATTTTTTATAGGTTTTAAACGCGAAGATTTAAATAAAAATTCATATTTATTTTTCTTATCACAAATCTTATCAACAATAATATTAGCAGCAATATTAGAAGAAGTCATTCCCCATTTTTTAAAACCAGTTCCAACAAATACATTTGGCATAGAGCTTGAATATTCACCAATATAAGGGATTTTATCTAGTGAAATGCAATCTTTAGTATTCCATCTATATAAAATTTCGCAATCAGGGTAGTATTTTTTTGCTTCATTTTCTAGCACACCATAAGTATCTTGATAACAAGAAGGATGCCCTGTTTTATGGTCTCCACCTCCAATTAACAATAGCTTTTTTCCACCTAATTTTGCACTGCGGTAAGAAAAAGTAGGCTCAGAACTTGTAATATACATACCATTAAATAAAGTCTTTTTTGGATCTATTGCAATAATATAAGAAGTTGATTGATATATTTTTGTAAAATAAAATCCAGGGAAATTTATAAATGGATAATGAGTAGCAACAATTATATATTTACATTTTATTTTATGATATTTTGTATACACAATATAATTATTATTAATAAGTTGTTCAATATTTGTTGCAACCGTATTAGAATAAATATCTCCATTATGAGAAATAATGCTATTACACAAGCCGTATAGATATTTTAAAGGATGAAATTGTGCTTGATTTTTAAAACAAATAGCACCTTCTATTTCAAAAGGTAAACCTGTTTTAGTAACAAATTCACAAGGGAACCCTAAAGACTCCACAGCTTCAACCTCTTTTTTTATAGCAGATACTTCTGATTTTTTAGTTGTATAAATATAGTTATTTTGATATTCAAAATCACATCTTATTTTTTCAGAATCAATAATATTTTTTATATTTTCAATAGCCTTTTCATTTGCTTCTAAATAATTTGATGCAAATTTTTTAGAATAGGCTTGAATTAAATAATTATAAAATAAACCGTGTCCGCTAGTAATTTTAGCAGTTGTATGACCGAGTAGTTTTTTCACCAACAGAGTCTTTTTCTACAACAGTAACTTTAAAACCTAAATTACTTAAATAATACGCACAAGTAAGACCAAAAATTCCTGCACCAATAATACATATATCTGTTTCAACATCCTTAGAAAGTGAAGAAAATAGTTTTACTTTTTCAATAGAATCAAGCCATAAAGAATTCATAAAAAAACACTCCTTAAAATAATATTAAAATTAGTATAACCAGTTTTTTAGAATAAATTATTAAAAAACTGGAAAAATAAATAATGATATGATAAAATTATCTTGCAAATAAAAAAACGGAATAAAGATTTTCTATGCAATAAAATTGCTTAGAAAATCTAAATTCCGCATAATTATCTTCTACGGAAAGTCTATCATTTTCAATGATGACTTTCCTAGAATATAAAAAAAAGAAAGGAAGGATAAAAATGGGAGAAGAACAAAAGGAGAAACTTTTTAACAAAAAGGAAAATGGTTGGAAAGACTTAAGTGAAGAAAAAAAAGAAGAAATTTTTAAATTATCAAAAAATTATATGGATTTTATGAATAAAGCCAAAACAGAAAGAGAATTTATAAAAGAAGCAAGGAAACTTGCAGATGCAAATGGGTATAGAGATATAATAGAATTTGAAAGATTAAAACCAGGAGATAAGGTTTATTTTGTAAACAGAGAAAAAAGTATGTATTTAGCAATTATAGGGGAAGAGCCAATAGAAAATGGAATGCATATTATTGGTTCACATGTTGATTCACCAAGACTTGATTTAAAACCTAATCCTTTATATGAAGATACAGACTTAGCATATTTAAAAACACATTATTATGGTGGAATCAAAAAATATCAATGGACTACCATTCCACTTAGTATCCATGGTGTAATTGTAAAATCAAATGGGGAAAAGGTAGAAATAAATATTGGAGAAGATGAAAATGACCCAATTTTTACAATAACAGATTTACTACCACATTTAGCACAAGAGCAAATGGAGAAAAAATTAAAAGATGGAATTGGAGGAGAAGCTTTAAATTTATTAATTGGAAGCATTCCTTGTGAAGACGAAAAAATAACAGAAAAAGTGAAATTAAATATATTAAAAATTTTGAATCAAAAATATGGAATTACAGAAGCGGATTTTATTAGTTCAGAATTAGAAGTAGTTCCAGCATTTAGAGCTAGAAGCCTAGGATTTGATGAAAGTATGGTAGCAGCTTATGGTCAAGATGATAAAGTATGTGCATATACTTCATTAGTTGCAATGATGGAATTAAATGAAGTAAAAAATACAGCAGTTTGTATATTATCTGATAAAGAAGAAATAGGAAGTATGGGAAACACTGGAATGGAATCACATATGTTTGATTTCTTTATTTCAGAAATATTGAATAAATTAGAAATAAATAGACCAAATTTATTAGATAAAGTATTTTGCTTTTCAAAAATGCTATCATCTGATGTTGATGCAGGATTTGACCCAATTTATAGTTCTGTATCAGACAAAACAAATGCAGGATTTTTAGGCAAAGGAATTGCATTAGTAAAATATACAGGTGCAAGAGGAAAATCAGGTGCATCTGATGCAAATGCAGAATATGTTGCATGGGTAAGAAATTTACTAGAGAAAAATGAAATAAAATTTCAATTAACAGAATTAGGAAAAGTTGACATTGGAGGAGGGGGAACAATTGCATACATTTTAGCTAATAAAGGTACAGATGTAATAGATTGTGGAGTTCCTGTTCTATCAATGCATGCACCATATGAGGTAACAAGTAAATATGATATTTATTCAGCATATGAAACTTATAAAGCTTTTTGGAAGGAATAATAAAAAACAACTTTGTTTATTCAAAGTTGTTTTTTTATTCCTTTTTAGAATCTAAATTTTCTAATAAATCAATAATAGAGCTTAAAAAATCTTTTTTTTCATCAGATAAATTAACAATTTTTTCAGAAATTTTTGCATTTTTGGCAGCTTCCGGATTAGTTAATAGATCCATAAAAATTGTATTTGGTGTAATTCCTAATATATTCATATATTTTATTAAAGTTTCTGTTTTAACACCATTATTTCCATTTTCAATTCTTGATATATATTTTAAAGAAATTCCTAATTTTTCAGATAATTCTTCTTGAGTTAAATTATTTTTTTTTCGAAAATCGCGTAAAACTTTTCCAAAAACTTTATCAATATTTGCTTTTTGAACTGAACTCATTTCGTACCTCCATGTACTAAAAGTATTAATATAAGTATAACAACGAAGTTTTAAATATTGAACACATTAATAGTATGATAATAGTGAAAAACAATGACATAGAAAATTTCTAAAATGCTTGAATTATCAATGTGAATATGATATCATGAACACAAACTCATATCTAATAATTAGTGTTACCAGTAAAAATCTAATATATTCTATGAGCATGTAAAAATATTAATAAAGGAAATGTAAAATTATGGAAAATGAAGAGGAATATGTAAAATTTTTAAAACAAATTATTGCTTGTATTAATCAAGGGGATTATTATTCAGCTAAGGAACTATCTCAATTAGAATTAGACAAAATAGAAAAAAGATTTAATGACAAAAAATTGTAACAAAATAATAAAAAAAGGTACTAATTAAGTGAAGGGAGGAAAAAGTTATGCAGGATATAACTGAAATATATAAAAAATACGGAAAAATGGTCTATAAATATGTATTCTGCTTAACTAGAAACGAAGATATAGCCGAAGAAATAGTTCAAGAAACTTTTTTAGTAGCTGTGAAAGATATAAATAAATTTAAAGGTAATTGCAAAATATCTACATGGTTGTGTCAAATTAGTAAATACATTTGGTATAAGAAATTAAAAAAGGACAATTTAAAAAAAGATATACCATTAGACATAATACAAAATTCATTATTTGTTGATGAATCCATAGAAGAAACAATTTGTGAAAAAGAGAATAAAATGCAATTGTTCAAAAAATTACAAAGTTTCGATGAAGATACTAGAAATGTTATGTATTTAAGAATTTTAGGTAACTTTGAATATAGTGAAATAGCAGAAATAATGAATAAAACTTCAAATTGGGCAAGAGTAGTATTTTTTCGTGGTAAGCAAAAATTAAAGGAGGAGTTAGATAAATGAAAAATGAATGTGATATTGTAAAAGATTTATTATTTAGTTACAATGATAATATTTTAAGTGAAACATCTAAAGAATTAGTAGAACAACATTTAGAAAGTTGTGAAAACTGTAGAAATGTTTTAAAAGAAATAAAAGAGGATAAGAATGAACAAGGGCAAATAAAAGAAATTGATATTTTTAAAAATATAAAAAAGAAATTAGTTAATAAAAATGTTGTGATAATTGTTAGCATAATAGCATTATTATTAATAATTATATTTAATATATTAGTATTTTATAATTACAATAAGATTGCATCTACAATGGAAATATATTTAAAAGATAACATATCAAAACAAGAAATAGAAGATATAAAAAATAAAATAACTGAAAATAGTACTGATTTAGAAATAGAATATATTTCAAAAGAACAGGCACTAGAAGAAATGAAAGAGAAATTCAAGAAAAAACCTAATTTACTTAATAATGTTAATGAACAGAATAATCCTCTACCTGCATTTATAAAAATAAAAACTAATACTAAAATTGAACAAATAGTATCAATCATAAAAGATATGCCAGGAATAGAATTTATATCAACTCATACAAATATAAATCCATATGAATTATTTATATATCAAACAGTTATAAAATGAATACATTCAAAGCATCAAATTTGAAAACTACCATAAAATATGTTATAATATAAATAGATGTAAATAGCAAAATAAACGAAAGTTTATGACGCAAAGCCATAGGTCTAAAAGTTCAAAAGAACTCATGATAGCTAGGTTGCCTTCCAAAATTAAAAAGGGAGGTTTTTTTATATGAAAAAGAAAATATTAATTATAATAGGTATTATTGTTGTTTTGGTAGCAATTATTATACTAATTAGGTTTAGCATTTTTATGGACTTAGATAAAAAATATGATGAGATGAATGAAAAAAACAATTACTATTTTTACTCAGAAACTGCTGATACAATTATGACTTATTGGAAAAAAGATAATATCCATAAGGTAAATATGAAAAATGTAAAAGGTGAGGGAAACTTAACATTTTGGAAAAATGAAGATACAAGTGAATATTATATGTTTAATGATGCCAAAAATAAAACATATAGTAAATACAACGAAAATAATGGCATGATGGTAGAAAATTTACCACCAACAGGATACTATGTATATTCAGAAGATAAAGTAGGTATGAATCTAATGTTTGCAATAAACCCAATGTGCTCAATTTCAAGTGGAAAATATGAGAATAAAGATTGTTATATATTAGGATACTTAGAAGAAGGCAGTTCAAAAGAGTGGATAGAAAAAGAAACAGGATTAGTATTATATAGAGAATTTGGCGATGGAACTAATAGAAAAATACAATATAGTTTTGATACAGTAACAGATGAAGATGTTAAAATGCCAAATATAGAAGAATATTCATTAATGGAAAATTAATTATAGAGGTCTTAAAGCATTTACCTTAAATGGTAAGTGCTTTTTTAATACCGTTCTTCCATAAAATAACGCCGTTTATCTTAAAAACATATGAAAACAAAAGCAATTATAGTATAATTAATATAAGGATGGAGGAAGAAATGAATATAAATATAAAAAAGAAAAAGAATGAAGAATTAAATACAGATGAAATAAACATATGGGTAGAATATTCAACAAATACAAATATTGATAAAATCATTGAACACATAAAAAATTATGATGATCAAAAAGTATTAGTAAGACAAAATAATGAATATCTGCAAATAGATTTTCAAGATATAATTGCATTTTATAGTGATAAAAAAGATATTTATTGTAGAACTGAATCAGGAGAATATAAAATAAAAAACTCATTAAGTAGATTAGAAAATCAAGCAAATGACTTTGTTAGAATATCAAAAAGTTGTATTATAAATATCAAACATTTAGATAGCTTTGATATGGGAGAAACGGGATCAATTGTAGTAAAATTAGATGATGGAACCGAAGAAATAGTTTCTCGTAGAAAAGTCAAAGAAATTTTAAGATACATTAAAGAAAGGAGCATATAGGAATGAAAAAAGAAAAAAAATGGTTGAAATATATTTGTTATTATATAATTGGATTTTTAATTTTTATACTACTTTCTTCAATAACACAAATAAATACTTTGAATAATTTAAACATCAGTATAGATTTAAAAACAGTTATAGTACAGACAATAGCAAATGGAATTGTTTTATATACAATAATATATTTTCTTATTTTAATATTAAATATTTTATATAATGTCAAATTAATAAATAAACTAAATAAAACAACGGAAAAAATAAGAAAAGCAAGTAAAGAGAAAATTTTAAAAGAAAGGAGGGAGATTACAATGAAAAAGAAAGTACTAATAATTATACTAATAATCGTACTAATTGCATTAATTATCTTTATCTTTAATCTTATTGGAAAAGCAAATATTATTGGGGAATATTCAAGTAAACTAAAAGAATATCAAAATATGTCAAATTTTTATGCTAAATTTACTTATACTAGCCTTAAAGATGATGATATTAGAACAAGTGAAATTTGGAAAAAAGATGACATTGTAATCCAAAAAGATATTTTAGAGGATGGAAATATCAGAACCAATTATTATGATAAAGATAATATATTAATACTTACAGATAATGGAGATGCAAAAGAAGGCATAAAAATGAAAAACACAGAAAACTTTGGAAAATTTATTGTATTAGAGGATGGCACATTTTCTATAGAAGATAATTTATGGGAAAATATCAAAGCAGCATTTACAACAAAAATATCAACAGAAAAAGTGAACGGAAAAGAATTTTATAAGTTTTATATAAGTGATGATTTCCAATTTATTGTAGACAAAGGCAATATGCTAAAAATAAAAGAAATAAATGCAAATCAAAAAGTAGAATTAGTTGATTATAGTATAGGAAATGTAACAAAAGAAGATGTTAAAATACCAAGCACAGTAGGTTATGATATTAAAGAAAATTAAAATGAAAAAGGTTTACTCTAATTGCATAGAGTAAATCTTTTCTTTTTGAAATGAATTAATTGATAATTTATTGCTTTTTTGCTATAATTTTATCAAATAAAGATAATTTGTAGTGGAGGCTAAAATGAAACGAGGATCATATTTAAGTGTTGGATTTAGTGTTGGAATATCAATGACTATTCTTTTTAGTATTATTTTTTGCAAAGTATTAAATAGTTATGCAGGGGTTGGAGTTGGAATTTGTTTTGGTATTTCTCTAGGTATTATAACTTCTCTAATACTTAAAAATAAAAAGAATGATAAATAATAGTTTGTGTGAGTAAGATAAATAGTAAGTTGTCGCTGAGGTTGAATTTTAAAATTTGAATAAAAAATATAAACTTTGGGTGAGTATATAAAATATACTCATCTTCTATTATGTAAATTAAATATTGTATAATATAGGTAGAGTTCTATATATTGCAAACTATTAAATAAAAAAAGTAAGGAGGTAATTGTCATGAGAGAACTATTTGTAGAAAAAATAATTGATACAACAGAAAACTTTTTAGACAATAACCAAAGAATAAAATTAAAAGAAATACTTACAGAAATATGTTTAAATTATCACATTGAAATATTAGAACAAAACCCAAAACAAGAAATACAAAAGAATAATATAGATATTTTAAATAAGTTTATATCATCCAAAGAAATTGAAGGTTGCTCAACAAAAACTTTAAATTACTATAGAGATAATATAAATAAAATGCTAAATATTATAAATCTTCCAATAAAAGAAATTACTACCGAAATATTAAGAAATTATTTAGCTGATTATAAAAGCAACTCAAGAGCAGGTATGGTAACAATAGATAATATAAGAAGAACACTATCAAGTTTCTTTGCATGGCTAGAAAATGAAGATTATATCGTTAAAAGTCCAGTTAGAAGGATTCATAAAGTAAAAGCAACTAAAAAAGTAAAAGAAACATTAACAGATGAAAATTTAGAAAAATTAAGAGATACTTGCTCAAATGTAAGGGATTTAGCAATATTAGAACTATTGATTTCAACTGGTATGAGAGTTGGAGAACTTACTAGATTAAATATATCAGATATGAACTTTCAAGAAAGAAGTTGCGTTGTTTTAGGTAAAGGTAATAGTGAGAGAGGTTTATTTTAGTGCCAAGAGTAAAATGTATATAGAAAAATATCTGGAAACAAGAACAGACAGCAATGAAGCACTATTTGTATCACTTATAAAGCCTTATAATAGATTAGTAATATCAGGAATAGAAATTGCAATTAGAAATTTAGGAAAAGAGGCAAATATAAATAAAGTGCATCCACATAAATTTAGAAGAACAATGGCAACTATGGCTATTGATAAAGGTATGCCAATAGAACAGGTACAAAAATTACTTGGGCACATTAAAATAGATACAACAATGGAATATGCAATGGTAAATCAAAATAATGTGAAGAATTCTCATAGAAAATATATTACATAAATTTTAAATTAATTTAAGTATTGTTTTAATGATAAAAGAAAATATGTTTCGATTTTATTGATAAACATTAGTCTCTATGCTATGATAATAATCGTATAAAATAATTATTGAGGTGCAATAAGTACAAACCTATTTATATACACACTCCGCTATGGCTGTGGAGTAGCAATGGGTTTAAGGAGGTAAAGTTAAATGAAGGTGTTATTTGCAACAACAAATCCAGCAAAAATAAAGAAATATGCGGAAAAACTAAAAGAAAATAATATAGAAGTATTAACTATCAAAGATTTAGGAATAAATCTAAAACCAGAAGAAACAGGAAAGAATGCTATAGAAAATGCTTATATAAAAGCAAAAGCATATTACGATAAAACCAAAATTATAACTATAGGTATGGATAATAATTTATATATAGAAGAGTTGCCAGAAGAAAAACAACCAGGAACTCATGTAAGAAGAGTAAATGGAAAAGAATTAAATGATGATGAAATGATTGAATATTATTGTAATTTAGTTAAAGAATATGGTGGAAAACTAACCGCTAAATGGGTATATGGAATGGTAATATATGATGGAAAAGAACCAAAAGAATATAGTTGGAGTAAAAGCCACTTCTATTTCGTGGACAAGCCTTGTGAAAAAAGAAATCCAGGTTATCCATTAGATTCAATGTCTATTATGCCAGAATGTAATAAGTATTTTGTTAATTTAACGGAAGAAGATAGGAACAGAAATAAAGAAAACTATAAAGAAGATGATGTTATTGATTTTATAGTAAATAATTGCAGTAAGTAGGAGTGAAAAAAATGCAATTAGAAGATTTAAAAGCTGAATATGATAAATTACAAATAAAATATGGAGCAAAAGAATTAACATCTATATATAATGGTGGATGTACTAATAATCCAGATATTTGCTTTGTTTTTATGAATCCAACAGGTAGAAATATCGCATCAGACCCTAATTGGAAAGGCAGAAGATCTCCATGGATAGGAACTAAAAATATATGGAAACTATTTTATAGAATAGGACTACTTGATGAAAAAATATATGAGAATATTATGGAGAAAAAACCTCAAGAATGGGATGAAAAATTTGCAGATTTAGTATATGAAAATGTAGAAAAACATAAATATTTCATAACTAATTTAGGAAAGTGTACACAAGTAGATGCAAGAGTATTGCCTAATTTTGTTTATACTCAATATTTAGATTTATTGTGCAAAGAAATAGAAATAATTAACCCAAAAATAATTATAACATTAGGAAATCAAGTTAGTTCTATTGTATTAAATCAAAACATATCTGTTTCACAATGTAGAAAGCAAAAATTTTTCAAGAATATTGCAGGAAAAGAATATAAAGTATATCCTGTCTACTATCCTATTGGAAATGGAATGATGAATATAGAAAAAGCAATAGAAGATATTAAATTTATTATAAAAGCAAATTAAGTCTATATTGAGAATTGGATTTAATTGCATCAAAATTTGTTAGAAAGGATGGGATTGATGAAAGAAAGTGAAAATGAAATTATTTTATTTGAAAATCAAGGAGTAAAATTAGAAGTAAATTTAAAAGATGAAACAGTATGGCTAAATAGGTCTCAGTTATCAGAATTATTTGGTAGAGATATAAAAACTATAGGAAAACATATTAATAATGCTTTAAAAGAGGAACTATTAGAAGATAATTCAGTTGTCGCAAAATTTGCGACAACTGCTTCAGATGGAAAAACTTATCAAGTTGAATATTATAATTTAGATATGATATTAAGTGTTGGATATAGAGTAAAATCCAATAAAGGTATTATTTTCAGAAGATGGGCAAACAAAGTTTTAAAGGAATATACATTAAAAGGATATGCTGTAAATCAAAGAAGATTAGAATATTTAGAAAAAACAATAAAACTAATTGATATAGCAAATAGAATAGATGAAAGACTAGAAGGGAATGATGCAAAGGAAATTTTAAAAGTAATTGGAGATTATTCAAAAGCACTTGATTTATTAGATGACTATGACCATAGAACACTAAAGAAAATAGAGGGAAATATTGACGAAAGAAAGATTGAATATAAAAAATGTATAGATGTTATAAATAGGTTAAGATTTAATGAAGAAAGTTCACTATTTGCAGTAGAAAGAGATAAAGGATTAGAATCAATTATAGGTAATATTTATCAAAGTTTTGATGGACAAGATATTTATAAAAGCATTGAAGAAAAAGGAGCAAACTTTTTATACTTAATAGTAAAAAACCATGTATTTGCAGATGGTAATAAAAGAATTGCAGCAACATTGTTTATATACTTTTTAAATTTTTATGGAATATTATATAAAGATGGAAAACAAACTATAGACAACAATACTTTAGCAGCACTAACTTTATTAATAGCAGAATCAAATCCAAAAGAAAAAGATGTAATAATAGATTTAGTAATGAACTTTTTGAACAATGATTGAGATTCAATCTAAGCGACAACTTACAATTTGTGTGAGTAATTTATTGAAATAATAGGAGAATAAAGATTATGAATAAAAAAAGAACAATTATAGTAACAATAATTATAATTTTAATAATTATTTTAGGATTATGGATTAGTGGAATAATTCCAAAACAAATAGCAAGAATTTCTGCTACAACATATTTAAAAATGAAATTTCCTAAAAAACAGTATGAATATGTAGACATAGAGTGGAGTTCTAGCTTTGGTGGATATTCAATAAAATTTAAAGACGAAAACGATAAAACAGTAGGATTTATAATGAACAACAAATATTTTCCAATTAGTCCAGGGCAAGGAACATTTGCACAAGAAGATAGAACTATTAAATATAAAACTTATGAAAAAACAGGAGTATGGAATTACGGAAATTCACAATATTGGGTTGCATATAATGGAGAATTACCAGATGGAGATACACAGGAATACATGCTTAATTCTGAAGAATTATTTATAATTGCAATTATTAATTAACGAAGACAGACAATGCATGGTGCAGTTGGATTTCACATTTATGAATATAATATTAAAAACATCATATAATATCTTATATAATAATTTAGAAAATTTCTTAGGATTCTGTGAATTCTTAGTGAAAATGTTCAGTTTTTTACTTTGAATTCTTAGTAATAATGTTCAATTTATTAAATCTAAAAA